>JAWODB010000168.1:0-27999 GCA_046483505.1 Phycisphaerae bacterium
CGCTACGCCGTGGCGTGGCCCGGCTTGGCGGGGCCGTCGCCCCGCTGCGCTCGGCAGGTGCCACGGTTTGCTTGCCAAACCGTGCGCTCCGATGCCGGCACACCGATTGACAAGCAATCGGTGGCACCTGGCGCGGCGCACCGATTGGCAAGCAATCGGTGGCACCCGACGCACCCGCCTGGCCGAGCAGCCGATCCAGCGCCAGGGCCAGCCGCAGCCGGTACCGCTGGCCGTCGGAGAGGTCGCCCGCCGGCCGCAGCAGCGCCATCGCGTCGGCCAGGCCCACCGTGCTGAAGAGGTGCAGGACCGTCTCCAGCGGGGCGGGGGCGTCGGGGTCCGACCCCGGCAGGTCGATGATCGGCCGATCCGTGGGCACGTGCAGACGGGCCAGGTCGACGACGCGGCCGCCGCCGGGCTCGGCGTCGCGGATGGCCCGCACCAGCAGCCGGAGCAGGACGCTCTTGCCGCTGCCCGACGGCCCGGTGATGTAGACGATGTCGCCCGCGCGGACGTCCAGGGCGAGGCCGTCGTACAGGGTCACCTCGTGGGTCTCGTCGAGGCCGATGCCGAACATCTCGGCCAGGTGCACCTGGCGGTCGCTGGGAACGGCCGGGGAACAAGGGACCGAGGGATCCAGGGATCCGGCAGCAACGGCGGGTGCGCCCTTCTGGCGTTCTCCTTCTCTCGCTCGCTTGCTCCCTTGCTCCCTCGTTCCCTTCGGAACAAGCGGCACGGCCCGGAACTTTTGGTTGAGACGGTAGACGCCCATGCGTATGCTCCTTTCCATGATCCTGCTGAAGAAGAAGTTCCTGGCCCTCGTCCGGTCGGGCGAGAAGCGGCAGACGATTCGCCTGTGGCCGAAGCGGCGGCTGCGCCCCGGGCAGGGCGAGTTCATCCCGGGCCTCGGGCGGATCCGCATCACGGCGTTCGAGCGCGTCGCGCCGGCGGACCTGACGGACGAGGACGCCCGCCTGGACGGTTTCGCCTCCCGCGAGGCGCTGCTGGAGGAATTGCAGTCGCTGTACGGCGAGGATTTGAGTGGTGCGCCGTGCTTCCGCATTCGATTCACCTATCCGGCGGACGAGGAGGGACCGCCGGAGGCGCCGTCGTCGCCGTCGTCGTCGGCGCGCTGATGCCGCCGGGCCCACCGCTGGCCGCGGCGCTCGATCCGCCGCCAGAACGCCTTCAGATCCCGGAGGCGCAGGGCGGCGCCGCGGCGGTCCGAGGCCGCCGGCGCCGGACCCGGGTCGTCCTCCGCGGGCAGGGCCACGAGGCCCATCCGGGCGATCTCGCGAAGCGGCATGCCCTTGAAGCGATGGAGGTCCACGAGCCGCCGCTCGGCCGGTTCCAGCCGCCGCCACCGGGCGATGAACGCCAGGTTCACCGGGTCGCGGAGGCGTGCCCGTGCCCGGTCCAGCAGCCGCCGGACGGAGCGGGGGCTGATGCCGAGGATTCCGGCCAGTTCGCGATACCGGGCCCCGCGGAGGTGGACGAGGCTCAGGGCGTGCCGCTCGCGCAGCGGAATCAGGTGGAAGAGGCGGCGGAGGTGCTGCGGGGTGAGGCCCATCTCGCGGAGTTTGCTATTTTTTAAACGGGCAAGGGACAGGACGATTCCGGCATTGGGGATGGGGGATTTCATGTTTGGCGCCCGGCAAACCTCCCCATTCTAACGCAAGAGGCGGGCTTTGTCAAGTGCCGGGCAGCGAAAAAGTTGGAAAATTATTAAACAGCCTCCCTGCCGATCGCCGATGGGGCCTTGACGCGCGTTCGTAAAATCGTAAACTGGGGCACGCAAAGGCGGCCGAGCGCGCCGTCGGCCGCCGGCAGCCACGCGGACCGGCGGAAGGCGCAGCGGGGACCGGTCCCCGCCTATCGGGAGCGACGCCATGGGGCGTGAAGACTATCTGGAGGACCTGGAGACGATCCGGCGGATGCTGACCGCCCGCCGGGAGCGCGGCATCTTCGGCGAGAAGGTCCGGAAGCGGCGCCAGCAGAAGCGGATGACGCTGGAGGACCTGGCCGAGCGGACGGGCATGGCCAAGTCGTACCTGTCGCAGATCGAGACCGGCTACGCCCCCCCGCCGCGCAACGAGAAGATTCAGCGCCTCGCCGCCGCCCTCGACCTGGCGCCGAAGGAACTGCTCGAGACCGCCCGCCTGTCGGAACTGCCGGACCCCGTCAAGGCCCACCTGCTGGAACTGGTGGACGAGGCGGAGCGGGCGATGCGCGGCCTTCCGCCCGGCGCCGAGGGCGCCGAACCGGACGAGGCGGGCGACGGCTCCCGCGGGGGGCCGGAGGCGGCGCGGCCCGCGGGCCGTCCGTCCGGGGCCCTCGACCTCGACGCCCTCCATCGCAGCGGCCTCCTGCATCACCTGGCGCGGGCCGACGACGCCCTCGCCGGCGACGAGGAGGCCATCGCCCTGCGGGCCGTGCCGATCATCAACAAGGTGGCGGCGGGGTACCCGCGGGAGTTCACGGACCTGGGGTACCCCGCGGGCATCGCGGACGATTACATCTCGGTGCCGGCCGAGATGGCGGACCCGAACGCCTTCGCGGTCCGCGTGGTGGGCGATTCGATGGAGCCGAAGTACCGCGAGGGCGACGTGATCGTCTTCTCGCCGGCCGCCCCGGTGCACTCCGGCGACGACTGCTTCGTCCGCTTCGCCGCGGGCAGCGGGCCGGGCGAGGACGAGAGCACGTTCAAGCGGGTGTTCTTCGACGGGCCGGACCAGGTCCGCCTCCAGCCGCTGAACGAGCGGTACGCGCCGGCGACCGTGGCGCCGGAGGCCATCGGCCGCATCTTCCGCGCCGCGGCGCGGTACGAGCAGTTGTGAGGCGGGGCGACGCGGCTGTCCCGAGCCCGGTGCGGGGGCACCGGGACATCCTCATCCGCGGTGGCACGCGCCACGGCGGATGGGACTGACCCGCCGCTTCCGCAGCGGGCTCGAAAAGCGACGCGTTCGCGAGGCGCCCATGGACGACGACCTCATCCTGATGGCGGACGGCGGGGGCGGCGAGCGGATGATGGACCTGGTGCGCGAGGAGATCCTGGCCCGCTTCGGCCCGTTCGACGGCACGGGGCAACTGGCTCGCCTGGCCGACGCCGCCGTCCTCTTCGGCGGGACCCCGTCGGAGCCGGAGGCCGCGGGGGCCCTCGCGTTCACGACCGACTCCTACACCGTCCGGCCGCTGGAGTTTCCCGGCGGCGACATCGGCCGCCTGGCCGTCGCCGGCACCGTGAACGACCTGGCGTGCGTGGGGGCGCGGCCGGTGGCGCTGTCGCTGGCGCTGATCATCGAGGAGGGGCTGGCGCGGGCGGTCCTCGGCCGGGTGCTCGACTCCGCCGCCGCCTGCGCCCGCGAGGTGGATGTGCCGATCGTCTGCGGCGACACGAAGGTGGTGGAGCGGGGCGGGGCGGACAACCTGTTCATCAACACGGCGGGCCTGGGCCGCATCGCCGCCGGCCGGGCCTTGGCGGCCGAGGCCGTCCGGCCCGGCGACCGGGTGCTCGTCTCCGGGACGGTGGCGGATCACGGGGTGGCGGTGATGAGCCGGCGGGAAGGGCTCCGGTTCGAGTCGGCCGTGGCGAGCGACGCGGCGCCCCTCTGGCCGCTCGCCGAGGCGCTGCTGGCGGCGTGTCCGGGCCTGAGGGTGCTGAAGGATCCGACCCGCGGGGGCCTGGCGGCCGCGGTCAACGAACTGGCCGAGGCGGCCGGCGTCGGCATGCGGATCGAGGAGCCCCGCGTGCCGGTGCGTCCGGCCGTGGCGGGGGCGTGTGCCGCCCTCGGCCTCGACCCGCTGAACGTGGCGAACGAGGGGAAGTTTGTGGTGGTCGTCGCGCCGCAGGAGACGGAGGCGGCGCTGGCGGCGATGCGGAGCCACGCGTTGGGGCGGGAGGCGGCCGAGATCGGCGAGGTGCTCCCCGCCCCGGCCCGCGGGCCCCGCGTCACGCTGCGGACCCGCATCGGCGGCGAGCGGGTCCTGGAGATGCCTTACGGCGAGGATCTGCCGCGCATCTGCTGAGCGTTGCTGAGAGAGCCTTGCGTGGCCGCTATTGCGTGGTATAATACTTGTGCGAGAAGTTAGAATGGAGGGGCAAATCATGAGAGACGAACTTTCCGAAGAACAAGGAACCTATGAGGCGCGGAAGGACGAGTTGCTCGCCCGTGCAGCGGGCAAATTTGCCCTGATCAAGGGCAGGGAGGTCGTTGACGTTTTCGACAGTGCCGAAGACGCCATTCGACATGGATACGAACGATTCGGCAATGTGCCTTTTCTTGTCAAGCAAATCGTGGAAGTAGAGACACCCCAGAACTTTACGACCAATCTGCTGGGCGTGTGAATGCCTTCCTTCACGACGCAGGCTGCCAACCTTCAACAATCGGGGCCCGTAGTCCAACTTCACATAGGTGTTGCCTCTGCGCTTGAGCAGCATCTACGGTCGAACGGCCAAAGCATCCCCTCGCCTGTGGCCGCGCAGGCTCTGATAGACACGGGGGCTTCAGGCACCGTGGTCAACCCTGGGATTGTCAGTAGCCTGAATCTGAACCCTGTCGGTTCGACGTTAATTCATACCCCATCGTCCTCCAACGTACGTTGCCTGCAGTATGTGGTTCGTCTTCACCTCCCCTCCGGGGTTGTGGCTGAGGCGATGGCGATCGCTGCCCCCCTACAGGGGCAGCCCATTCAATGCTTGATCGGCAGGGACGTGCTCAAGCATGGCGTGCTGATTTACAACGGGTATATGCAGCATTTCACGCTCAGTTTCTGAGAGCGAATGCAGAGGCATGGGGAGTATGGACGCTCTCGCCGAAAAACCGTCGGCAAATGGTTGACAGCGGCCGGGGGACGGCTACAATGTGTGAGCGTTGGGGCGGGTATATATTTTTGGCGGCGTCTGTGAAACCTTTCACAGAAACCCAAGCCCGCCTGAGAGCCGGAGGCCGAGGGGGCGGCCGGCTCGGGTTCCGGAACCTCGCTCAGACACGGAGCATCGCTCATGGCAGACCCGAAGCAGACGGTCCTGATCATCGACGACGACCCCGACCTGGTGGAGGCCACCAAGGCCGTCCTCGAAGGGGCGGGCTACGAGGTGGCGGCGGCCCTGAACGGGCCGGACGGCCTCTCGCGCATCCGCGAGGGCGGCGTGGACTGCGTCCTGCTCGACGTGATGATGGCCAAGGACACCGAGGGGTTCCACATCGCCCAGGAACTCAAGGGCGACGAGGCCACCGCGGGCATCCCCATCATCATGCTGACGAGCGTGTCGCAGAAGACGGGGTTCGAGTTCTCGCCGGAGACCGACGCCGACTTCATGCCGGTCGAGGTGTTCCTGGAGAAGCCGGTCGATCCGGACCGGCTGCTCGAGACCGTGGCGGAGGTCCTGGGGGAAAAGTGATTTCGGATTGCGGAATTCGGATTTCGGATTGACGACGACAGGCAACCGGCAACCGGCAACGGCGCACGATCCGGCAATTTTAGCCGCGACGCGCAGCGGAGCGCGGGCGGGCGGAAGGCGAAACGAATAACGGATTTGAAATCTGAGATTTCAGATTTGAGATCTCAGATTCGAGACTCAAAGCGAAGCGGTCTCCGAGGCGAGACCGACGCATAGACGCAAAAGCAAAGGGCGAACGCGCATGTTGCCACAGGTGCTGAAACGCAGCGATCTGGCCTCCTGGGTCAAGGCCCTCATGGCCGAGCGAAAGGTGGCCGCCCCCGTCCTCAAGGAAACGAACGTCTCGGACGCGAGCGACGAGAAGTTCGGGTGGGCGTACCTCGAGGACGCCGGCGACGTCCGGCTCGACTACAACGTGACGGTGCTGGGCCCGAAGAAGTTCCTCTGGCCGCCGCGCCAGCAACTGGTCTCGTACCGGCTGGACGACGGCCCCTCGCCGGAGGCGGTCCTGGAGCACGAGCCGACCGTCCTGTTCGGCGTGCATCCGTGCGACATCACGGCCATCGGGACGCTGGACGCGGCGTTCGCGAAGGACGTGGCGGACCCGCACTACCTGGCCCGTCGGGCGGACACGGCCATCGTGGGCGTCGACTGCGCCGCCCCGTGCGACGAGTCGTCCTTCTGCCTGGACATGGGGTCGCTGTACCCGGAGTCGGGCTACGACGTCATGCTCACGCCGATGGGCGAGGACTATTTCGTGGAGGTGGCGACGGAACAGGGCCGGGCCCTCGTCGAGGCCGCCGCCGTCCGCGACGCCACCAAGGCCGACATGGAGGCCCACAAGAAGTTCACCGAGGAGAAGCGGAGCAACTTCCATTACCAGTTGCCGTACGAGGTCAAGTACCTGCCGGAGGTGCTGGAGGCGTCATACGACAGCCTGGTGTGGGAGGCGATTGCGCGGCGGTGCTTCTCGTGCGGGTCGTGCAACACGACGTGCCCCACGTGCTACTGCTTCGACGTGTACGACGAGATCGCCGACGACCTGACCGCCGGCTGCCGGACCCGCCGGTACGATTCGTGCCAGTTGGACCCGTTCGCCGAAGTGGCGGGGGGCGAGAGTTTCCGCGAGGAACGCTCGAGCCGCCTGCGGCACCGGATGTTCCGCAAGGGCAAGTACATCCTGGAGCAGACGGGCCGGCCGGGCTGCGTGGGCTGCGGCCGGTGCGAGCGGGCGTGCGTGGCGAACATCAGCATCCGCGACACGTACGTCCAGATCGCCGGCAGCCGGTAACACTGTAACGCTACTTCGTGCGCGGCGGGTCTCCGCACCCGCCGCGCAGAGGGAGAATCGGCCATTCGAGCGCGGTGGGTACGGAGACCCACCGCGCAAAATGCGGCGGGCCGGGAGCCCCGCCGCGCGGGAATTGGCGACACAGGGAAGGAGCCCATAGCCGTGACCCAAGCCGATATCCAATCAGGCGCCTCGGCCGAGAGCCCGTACGTGCCGCACATGGCACGCATCACCAGGGCCGAGCAGATGACCGAGACGGAGCGGTTCTTCCGCCTCGAGATGGAGGAGGGGACGCTCGACTACCAGCCCGGCCAGTTCGTCGGCGTGACGGTCTTCGGCGTGGGCGAGGCGCCCATCTCCATCTGCTCCAGCCCCACGCAGGGCAAGGGGTTCGAACTGACGGTCCGCAGCATCGGCCTCGTGACGAACAAACTGAAGGAGGTCGACGAGGGCGACCGCCTCGGCATCCGCGGCCCGTTCGGCAACACGTTCCCGTTCGACGAGATGAAGGGCCGGGACGTCCTCTTCGTCGCCGGCGGGCTGGGCCTGGCGCCCACGCGCAGCCTCATCCGGTACGTCCTGGACAAGCGGGACGACTACGGCAAGGTGACGATTCTCGTCGGCGCCCGCGAGCCGAACCTGCTCCTCTTCCGCGACGAACTGAAGGAGTGGACCGAGCGCGACGACGCCGAGACGTTCGTCACGGTGGACCGGCCGGACGAGGGGTGGGACGGCCACGTGGGGGTCATCACGAAACTGTTCTCGAAGATCGAGATGGACCCGTCGCGCACGTGGGCGGTCATCGTCGGGCCGCCCGTCATGTTCAAGTTTACGGTGCTCGAGGCGCTGGCCGAGGGCGTCCCCGAGAGCCGCATCATCTGCTCGCTGGAGCGGCACATGAAGTGCGGCATCGGCAAGTGCGGGCACTGCCAGATTCGCGGCACGTACGTCTGCCGCGAGGGCCCCGTGTTCACCTACGAGCAGGTGAAGCGGCTGAGGGAAGGGATCTGAGATTTCGGATTTCAGATTTCGGATTTCGGATTGACGGCAACAACGACACTTAGCCGCCGGGCTTGCCCGGCGCGGCCGTAATCAAGAAGCCAAAATCAGAAATAAGGGCATTGCGATGGCCGACAAACCCACCCTGGCGTTCTTCTCGCTGGCCTGCTGCGAGGGGTGCCAACTCCAGGTCCTGGCCGCCAACGAGAAACTGCTGCCCATCCTGGAGCGGGCGGACATTGTCCGTTTCCGCGAGGCGTCCGACGGCGACGCCGACCACTACCGGATCACGTTCGTCGAGGGCTCGATCGTCACGCCGCACGACATCGAACGCATCCAGGCCATTCGCGCCAAGACGGACGTGCTGGTGGCCCTGGGCGCCTGCGCCACCATCGGCGGGGTGAACACGATCAAGAACTTCCAGGACCCCGCCGACGTGGCCGAGTACGTCTACGGCGACAAGAAGGAGTGGTTCCCGCACATCTCCACCCGGCCGCTGTCGGCCGAGGTCAAGGTCGACGCCGAGATTCACGGGTGCCCGATCAACACCTGCGAGTTCCTCGAGGTCGCCAAGTGCCTCCTCATGGGCAAACCGTACCGCCAGCCCAACTACCCGGTGTGCGTCGACTGCAAACTGGCCGGCAACGTCTGCCTGTGGCACAAGGGCGTGCCGTGCCTGGGCGTGGTGACCCGCGCCGGCTGCGCCCCGTTCCTGTGCCCGAGCGCCGGGCACAAGTGCATCGGGTGCCGGGGCCTCGTGGACGACCCGAACACGCAGGCGGCCGAGGACGTGATGGCCGAGTTCGGCCTCACCATGGAGGACGTGTTCCGCGAGTTCAGCCTGTTCCAGGGCAACTACGAGCAGGTCCAGAAGATGAAGTGAAGCGATTTCGGATTGGGGATTTCAGATTTCGGATTTGAAATCTCAGATTTGAGATTTGGGACTTGAGATTTCAGGTGGGCATTTTAGCCGCGACCCGAAGGGGAGCGCGACAAGCCGCCGGCGCGGCGGCACCAGCAAACGGAGTGACGAATTCATGACCCAGGCCGCTAAATCCATGGACGTCCGCGTCGATTACGTCACGCGCGTGGAGGGTCACGGCAACATCGTGGCCACCGTCCGCGACGGCGAACTCGTGGACACGAAATTCGAGGTCACCGAATCGCCCCGCTTCTTCGAGGCGATGCTCCGCGGACGCTCGTGGAAGGACGCCATGTTCCTGACCACGCGCATCTGCGGCATCTGCGCGTGCGGGCACGGCTCCGCCAGCCTGCGGGCCACCGAAGACGCCATGGGCATCCGTATAAGCGAGCAGACCGAGCGGCTCCGGAAGATCGTCCTCCACGCCGAGCAACTCGAAAGCCACTGGCTCCACTGCTACTTCCTCGTGGCGCCGGACTTCTTCGACGCCCCGAGCGTCATCCCGCTCGCCAAGACCCACACCGACGTGGTCCTGCGGGCGATGCGCCTGAAGGGCCTCTCCCACGAAATCTGCCAGGCCCTCGTCGGCCGCCACACCCATCCCATCAGCATGGTGCCCGGCGGGTACATGAAACTGCCGACCGTGCGGGACCTCAAGAAACTGCGCGACCACATCGCGAGTTTCGAGGAGGACGTCCAGGCCACCGTCGACCTCTTCGCCACGCTCACCCCGCCCGACTTCGAGCGCGAGACCGAGTACGAGTCCATCACCCACCCGGACGAGTACGCGTTCTTCAAGGGCGACCTCATGACCAGCGACTCACGACCCGTGGACGAGCACGACTACAAGCAGATCATCCACGAGTCGATCGTCGAGCACTCCTCCGCCAAGCACGTTAGAAATAAGCGCGAAAGCCTCATGGTCGGGGCCCTCGCGCGCTTCAATAACAACCACAGCCAACTCCGGCCCGAGGCGAAGGAAGCCGCCGAGAAACTCGGCCTCACGGGCCCCAACACGAATCCGTTCCACAACAACACCGCCCAGATCATCGAGACGGTCCACTGCTACTACGACATCCTGCGGCTGCTCGATGAATTGATCGAGGCCGGCATCCAGGACGAGAAGCCCCCGCTGGAGTGGCCCGACGGCGCCGGCGGAGAGGGCGTCGGCATCGTCGAGGTGCCGCGCGGCACCCTGGTCCATCACTACGAGTACGACGAGAACGGCATCGTGACCGGGGCGAACCTGGTCATCCCGACGAACCAGAACCTGGCCAACATCGAGGCGGACTTCCGGGCCTGGATCCCGCAACTCATCCAGGCCGGCAAGTCGCAGGAGGAGATCACCCACCTCCTGGAGATGCTGGTCCGGGCCTACGACCCTTGCATCTCCTGCTCGGCCCACCTCGTGGAGGTGAACTTCGAGTAGGGGATTTCGCGCGCGGCGGGCTTCCCCGGTCCGCCGCGCCTTTTTTGCGCAGACCGAACGCCACGGCCCATCCCGGACCGTGGCGTTCGTTGGTTTCGGTGAGCCGGTGCCTGACACTACAACGTCAAGTCGGCCATGTGTGCGGCGGGTCTCCGCACCCACCGCACGGCAAGCGTGCCCCCCCGGCTGCTCCAGCCTTGTGGCCGACGCATGCCAGGGTGTATAGTAAGCACCCTGTTCCCCCTCTTTCTGAAGGAGCGCGCCATGAAGGCAAAGCCCTTCCTGCCCGTTGCGGTCCTTTGTGCTGCAGCCTTCGCCCTGGTGCCGGGCGCCGCGCCCGCGGCCAGGGCGTCTGTGCCGGTGCCCTACCCGCCCGCGTTTCCTGCAAGGGTGGTCGACCTCATGGATGGCGACAGTTTCAAGGTGGTCTGCGAGGCCGGCACGGTCGAGGTCCGCCTCTTTGACGTCAACTGCCCGGAGTTCGACGAGCGTGGCGGGGACCGCGCCAAGAGCATCACGCGCCAGACCACCCTCGGCCGGCGGGTGTGGGTTTTCCCGTCCGGGAAACGCCCGAAGGACGCCCACGGCCGACTGCTGGCCCGCGTCTGGACGCCCAAGGGGTGGCTCTCGGACGTCCTGCTCCGGATGGGTGCCGCACAACGATACGCTGATCCGGACAAGCCTTCGGCGGGGCCCGTCGGCAAGCCCAAGGCACAGGCCCCCTCAAAGCCGCAGGATCAGGGCGCCGAACCGTCCGGCAGGAAAGCGAAATCCGACACCCAGAGCAACCCCCTCGTCTACATCACCAAGAGCGGCTCGAAGTATCACCGGGCAGAGTGTCCACACCTGCGGCACGGTTCGATTCCGATCCCCTTGAGCGAGGCCAAAATCCGCGGCCTGGAACCGTGCGCCCACTGCCAGCCGCCGCAGTGAGCGACGAGATGTTTCCACCGTTCCGCGCGGTGGGTCTCCGCGCCCACCGCGCTCGAAACGACCTTTCCAAGGCTGCGCGGCGGGTCTCCGTACCCACCGCGCTCGAAACGATCTTTCCAGGGCTGCGCGGCGGGTACGGAGACCCGCCGCGCACGCGTTAGCGTGATCGTGTCAAGGGCCTACCCTTCGCCGCCGGCGTCCTTCTTGCCCTTCTTCTCGCGGGCGGCGCCCTTCTCAGGCCGCTCCTTCGTGGCCTTCCGGCCGAGGGCCTCGCGCTGCTCGGCCGAGAGGACGCTCTGCTCGATCTCCTTCCGCAGGGCGCCCGCGATCTGCCGCTCGGCCTTCTCGTCGGCGGCGCCGGTCATCTCCTTCGCCCTGGCGTCGGCCATCTTGCGGATGGTCGCCTGCTGCGCCTCGGTGAGGTCGGCCCGGCGGCACCACGCCATCGCCCGGCGGTACAGGCGGAACCCCGCCCACGTGGTCTTCTGCTCGGAGGTGAGGATGGCGTAGATGTCGGCCATCGTCTTCTCATCCACCTGCCGGCGCGCCGCCGAGAGGGCCTTCAACTCCTGCCCGAGCCGCTTCATCTCCTCCTTGTTGCCGGCTTCCTTGGCCGCCTTCATGGCCTTCTTGAGTTCGGCGGCCTTGTCGCCGTGCGCCTGCTGCCACTCGGCCAAGGCCTGGTTGCGGGCCTGGATCTTGGCCTTGAGTTGGGCCTGCTGGTCGGCGGTGAGGTTGCATTCACTCGCCAGGATGGCGTACTCGCCCCGCAGGCCGCTCCGGCTCTTCTCGCCCTTCTCGCGGGCGCGTTTCGCCCTCCCGCCGCCTTCTCCCTTGGCGGCCAGGGCGAGGTCGGCCCCCACCAGGCCCAGGACCAGCGTCGCAACCAGCGGCACCACACACCATGTGAGGCGTTTCATCGTTCCCGTCTCCGGTCGGCCCGAGGTTGGAGCAGGCGGCTGCGCCGGGCCGTGACGCCCACCGCCCTCGCCCTTCCGGACCCGGCCCGAACGGCCGCGCTCCGGCGGGCGAGCGGTTGAACACGTCCCGATGCCTAATGGACCAGAAAATCCTCCCGCCTGCAAGGTTTTTCCGGCGGCGGGCGCGCGCTAATACTACAACGCTAAGTCCGCGTTTTGCGCGGTGGGTCTGGGCACCCACCGCGCTCGAAACGGCCTTTCCAGGGCTGCGCGGCGGGTACCCCTCGGCTGCGCTCGGGACAGGCTCCGACCCGCTGCGCACGAGTTAGCGTTGTAGTGTTAGACGCCTTTCGAGGGGCCCGGCACCTTTACGCTCGGGGCTTGGGGCGCGCTACTTGACGGCTTCGGCCTTCTCGCCCTCGCCGGCCGCCTCGCCCTTCTCGGGCGCCTTCACCGGCGCGTCCTGGCCGGACGGCGTCGGCGCCTGCGGCTTCAGCGCCTTGCGCTGGGCATCGGTCAGCACCTGCTCGACGAACTCGTCGACGAGGTTCTTCTGGATGGTCTGGGCGGCCTGGGCGTCGGCCGCCGTCGCCGCCTCATCGTCCGACAGGGCCACCAGTTTCTTGGCCGCCGCATTGCTCATCGCCCGGGTCTGCTCGCTCTGTTCCGGCGTCAGGTCAAGGGCCTCCGCCTGCCCCGTCAGGGTCCGCCACAGGACGAACCCGACCCACTGGACCTCCTGCTTGTCGGTGAGGACGTCCATGACCTTCTGCTGGTACTTCTGCTGGATCTCGAACCGCTTGCGGAACAGGGGCTGGGCCTCGGCCAGGGCCCGTTGCAGGGCGTCGCGGTCGCCGGCCCGACGAGCCTTCCCGAGGGCCTCGTTCGCCTCGTCGATCTGCTTCTTGTGCATCGCCCGCCACTGCATCAGGGCCTGGTTCGCCTCCGAGACGATCTGGATGACCTGCTGCTGCTGCGCCTCGGTCAGGTTGACCTCGCGGGCCATGGCGGCGTGCTCGCCGGTCAACTCGGGGGAGACGGGCGTCTCGGCAGGCGGGGCCTCGGCCGTCTCGGCTTCGGCGGGGGGCGCCGTCTCGGTTTGCTCCGCCGATTCCGCCTCGCCCGCCGGGGCGGCGACCGGCATCAGCATCACGGCCAGCATCGCGCACGCCAGGGCCGTCCGGGCGCGCGCATACGGGGTTGCTCTGCAGGAACTCATCCGTCGGGTCTCCAAAACACCAATCGGCCGTCAACGACGCCCCGCCCCCGGCCACGGGACGGGCCCACGCAGGTTGGATACGGAACGGGGCCGAACCCCTTATGCGTGTACGGTCAATCATCCTAAGGGTAGTCGCCGGAGGACCCCGAAACAACCCGAAAACCCGCACCCGCGCGCACGCACTACCCGCGGAGCGACGCACCCCTTTGTCTAGGGCCGACGGCAGCACCAAGCATGGGCCATTGTGGGCTTAACGCGGATTGTGCTTGCCTTTGTTCATTCCGGCTGTATTCTTGCATGGTGTAACGCGAGCCCGGCGGTCAGCGGTTGCTTCCTTGAATCGGTTGAAGGTTCGCGAGGCGATCGGTCGATTGCAGGAGCGCGGCGCGAGAGGGCTTCTCGTAGGACGGGAGAAGAGCAATGAACCGGCAACAGCTTGCCACCAAACTGGCTATGGACGCACTTGGGCTGCCTGTTCAGATGGGTGCCTTCGATGATCGCTTGGTTTTGCAAAAGGCAATTTACCTTGCCCAAGCTAGTGGGCTAAAGCTTGGTTATTATTTCCAGTGGTACTTGCGAGGTCCTTATTGTTCCGATCTCGCCTCTGACGGTTTTGCGATAGCAGCCGAAACCGCCGAACAAGAAGTCGATCAGTCTTCCAGCTGGAAGCTGGACGACTGTTCACGTCAGAGATTGCAGGCCGTCCGACCATTGGTGGGGGGCGGAAGCGGGACGGAACTCGCACGCTGGTTGGAGCTCCTTGCATCAGTCCATTTTCTTGTTGATCGAAAACAGGCTCAGCGATCTTCAAGAAGAATTGCCGAACGTCTCAATCGCCTGGGCAAGAGTTTTTCTGAAAACGAGGTTGAGAGAGCTGTACAGGAATTATCTAAGCATGGCCTCGTCAAAGGCGTCCGCCAAAGTCGTAACTGATTCTGTTCACGGGCACATCCACCTCCGCGGCCGGCAGTTGAAGGTCATTAATACCGGCTCTTTCCAGCGCCTGCGCCGGATCAAGCAAATCGGCATGGGGCATTTCACCTATCCCAACGCCACGCACACACGATTTGCCCATAGCCTTGGTGCTCTGTGCATTATGTTAAGGGCTTTGGAAGCGGCTGAAGCGGTGGGGTTCTTCAAGGGTTACAAGAGCAAGAAGAAACGCGTCCGAGAGAACCTTGAATTGGCAGCTCTCCTGCACGATATAGGCCATTACCCGTACTCGCATGTTATGGAGACCATCGATTCTGGCGTTGAATTGACCGAAGATCTGATTGGCCCCGATAACGAAAGCCAAAAGGTAATCGACGCCACGGCCAATCGGTATCCTAGCCACGAGGAGCTGGGACAGGTGATCGTAACGTCTCAGCCCGATCTAAAGCAGGCCATTGGCAGTGATGATCGGGCGGAAGAGGTGGCGAGCGTTTTTACCCGGTCCAAGGCAGCGGACAAGAAGCTGAGCAACTTCATTAGCAGCAGTCTCGACATGGACAGGCTGGATTACCTCTTGCGGGATTCTTACGCGGCGGGTGTGCCGTACGGGCACGTGGACCTCGATTACATCCTTGATAACATTGAAGCAAGTCCAACTGGGATGGTCGGAGTTAAAGCAAGAGCGCTACCGGCATGCGAGCAGTTTCTCATGGCAAGGTACTTCATGTACCGTGCAGTCTATTACCATAAGACTACCGTGGCTATGGAGGAGGCTTGTCGGCAGCTTCTGAGGAGACTGCGCGACGATGGCGCTTTTGACGTGCCTGCGGACGGAGAGGCCGTTCGCGAAATCGTCGCGGACCCACGAAAGCTCGGAGACTTCACAGACGCATTCCTTGATAATGTGGTGCAGGAGGCTACCCTTTGTACAGACAAATTGCTCCGGAACCTAGCGCTTGCAGTTCAGAACCGCACGCCTCCTAAGCTTCTCAAGGAGGTGTGTGTTCTGGCAGAGCCTCACAAGCAAGTGCACGAGGCCAGTTTGTTTAAGAACACCTGCCGCGACAGACTTCGCGAGTTAGCACATCACCATGGTATTGACCCACGGCGATTTCTCGTCTGGACGGGCAAACCTGTTGCTTTCGAGTCACGGCCACGCGAGATTCCGGCTGAAATGGCACGGGAGCTCAGCGCAGAGCAGGAAGAAAAGGCGGTTAAGATCTTTCATTTGGGCAAGGCCGAACCAGCCTCCATTATGGACTTGGACAGCAGCATAATCAGCAAGTGCGCAGGTTGGCGGCTTCACATTGTGCGATTGTACATCGTTAGGGATAGGTGCGACCAAGCGTCATTGTACAAAGCCCTTTCCGAGAAGGTCCAGCACTGGGATCGGCCTGCCTGAAGTGCAAGATGCTGTTCCACCCCGAATACTACCAAAGGCCACATCTCGATTTTTGGCGTCGGGCGCCACCATGCCGCGAACCCTCGTCATCAACGTGGCCGGTCTCGGGCGGGACCTCGTAGCCGAGGTCCCGTGCCTGGAGACCCTCGCCGGCGCGGGCGCCCTGGTGGACCTGGAGCCCGTCCTCCCCGCCACCACGTGCCCCATGCAGGCCACCCTGACGACCGGCGCCCCGCCCGGCCACAGCCGGGCCGGGGCCGGGCACGGCATCGTCTCGAGCGGCCTGTACTTCCCGGACACGGCCGAGGTGCGGTTCTGGGAACAGTCCGCCCGGCTGCTCCAGGTGCCCCGCATCTGGGAGAGCCGGAATCCGAAATCCGCAATCCGCAATCCGAAATCGGCTTCTCTGTTCTGGCAGCAGTCGATGTACGGCTCGGCGGACGTGGTGCTGACGCCGAAGCCCGTCCACGGGCCGGAGGGCCTCATCCAGGACGTGTACTCGCGGCCGGCGGCCCTGTACCGCCGCCTGGCCGACGGCGACTCGGCCCTCGCCCCCGGCCGCCCGCGCGGGCCGTTCAACCTGATGGACTACTGGGGCCCCCTGGCCGGCCTCGGGGCCAGCCGATGGATCGCCGACGCCACCCTCGCCGTCTGGCGCGAGGAGCGCCCCGACCTCCTCCTCACCTACCTGCCGCACCTCGACTACTCGGGCCACCGCGAGGGACCGGGCTCGGCCGCCCACCGCGCCGCGGCGGCGGACCTGGAACCGCTCCTGGCCCCCCTGCTCGCCGCCGCCGCGGACGACGGCGCCCGCGTCCTCGTCCTCTCCGAATACGCGTTCCTGCCGGTGGCGCGGCCGGTGGCGCCGAACCGGGCCCTGCGCGAGGCCGGCCTCCTGGCCGTCCGCGAGATCGACGGCCGCGAGTACCTCTACCCCGGCGACTGCCGGGCCTTCGCCATGGTCGATAACCAGGTGGCGCACGTCTACTTTCCGGCCTCGGCCGATCCGGACGCCGACGCCCGCACCGCCCGCGGCTGCCTCGAGCGCCTCGACGGCGTGGCCGAGGTGCTCGACCGGGCGGACCTTCCGGAGCGCGGCCTCGACCATCCGCGGAGCGGCGACCTGGTGCTCCTGGCCGACCCCGACGCCCACTTCACGTACTACTGGTGGCTGGACGAGGCGAAGGCCCCGGCGTTCGCCCCCACGGTGGACATCCACGCCAAGCCGGGGTTCGACGCCGCCGAACTCTTCGTCGAGCCGGGCACCCGCCGCGTGCCGCTCTCGGCCGAGCGTGTGCGCGGCTCGCACGGCCTCGTCCTGGAGGACGGGCGGGGGTGGGGCGTGCTGATCGCCTTGCCCGCGCCGGCGGCCCTCGCCGGCCGCGAGGCCCTCCACGCCACGGAGGTGGCCCGGCTGCTGGTGTAGGTCTCCGACACGCCGTCTGGAATCTTCCGCCGCAAACCGGTACCCTTGTCACGATGGCCGACCGCGAACCCCGGACAATCCGCGCCCGCCTTCTCATGGGACTGGCCGTTCTCCTGGCCCTGGTCCTCGTGGCCGCGGCCGTGGCGCTGGTCTTTCTGCCGGACCTGTTGCCGGCCTCGGCCGTCCGCCGCGAGGTGGCCGACCTGCTCTCCGAGCGCCTCGGCCGGCCGGTGACCGTGGCGTCGGCCCGTCTGGACTGGCGGGAGGGCGTGACGGCCAGCGGCGTCCGCATCGCCCGCCGCCACGGCCAGGGCCGACTCGCCGAGGTCCGGCGCCTCACCGTTCTCTTCGCCCCGACCGAGGCCGCCCGCGCCGCCGTCGGAAGCGACATGCGCTTCGAGAGCCTCCGCTTCGACGGCCTGGAACTCTGGCTCGTCCTGGACGAGGACGGCCGGTTGAACGTGGCCGACCTCCTGGAAGGCGAACCGCTCGACGTCGGCGTGGTCCAGGTGGGCGGCGCCCGCGTCCATTTCCGCAGCCTGAAGACGGGCGGCCGCCTCGACTTCGAGAACGTCCACGCCACGGTCGGCGAACTCGCCGACGCCGGCAACGGATACGTCAGCCTCTCGGCCGACCTCTGCCGCGAGCCCGGCGCGGTGCCGGACGCCGCCCACGGGTCGGCGCCCCTGTCGCCCCGCTGCGGCCGGGTGGTGCTGACGGCCAACCTGAACCGGCTCCGCACCGCTCCCGGCGAGATGCCGGTCGGCAGTCTGAAGGCGGAGTGGTCGGACCTGCCGTGGGACCGGCTGTGGGCGGCCGTGGCCCCGGCCTCGCCCGTGGCCGGCGTCCTCCGCGAGACCTCCGGCCGCATGTCCGCCACCCTCGGGCAGGGCACGTGGAGCGCCGAGGGGGCCGTCCAGGCCGGCCGCCTTGCCTGGCCCGGCGCCGGCGAGGAGGGGCCCACGCCCCTGCTGCCGGAGGCGATTCTCGGCTTCCGCGTCCACCGCTCGTCGGCGTCGCTCCCCCTGGTGCTGGATACGGTCACCCTCTCGGCCCCGGGGCTGAACCTGAAGGTCCAGGGGACGGTGGCGCCGTCCCCGTCCGCCGCGGGCGGAGAGACCGGCGACGAGGGCATCGGGGCGTGGACCAGGCCGGTCCTCGACGTCTCGGCCGACGGCACCGTCTCCTGGGGTCCCCTGTGCCGGCGGGCGGCGCCGCTGCGGCCGCTCGTCAAAACGTTCGACCGCCTCGGCGGCAAGGCCGACTTCGCCCTCGCCGTGGAGACGGCGGGCCGGGACCTCGACGTGACCGCCACGGCCGACCTCAGCGACACGGTCATGGTCGTCCCGGGATGGTTCGAGAAGCACGAGCCGGACCCGCTGCGCGTGCGGCTGACGGGGACCTGCGACCGCGGGTTCCGGACGCTGTCCGCCGGCCGCCTCGACGTCGAGACCGCGGGGGCGGGGCTTCGCCTCCAGGGGACGGCCCCGCTGAAGCGCCTCGTCGAGGCCGTCGCGGGCGCCGGCGAGGACGAGGCGCCCCTGCCGGTGCGGCTGGCGCGCCTGTCGGGCGCGCGGGCGACGGCCGCCGTCGAGGTCCGCGAGGTCGCCTCCGTCCTGGCCCTGGTGCCGGCCCTGAAGGAGCGGCTGGGACCGCTGGACGCCCGCGGCCCGCTGCGCGTCGAACTGGCCGTCCAGCCCCTCGGCGGTGCGGAGCGCAGTCCATCTGCGGAGCGCGGTGAGGCGCGGCGGGACTCCGCACCCGCCGCGCGCGACGACCGCGCCGCGCCGCAGGCCTGGACCGCGGTCCTCCACGCCGACCTGACCGAAACGGTGCTGGACCTGGCGGGAGGCGGCGGGTCGCCGAAGCCGACGGGCACGCTCGCCCGCCTCGACGCCGACGCCGTCGTCTGGCCCGGCCGGTGGCGGTCGGACGTCCGCCGCCTGGCCGTCCGCCTCGGCGAGAGCCGCATCGTCTGGGACGGCTCGGCCCGCATCGACTGGCCCCGGAAGAAGGACGAGCAGCCGGTCGGCCGCTTCGAGGGTACGCTGGCCGTCGAAGGGTTGGCCGAGGCCGGCGCCCTCGTGGCGCCCGACCGGTTTGGCGGCGAGGCGCCCGTTGCCGGCGGGGCGGTCTTCGACGTGACGGCCGACCTGGCCGAAGGCCGTCTCCGCACCCACATGAAGGCCGGCCTGGCGGACATGGACCTGGCCTTCGGGCGGTACCTGGTCAAACCGTCCGGCCGCCCGGCGGCGCTCTCCCTGACGACGCTCCTCCACACCGGCCGCTGGAGCCACGTCGAGGGCACGGTGGACCTGGACCTGCCGGGGGTCCGCCTGTCGGCCCTGGGCGAGGCCGTCCTGGTGGCGGAGTGGCAGCGGCGGCCGTCGGCGGCCGGCGAGGACGATGCCGCGCGGCGGAGAGTCTTCCCCGCCGAGGGTGAGGAGGATGCGAAGGATGCCGCGCGGCGGGGCTCCCGGCCCGCCGCGCATCGCGCGGCTACTGCTGAGCGCGCGGTGGCTCCCCCGGGCCGCCGCGCGGGACAAGAGGAGGACCACCGCGCGGGAGCGGCCCAGGCGGGCCACCGCGCGGGAGCGGCCCAGGCGCCGGCACCGCGCCCGCGGTCCTCCGTCGCCGTCACCCTCGGCCCGCAGAGCACCGTCGAGGTCAAGGCGGCCGTCTCGGACCTGAAGGAGGCGGCCGCCCTTTCGCCGCTGCTCGCCGACGTGCTGAAGAAGGACCGGGCCGCCGGCAAGGCCGAGGGGCGGCTCGTCCTCTCGCTCCGCCGCGACGGCCTCCAGGCCACCGGCGACCTGGACCTGACCGGGACCACCCTGACCCTCGGCCGCCTGATGACGAAGCCGGCCGGGCAGGTGCTTCGCGGGCATGTGGCGGGCGACGTAACGCCGGATCCGCGGGGCCGGATCGACGTGCGGCTGGCCCCGGCCCGGGTCCGCCTCGGCGAGTCCGTCACGACGCTCGCCGGCCGCGTCCGCCTCGACTGGGCGGGCCTGACGGCCCCGGTGCCCCCGGCCACGGTGCTGGCGGCCGCCATCAGCCAGGCCGACGTCAAGGCCGAGGGCGACTGGCGGCACGGGCCGGAC
This sequence comes from Phycisphaerae bacterium, assembly GCA_046483505.1. GTDB lineage: Bacteria > Planctomycetota > Phycisphaerae > FEN-1346 > FEN-1346 > BS750m-G62. The sequence goes on from JAWODB010000168.1 coordinate 19,977, forward strand.
CTCGACCAAACCCTGCCGTGGCTCGCCTCGCTGCGGGAGCGGTGCGGCCTGGACGGCGCCACCCGGTGGACGCTGGCGGTCGACGGGTCGCCCATCCGCGGACGCGTCGACCTGGACCTCGACGCCACCGGCTGCCGCGTCTCCACCGTCGCCGGCCGCGACGGCCGCAGGGAGCCCGTCACCGTCAAGGCGGCTGGCACGCCGGCGTCCGTCCAACTGACGATGGAGTACGGCGAGGTGCCGGGCGAGATGCGCATCGAGGAGGCGCACCTGCACCTGGCGGAGTCGACGGCGAGAGGCTCGGGGCGGCTGCTGTTCGACGATCCGCGGCTGCTGGTGCCCGAGCCGCCCACCGCCTGGACCCTGCGGGTGGACGGGCGGGTGCCGGACGCCGCCATCCTCGCCTCCCTGCTGCCGTGGCGGCTGGCGGACCTCGAGCCCACCGGGGCCGTCACGGTGAACCTGCGAGCGGCGGCGGATGCGAAGGGCGGCGAGGTCGAATCCTGCCGCCTCCGGTTCGACGCCGCCCGCATCCGATGGCTGGACCGCGACGTCGGCCTGAACGGGACCGTGGCCTACGATCACGAGAGCCTGGAGACCGACGGCCTGGACCTGAAGGTGGGCGGCTCCGACGTGCGGATCGTCACGTACATCGCCCGGCCGAACGAGGACCCGACCGGGTCGCTCATCGTGCGCGGGCGGCGGCTCGACGTGGCGGAAGTGCTGGAGATGATCCGCAAGACGAGCGCGTCGCTGCGGCAGGGCGGGACGGCGGCGGAAGACGAGGGCGCCGAGGCGGCGGGCGGCGCCGAGGCGGACGGCATCGGCGAACGCCTCCGACGCCTCCTGGCCCGGGCCCACCTCTCCGCCGACGTCCGCCTCGACCACGTCAGCGTCGTCAATCCCAAGTGGGACAGCCGGTACGACCTGGAGGGCTTCGAGGCCGAGGGCCGACTGGCCGAGCGGCACCTCGTCCTGCCCCGCTTCGCCTGCCGACTGAACGACGGGACGGTGACCGGCCGGGTCCGGCTGGACTTCCGCCAGCACCCGCCCCTGCTGGACGTGGCCTACGACGCCCGCAACCTGCAGGTGGCCGAGAACCTCGAGCCGTTCATCCATACCACGTTCCCCGGCATGCAGGTCTTCGGGACGCTGAGCACACGGGCCACCCGGACGCAGCGCCTGGCCGCGGGCACCCGTCCCGTGGGCGGCGGCGAGACGGTCCTGACCGACGGGCTGCTCGAAGGCCCCGCCGCCCCGGACTACGTGACGGCCATTCTGCCCGGCCTGAAACTGACCCGCTACGAGTTCAACCGGATGAGCAACGTCTTCGAGAACCGGCCCGACGGCGTCACGGAGAACCGGATGCTGTTCGACGGCAAGGCGTACGACCTGTTCATCTTCGGCCGGACGCACCCCGACGGCACCACGCGGTACACGATGGGCGTGGACCTGCTGCTGAGCCTCGGCTCGGAGGTGAGCCGGACGCTGGACCAGGGCAAGTTGCCGCTCATGCACTACAACGGGCGGATCGTCGGGAAGGCGTTCGCCGAGCGCGAGGTCTCCTACGTCCTGCCGCACGAACTGGCCTACGACGTGTTCCTGCGCCGGAACCTGCTGCTGCAACTGATTCGCAGCCTCGGCCGGCCCGAGCCGGAGATCAAGAAGCCCGACGTCATCCCGACCGAGGAGCGCCGGCCCGAGTCGGCACTGGCCGAGCCGCGCGAGGACGCGCCGCGCGAGGACGCGCCGCGCGAGGGCGCAGCCCCGCGTTGAGGTTGGCTCGGCGCGCGGCGCCGTTCGAGCCGGCTGCGGAAGCAGCCGGTCATTCGCGATCGGCAGTGGCATCGGCCACGGCGGATGCAGATGTCCCGCCGCTTCCGCGGCGGGCTCGAACGGCGTTTTCGAAGGCGCAAGGAATCCCATGCCCGCCCAGGACCTGAGACAGTTCATCGCCCGCCTCGACGCCGCCGGCCAGTTGCGGCGCGTGACGGTCCCGGTGTCGGCGGCCCTGGAGATCGCCGAGATCGCCTCCCGCCTCGTCGCCGCCGACGGCCCGGCCGCCCTGTTCGAAAACGTGGAGGGGCACGCGATGCCCGTCCTGGTGGGCGCCTTCGCGTCGATGCAGCGGATGGCGTGGGCGCTGGGCGGCGAGGACCTGGACGAGATCGCCGCCGGCCTCGCCGGCCTCCTCCGACCGCCGGCCGCCGACGCGGGCCTGGTGGAGAAACTCAAGGCCGCCCCCCGCCTCCTCAAGGCCGCCGGCGCCCGGCCCAAGACCGTCCGCGCCGGGCCGTGCCAGGAGGTCGTGCGCGAGGGCGAGGCGGCCGACGTCTCGGCCCTGCCCGTCCTCACCTGCTGGCCCGGCGACGGCGGGCCGTTCCTCACCTTGCCGCAGGTCTACACGGCCGACCCGGACGGCACGAACCGGAACGTGGGGATGTACCGGCTCCAGGTGTTCGGCCCCCGTCGGCTGGGACTGCACTGGCACCGCGACCACGACGGGGCCCGCAACTACCGGGCCTGGGCCGACCGCGGCGAGGCGATGCCCGTGGCGGTGGCCCTCGGCGGCGACCCGGTGCTCACGTACGCGGCCACGGCCCCGCTGCCGTACGGCATGGACGAACTCGTCCTGGCGGGCATCCTGCGGGGCGAGCCGGTCCGGACCGTCCGGTGCCGGACCGTCCCGCTCTCGGTCCCCGCGGACGCCGAGATCGTCATCGAGGGCACCGTCGCGTCCGGCGAGACGGCCGTCGAGGGACCCTTCGGCGACCACACGGGGTACTACTCGCCCGCCGACGAGTATCCCGTGCTGCACGTGACGGCCGTCACGCATCGGCGCGACGCCATCTACCCGGCCACGGTGGTGGGACGGTTCCCGAAGGAGGACTGCTACCTGGCCAAGGCCACCGAGCGGCTGTTCCTGCCGGTCATCCGGACCCTCCTGCCGGAGGTCGTGGACCTGAACCTGCCGATGTTCGGCGTGTTCCACAACTGGGCGATGGTGAGCATCCGCAAGACCCACGCCCACCAGGCCCGCAAGGTCATGCACGCCCTCTGGGGGATGGGCCAGATGATGTACACGAAGTTCCTCGTGGTCGTCGACGAGGGCGTGGACGTGCAGAGCGCCGAGGAGGTCTTCTGGCGCGTCGGGGCGGAGGTCGACCCGCAGCGGGACCTGGTGGTCACGACGGGCCCGGCGGACGTGCTGGACCACGCGGCCCCGGCGTCCGGCCCGGCCGGGAAGGTGGGCATCGACGCCACCCGCAAGTGGCCGGAGGAGGTCCCCGGCCGGGCGTGGCCCGAGCCGATCCGCTCCGACCCGGACGTGGCGGAGCGCGTGCGGCGCCGGTGGACGGCGTACGGGTTCGAGTAGGCCGAGCGCGGCGCCGTCCGAGCCCGCGGTCGCATCGTTTTCGAGCCGGCCGCGGGAGCGGCCGGTCATCCTCATCCGCCATGGCACGTGCCACGGCGGATGGAGATGACCGGGACCTTCCGGTCCCGGCTCGAACGGCGGGCGATCTTGGCCCGGGAGCATGCATGCCTCAGCGTCATGACCCCCTCGACCCCGCCGCCGTCCGCGAGATGTTCGCGGCCGTGGCGCCGCGGTACGACCTCTTGAACCAATTGCTCTCGGCGGACCTGGACCGCCGCTGGCGCCAGCGCGCCGCCGCGGCGGTGCTGCCGGGCCCGCGCCCCGACGCGCCGCGCCGTTCGAGCACGCCGCGTCGTGGTTTTCGAGCCGGCCGCGGAAGCGGCCGGTCATCTTCATCCGCTGTGGCACGTGCCATGCCGGAGGAAAATGACCCGCTGCTTCCGCAGCGGGCTCGAACGACGCGAAGCCCGCTCGAACACTGCGGGGAGACACTGGCTGACAAGCCGCCAGTGGCACCCGGCGCATCGGCCCCCCTCGTCGTCGACGTCTGCACCGGCACGGGCGACCTGGCGATGGCGGTCCTCCGGCGCCGGCGGCGGGCCCGGGTCGTCGCCTGCGACGTCTGCCGGCCGATGCTCGCCCGGGCCCGCGCGAAACTCGCCGAGGCGGGCCTGGGGCGCCGGGCGAGCGTCGTGGAGGCCGACGCCCTCGCCCTCCCGCTGGCCGACGCCTCCGCCGACGCCGCCTGCTGCGCCTTCGGCGTGCGGAACCTGGCGGACGAGGCCCGCGGCCTGCGGGAGATGGTCCGCGTGGTCCGGCCGGGCGGCCGGGTGGTCGTCCTGGAGTTCCACCGGCCGGAGCCGGGCGGCCTGCCGGCCGGCATCTTTAGCCTTTACTTTCGCCGCGTCCTGCCTACGCTGGGACGATGGATTTCCGGCGGTCGCCACGGCGGGTACGCGTACCTCGTGCGGTCGATCGAGGGCTTCGGCCCGCGCGGGCGGCTGGCCGGTGCCCTGCGGCGGGCGGGCCCGGCCGACGTGCGGATCGTCCCGCTGCCCGGCGGCGTGGCGTCGGTATACGTCGGCACGCGGCCCGAGGCGTGAGGTGGGCCGGGGCGTGGTTTTCGAGCCGGCCGCGGGAGCGGCCGGACATCCTCATCCGCGGTGGCACGGGCCATGCCGGATGAAGATGACCCGCTGCTTCCGCAGCGGGCTCGCACGACGCGCAGCGGGCTCGCACGACGCGCAGCGGGCTCGCACGAGGCGCAGCGGGCTCGCACGAGGCGCAGCGGGCTCGAAAAGCGCACCCCGGCCGCCTCGACCGCCCATGGGGTGTAACCACACGCAGGAAGCCTGAGCCATGCACTGCGCCAAGTGTTTCTTCTTCGAAACCAGCGTCGGCGACGACATCTGCAACCGGTGCGGCCGGGCCTATCTGCCGGAGGCCAACGTTTACCTCGGCCTGCTCGTCCTCGTGACGGGCGGCCTGGCGTGGACGTTGCGGCACCTGATCACCGGCGAGGCGGACCCGTTCGTCCGGCCGGAGGTCGGCCTGGGCGCCTGGTGCACCTGGCCCGTCTCGATGGTCGAGCAGCCGGCCTGGGGCCTGGTGCTCGGCGCCTGGCTGGGGATGCTGGCGGCCGCGCCCGTCCTGACGGGTATCCTGTACGGCAAGCGGGGCGGGTGGCTGCTGACGATCCTCGTCGGACTCCTGGGCCCGAGCCTGGCCTTCGCCGGCGCCGTGGCGGGGGGCGTCTGGGTCGCCGCGGGTCACACCGTCCGCCTGCCGAGCAAACTGGCGAGCGGCCTCCTGGGGATGATCCCGCCGGCCGTCTACCTGTTCGTGGCGGCGGCGCTGACGGACTGGACGGCGGTCGAGGCCGAGGTCGCCCCGGCCGTGACGGACGCCTCGGCCCTCCTCTCGGCGGGCCGGCCCCTGCCGCTCGCCCTGCGGTCGATGGCGTACGTCCCGCCCGCGATGGCGCTGCTCGTCTCGGCGGGGGCGGCCGCCCTGGTCGTCGCCGTCGGCCGGGCCGACCTCTGGCACGTCCGGTGGCCGGGGTCCGTCCTGACGGTGCTGACGGCCGGCCCGATCCTGGCGCTGGCGGCGTTCGTGGGCGTGGACGACATCCGGTACGCCATGGTCGTGGGGCCGGGGCCGACGCCCGGCCCGTGGGCCCCGCCCGACGCCACGGAGGCCGACCGCCTCCGCGCGTTCCTCCGGCGGTATCCGGACAGCCCCCGGGCCCCCGGCTTGCGGGCCCGGCTGGCGCGGCGGCTGATGCGGTCGGCGGTCCAGGGCGAGGCGCCCACCCGCCGGACCGAGGCCCTCGGCCTGTGGGAGCAGGTCCGCGACCGCCATCCCGGCAGCCCCTTCGCCGCCGACGCCTGCCTGTACCTCGGCGACGCCGACGCCCAGGGCGGCCTGTTCGAGGCGGCCCGCGACCATTGGCAGGCGGCGCTGGACCGGGCATCGGCCGTCCAGCCCCCCGACGAGCAGCCGCTCGCCACCTTCAGCATCCTGACGGACCTCTTCTCGGTGGGTCGGCGGCTCCAGGCCCGGCGGCACGCGGAGCGCCTGGCCGACCTCCGAAAGGCCCTCCTCCTGCGCCTGGCCGTCCTCGACGAGAACCACACCGGCACGCCCGCTGGCAACAAGGCGCTGGCCCTGTACTTCCGGGCGGTGGCCCTGCGGGGCAGCAACCCGTATCGGCAGGCGCTGCTGGCCGCCCGCCAGGCCGAGCCGGACGGCGCCCTGGCCGACAACATCGCCTTCGACCTGGCCCTGCTGGCGCCGGACGACGCCGACCGGCTGGCCGCCCTCGCCGCCGTCGCCGAGAAATGGCCCGAGAGCGACGGGGCGATGCGGGCCCACGTCCAGGCCGCCCAGGTCCTCGTGGCCCGGTCCGAGACGGACCCCGGGGCCCTGCGGGCCGCCCGCGCCCATCTGCTGCGGGCCCAGACGATGCTCGCCGCCAGGCGCCGCCGCAATCCCGACGACCGGTACGTGGCGGCCCTGGCGGACCGGGTGGAAAAGGAACTCGTCTATGTCCAGGCCCAACTCCGGGCGCCCGAAGCGGAAGAGTGACCCCGCCGCCCCCCCGCTCGTCGTCGGCGTGACGGGTGCTTCCGGTGCGCCGTACGCGGTGCGGCTGGTGGAACGGGCCGTGCGGGCCGGCCGGGAGGTCTGGCTCATCGTCAGCCGCGCCGGGCGGCTGGTCCTGGCCGACGAGGCCGGCATGGGCGGCACGCCCGAGGCGCCGGACCTGGCGTCCCTCTGGCCGGCCGAGGTCCTGGAGCACGTGACCTACGTGCCGGCCGAGCGGGTGGACGCGCCGCCGGCGTCCGGCTCGTTCGGGGCCGCCGCCGCGGTGGTCGTGCCGTGTTCGATGAACACGCTGGCCACTCTGGCCCGCGGCCAGTCGCAGCACCTGGTGCACCGTGCGGCGCAGGTGGCGCTGAAGGAGGGCCGGCCCCTGGTCGTCGTGCCGCGCGAGATGCCCGTCACGCCCATCGACCTGGAGAACATGGCGCGCCTGGCGCGGGCGGGGGCGGTCGTGATGCCCGCGATGCCGGCGTTCTACCATCGGCCCGAGACGGTCGCGGACCTGGTGGACTTCGTGGTGGCGAAGGTGCTCGACCGCCTGGGCATCCCCCACGACCTGGCGACGGCCTGGCCGGGGGCGGCGCCGTCCGAGCCCCCTGCGTGAGCAGGGGGTACGCGCGCGCGACAGAGGCGCGGGGTCGGCGCGCGACGTCGTTCGAGCCCGCCGCGGGAGCGGCGGGTTACTCGTTATCGGCTGTGGCACGTGCCACGCCGGATGAGGATGACCGGCCGCTCCCGCGGCCGGCTCGAACACCGGGCATTCGCCTCACAACGTGCAGCAAGAGCCGGCGGAACCCATGCCGACGTTCCTCCCCCAACTCGCCGCGTTCGCCCGGACCATCCGGCTGAGTCACAGCCTGTTCGCCCTGCCGTTTGCCCTCGGCACGGCGATGGTGGCCGAGCCGCCGGTCCCCGCCTGGCCGGCCCTGGCGCTGCTGGTGGCGTGCATGGTGACCGCGCGGACGGCGGCGATGGGGATGAACCGCGTGGCCGACGCCGCCCTGGACGCCCGGAACCCGCGGACGGCGGGGCGGGCGATTCCCGCCGGCCGTCTCTCCCGCCGCACGGCCCTCGCCCTCACGCTCGCCGGCGCCGCCGCCTTCGTCCTCCTGGCCTGGGGCTTCTACCCGCTCCGGGGCAACCCGTGGCCGGGCCTCTTGGCGCCGGCGTTCCTGGCGGTCCTGTTCGGCTACTCCTGGACGAAGCGGGTGACGGTCCTGACGCACTGGATCCTTGGCCTGTGCCTCGGCCTCTCGCCGGTGGGGGCGTGGATCGCCCTGCGGGGCGAGATGGGCGGCGTGGCGGGGCTCGTCGGCGCGGGCGTCCTCTTCTGGACCGCCGGCTTCGACATCCTGTACGCCTTCCAGGACGTGGCGGTCGACCGGCGGGAGGGCCTCCGCAGCGTGCCCGCGCGGCTGGGGACGCGGGCACGCTGCGGAGGCCCTCCCGCCGGTCGACCGCCACGTCCTGGAAGGCGTACAGGATGTCGAAGCCGGCGGTCCAGAAGAGGACGCCCGCGCCGACGAGCCCCGCCACCCCCCC
>JAWODB010000296.1:0-6947 GCA_046483505.1 Phycisphaerae bacterium
GAGGGAGCGAGGGATCGAGGGATCAAGGAAGGGCATTGCGCGGCGGGTACGGAGACCCGCCGCACCTACGCGTCGTTCGAGCCGGCCGCGGAAGCGGCCGGTCATTTTCGATCGGCCGTGGCCGTCAAGATGTGCCGCGCGGCGGGTACGGAGACCCGCCGCGCTTCAGGTGTCATCATCACGCCCGCCGCGCTTCACGCATTCCCACTGCCGCGCTATAATTCCACCCGCCGCAGCCGCAGGGCGTTGCCGACGACCGAGACGCTCGAGAAACTCATCGCCGCACTGGCAATCATCGGGTTCAGCAGCAGGCCGAACACGGGGTACAGGGCGCCGGCGGCGATGGTGACGCCGACCGCGTTGTAGAAGAACGCCCAGAAGAGGTTCTGGCGGATGTTCCGCATCGTCGCGCGGCTGAGGCGGCGGGCCCGGGCGATGGCCCGCAGGTCGCCCTTGACGAGCGTCACGCCCGCGCTCTCGACCGCCACGTCCGTGCCGGACCCCATCGCGATGCCGACGTGGGCGCGGGCCAGGGCGGGGGCGTCGTTGACGCCGTCGCCGGCCATGGCGACGGTCCGGCCCTCGTCCTGGAGGCGGCGGACCACGTCGACCTTGTCCTCCGGCAGGACCTCGGCCTCGACGCGGTCGATGCCGAGTTCGCGGGCCACCGCCTCGGCGGTCGTCCGGTTGTCGCCGGTCGCCAGGACGATCTCCACGCCGCCGGCGCGGAGGAGGTCCATCGCCTCCGGCGTCGTCTCCTTGATGGGATCGGCCACGGCGAGGATGCCGGCGGCCTTTCCGCCTGCGGCGAGGAACATGACGGTCCGGCCCTCCTGGCGGAGGCGGTCGGCCTCGTCGGCGAGCGGGCCCAAGTCCACGTCGTGGTCTGCCATCAGGGCGGCGTTGCCGAGCAGCAGGTCCTGCCCTTCGGCCTTCCCCGCCACGCCTTTGCCGGTGACGGACTGGAAGTCGGATACGTCGGCGGGCCGGACGCCGCGGTCCTCGGCGCCCGAGACGACGGCCTCGGCCAGGGCGTGTTCGCTGCCGCGCTCGAGGCCGGCCGCCAGGCGCAGCACCTCCGCCTCGTCGTGTCCGTCGGCGGGCACGACGTCGCGCAAGCGGGGCCGGCCCTCGGTCAGCGTGCCGGTCTTGTCGACGACCAGGGTGTCGACCTTCTCGAAGATCTCGAGCGACTCGGCGTCGCGGATGAGGACGCCGTCGCCGGCCCCGCGGCCGACGCCGACCATGATGGACATCGGCGTCGCGAGGCCCATCGCGCACGGGCACGCGATGATCAGGACCGCCACGGCGTTCAGCAGGGCGTAGGCCATCGCCGGCGCGGGTCCCCAGAGGGCCCAGATGATGAACGTGAGGACGGCCACGCCGATGACCGCCGGGACGAACCACGCCGCCACGCGGTCCGCGACCCGCTGGATGGGCGGCTGGCTCCGCTGGGCCTCGCGGACCATGCGGACCATCTGCGCGAGGAGGGTGTCGCGGCCGACGCGGGCGGCCTCCATGACGAAGCCGCCCGTCTGGTTGATCGTGCCGCCGGTCACGGCGTCGCCCGCGCCCTTCTCGACGGGCATGGACTCGCCGGTGACCATCGACTCGTCGACGGACGTCTCGCCTTCGAGGATCCGGCCGTCCACGGGCACGCTCTCGCCGGGGCGGACGCGGAGGCGGTCGCGCACCTGGACGTCATCGAGCGGCACGTCGTGCTCGGTGCCGTCCGTCTCGATGCGTCGGGCGGTCTTGGGCGCAAGGTCCAGCAGCGCCCGGACGGCCCCGCGGGTCCGGTGCCGCGCCCGCCCCTCCAGCACCTGCCCCAGCAGGACGAGCGTGATGATGACGGCGGAGGCCTCGAAGTAGGCGTCGGGCCGTCCGCCCTCGCCGCGGAACGAGGGCGGGAAGAGGCCCGGCGCCACCGTCGCCACCACGCTGTAGACGTACGCCACGCCCGTGCCGACGCCGATGAGCGTGAACATGTTGAGGTTCAGCGTCCGCAGGCTCCGCCAGGCGCGGAGGAAGAAGATGGACCCGCCCCACACGACGACGGGCGTGGCAAAGATGAGTTGAATCCACTGAAGCGCCGCCGCCCCGAACCATTCCCGAAGCGCCAGGCCCGGCACCATGTGCGACATGCCGATGACGAACACCGGGGCCGTCAGGGCCAGCGAGATCCAGAACCGTCGGGTCATGGCGGCGAGTTCGGGCGGGATCGCCTCGTCCTGGCCTTCGCCGGACGGGGCCTCTTCCTCGGCGGGTTCCAGGTCCATGCCGCACTGCGGGCAGTCGCCGGGACCCTGCTGTCGCACCTCCGGGTGCATGGGGCAGGTGTAGGTGCGGGTGTCGGGCGCGGCGTCCTCCGCGCCGGCGGAGGGTTCGCCCGGGGCTTCGTGCGCGGCGGCGGCCTCGTCGTCGGCGGCGAGGTACGATTCGGGGTCGGCCTGGAACTTCGCCCGGCACCGCGGGTTGCAGAAGTGGTACGTCTCGCCCCGGTACTCGACGGAGGCGGCGGCCGTGTCGGGATCGACCGTCATGCCGCAGACGGGGTCAACGGCCGTGCCGCCGCCCGCGGATGGGGGTTTCGTCATGGGTGCACCTCCTTCCTCCATGTTAGTGGGGCGGGCGGAGACGGGTCAAGCCGGGGCGCAGGCGGCGTCGGGACGGGCCCCCGGGGTACAGTGGTTTTCCAGAAACCGCCGGGGCCGCCCGCGGGTTGTATCAGTGCGGGCGCGAGGTGGTTTCGGCGCGCCGCCGCGCCGTAGAATGGTTGGCACGTGACCGGGGGAGGCACGCCCCGTCCCTTCCGAAAGGTGGCCCATCATGCATCGCGAACGGGTATGGTTTATCGCGATCGCCCTGGCGACGGGTCTGGCGGCGTCGGCGGCAATGCCGCAGGCGTCCGAGGCCGCGCGGCCGCGGCGCGGGCAGGAGAAGCCGGAGAAGGAAGAGGAGATTCCCGAGATCGACCCGGCCCTCCTCGGCGAGGACGAAGACGAAATCAAACGCCACACCTGCGTCAGCATCAAGGAGCAGGCCTTCTTCATCAACGAGCACCCGACGCACCGCGGCCGGGTGCTGAAGCGCGGCCAGGGCGAGAAGGCCGAAGAGCACAAGATCGAGGGGCTCCTCTTCAGTTTCCGGGCCGTCAACGCCATCTTCGACGACCTGAATCCCGAGACCCGGAGCCGGTGGGCCTACCCGGACGGGCCGTGGGACCCCGAACGCAACACCCGCGCCTTCATCGACGCCCTGCCGTACTGGCACCGCAGCGGGTGCTGCGCCTTCACGGTCAACCTGCAGGGCGGGTCGCCCGAGGGCGGCATTCGCCGGGCCCAGCCCTGGCAGAACTCGGCGTACACCCGCGAGGGGCGGCTCCGGGCCGACTACATGGACCGCCTCGCGCAGATCCTCGAATACGCCGACCAGCACCGGTGGGTGGTGATCCTCGGCCTGTTCAGCCCCGGCCAGGACCAGCACGTGTGGGACGAGCGGTCGGTCCTGCGGGGGGTCGACGCCGCCGTCGACTGGCTCCTCGAGCGCAAGTACACGAACGTGCTGGTCGAGGTCTCCAGCGCGTGCAGCGACCGGCAGTACGACCACGACATCCTGGCCGAGGACCGCGTGGACGAACTGGTGGAACGGGTGCAGCAGCGGTCGCAGGACAAGGTGGACTCGCCGGCGGGCCGGCTCCTGGCCGGCGCGAGCATGAGCGGGGGCGTCCTGCCGCCGCGACGGCTCCTGCGGGTATCGGACTTCGCCCTCCTGCACGGCCGGACGGTGGACGATCCGGGGCGCATCCGCCGCCTCGTCGAGTACACCCGCGACCGCATGGCGGACCCGAAGAAACCCATCCTGTTCAACCAGGACGACCATTACGATTTCGAGTCGGACGAGAACAACCTGACGGCCGCCGCCCTCGCCTATGCGGGGTGGGGCTTTCACGACTACCGCCGGCCGGGCGAGGGGTTCCACCAGGGCCTCGACACGCCGCCCGTGGACTGGCATCCGAACAGCCTGCGGAAGTACCGGTTCCTCCAGTTGCTGGCCAAGATCGTGCGCGACCGGCCGCCGTACCGGAGCCGGGAGGTTCGCGAGGCCCTGGAGCGTGAGAAGAAAGAGCAGAAGCAGTCCCGGGCGCGGGGGCCCGTCTTCAGCGCCACGTGCTCGTCGGCCGGCACGGAGGCCGCCGCGCAGCCAGGGGCCGTCCTGACGGCCGGGCGGGCCCGGTTCGCCGTCGATCCGGCCACAGGCGCCTGTACGTTGACTGGTCCCGTGGGCGACGTGTGGCGGTCGCGGCCGGGGGCCCGGCGCTTCGGCAGCGTCCGGGTGGAGGCCGGCGGCAAGGTGCACGACGCCGCGCTCGGCCGGTGCGACGTAAAAAAAAACGCCACGGCCGTTGAACTGACCTTCCATCCCCTGGCGGATGACCGCGATTTCGAGGTCCGCGTCACCGTGTCGGCGGAGGCCGATGAGACGTTCGCCCTCGAATGGACCGCCTCCGACGCCGGCCGCGTCCGCCGCCTCCGTCTGCTCGATGCCCTGTGGGTGACCGACGCCGAGACGGGCGGCGTGGCGGTGCCCGTGCGCGAGGGGCTCCTCATCCCCGCCGACACCGGGCCCGACTTCCGCCACCGCTTCGACACCTACGCCTACGAGGGATGCCACATGGCGATGGTCGGCGTCGTCAAGGCGGGCGCGGCCGCGCTCGTTACCTGGGACGACCCGTACGTGGCGGTGGACGTCGCGCGGCAGCCGGGGAAGGGCGCCCTCCAGGGCCGCCGCGTCCTCGGCTGCTCGTTCGATCTGCGCAAGACCGCCCGCGGCCTGCGCGTGCGGCTCCTCGGCAAGGGCGGCGCCGTCGCCATCGCCAAGGCGTACCGCGCGGAGGCGAAGCGCGACGGATGGTTCGTGCCCTGGGAGACGAAACTGGAGGAGAACCCGCAGCGCCGGAGGTATTTCGGGGCGGTCAACTACAAACTCTGGTCCATGCTCACCCGCCGGATGAACGAGGCGAGCACCCGCGAGGAGTCCGTCCGCGTCAACTGGACGTTCGACGAGGCCGCCCGGGTCGCCGAGCACCTGAAGCGCGACCTCCGCCTCGACCGCGTCCTCTTCATCATGGGCGGGTGGATTCGCCGCGGCTACGACAACCAGCACCCGGACATCCTCCCGGCCGCCCCCGAATGCGGCGGCAGCGACGCGTTCGCCGGGGCGTGCAAGCGGATCCGCGACCTCGGCTACATCCTCTCGCTCCACGACAACTACCAGGACATGTACCGCGACGCGCCCTCCTGGGACGAGTCGTACCTGATGCGCCGTCCGGACGGCAGCCTGGCCAAGGGCGGCCGATGGGCCGGCGGACGGGCGTACCTGACGTGCTCGAAGCGGGCGCTGGACCTGGCCAGGCGGCCGCAGAACCTGCCGGCCGTCCGCGACCTGACCGGCGCCGATTCCTACTTCATCGACACGACCTTCGCGGCGGGCCTCCAGGAGTGTTTCGCCGAGGACCATCCCCTTACGCGCGCCGACGACATGCACTGGAAGCAGGCCCTGTGCGATTACGCCCGCGGCCTGTTCGGCTCGTTCGGCAGCGAGTGCGGACGGGAGTGGGGCATCCCCCACGCCGATTTCTTCGAGGGCATCACGGGCGTCTCGGGCGGCTACTACCATAACAAGGGCCTGCTCGGGAAACTCGGGGCCGTGCCCGTTCCGCTCTTCGAGATCGTCTACCGGCCGTGCATTCAGGCGTACGGCAAGTACGGGTACGACATCAACCGGGCGGCCAGGTACGTGCTGCACCACGTCCGCATCGGCCGGCCGATGCACCACCACAACATCCCCCGCGGGCTCTACTGGAAGGAGGAATCGGGCAAGGCGGCGCCGGTGCCCGTGCACCCGCGGGCGGCGGAGGTCGAGCCGCTCGGCGGCCGGCGGTTCCGCATCACCTATCACTGGCAGGTGGACGGCGGGATCGCAAAGGACTGGTACATCTTCGTCCACTTCACCGACCGCGGCGGCGACATCCAGTTCCAGGACGATCACGGTGCCGACCCGCCGATGACCGAATGGCCCAGGGGCGACCTCGCCGACGGGCCGCACACCGTCTCCGTGCCGAAGGGCCGCGAGGGCACCTTCGACGTCCGCGTCGGCTTCTACGCCAGGCGGTCGCTCGGCCGCGTCAGCCTCATCGGCGAAGGCGACGGCGAGCAGCGGTACACGGTCGGGCGCCTTACGGTCCAGGGCGGTGCCGTCACCTTTGAGCCGCTGGAGCCGGCGCGGCGCGAGCCCCGCGGCGACCCCGCCCTCTTCACGCGCGCGGGCGGCGGCTGGGCCGACGGCATGCACCCGCTCGACGTGTTCGTCAAGAACACCTACGAGGTCCTCTCGCCGCTGAACGAACTGACGGCCCGCCTGCCGATGGAGGACCACGCGTTTCTCACGGAGGACCGCACGGTGATTCGCTCCGTCTTCGGCACCGGCCCGGACGCCGTCGTGACGGTCGTGAACATGGGCGAGGCGCCGTACCGGCTCCGCTCGAGGGTGGGCGGCGAGGTGGTCCTGCCGCCGCACGGATTCCTCGTGCGGGCGCCGACGTTCACGGCCTTCCACGCCTCGGCCTACGGCGGCCTCGTGTACGAGGACCCGCCGCTCGTCACGCTCCGGAGTCTGGACGGCAAGCCGCTGGGCGAGTCGGCGAAGGTCCGCCTCTGGCACGGCTTCGGCGACCCGCGTGTGCGTTTCCGCGGCAAGGAGTGGCGGGTGGCGAGGGAGGAGATCGTTGCGCCGTGAGGGGAGATGCGATAGAGCGCGGCGGCTGACGATTCCCGCGCGGCGGGTGTGGAGGCCGGCCGCGCCAACGACATCCCCAACGCCCGGCCATGAGCGAAGGGAATGGCCGGTACCCTTGCGTACAGCCGTGCAAGGCCGTCCGTGGAACG
>JAWODB010000297.1:0-10304 GCA_046483505.1 Phycisphaerae bacterium
GCGGCGCGGTCGTCCCGGCCGGGCAAGCCGGCCGGGCCACACACGTAGCACGCCTATGACCAACGCACATGCCCATGCCGGGAAGCCCCTCCACCGGGCCGCCGTGGCCGGCCTGGTGGCCCTGGTGCGGCTGTACCAGGCGACGGTCAGCCCGCTGCTGGGTCCGTGCTGCCGGTACGCCCCGTCGTGCAGCGCGTACGCGGTGGAGGCGCTGCGCGTGCACGGCGTGTGGCGGGGGCTGGCGCTGGCGGCGTGGCGGGTGCTGCGGTGCCATCCGCTGGCCGAGGGGGGGTACGATCCCGTCCCGCCGGCCCGCGAACGGTAGAGCGGCTCCTTCGTTTCGTGGCGACGTGCCACGGCCGGTCTTGCCCGGCCGTGCGCGACCGCTCGCTCGCGTTGGCGGCTAGCCGAAGCATCCGGCCCGCGAACGATAGTGGGCGGGTCGTATCCGTGTCACTCCATGACGCCCGCGCGGGCCTTGAGTTGGTCGAGGTTCTTTCGGATTTCCTCGGCCTGGGGCGAGTCCGGATATTTCTCCATGAGTTCGACGGCCAGGTCGTAGGCCTCGCGGTGGCGGCCGGTCTGGATATGGTCGGTGATCCGCTGCTCCCACTCGCGGCGTTCGGCGATGGCGGCGTTTCGCCGGAGTTCCTCGACCTGGTCGGCGATGGCCTTGGCCTCGGGGCTGTCGGGATGGTTCTCGATGAGGGCCTGGGCGGCCCGATGGGCCTCGCGCCAGCGCCGCCGGCCGACGAGGTGCTCGATCTCGCGGTACAGCCGCTGCTGGTCCTGCCGGCGGTTGGCGCCCTGTTCCATCCGGACGGTCTCGGGGAGGCGTGCGGCGTCGGGGTTCTCGGGGAACTGTTCGGCCAGGGCCAGGGCGGTCTCCATGGCGCGTTCCCACAGCCCCAGGCCCATGTACCGCTCGACCTGCTCGGTGACGTTGGCGATCTCGTTCTGTTCGTGCGAGCGGAGGGCCTCGGAGAGTTGCTGCTCCATCTGGCGGACTTCGTCGCTGTCGGCGTAGCGCAGGCGGAACTCTTCGAGCCGCTGGTGCGCTTCGCGATGCTTGCCGGCCCGGATGAACGCCTCGATCTCCCGCCGCAGGGCCTGCTGGCGATGTTTGCGGGCGAGTTGACGTTTGGCGGCCTTGTCCTCCTCGTCGAGGAGGGTGTTCTCCGTGATTTCCGAGAGGAGGCTGATGACCTCCTCGTGCGAGCCCCCCGCCAGGCTGCCCCCCGGCCGCATGACCTCCATCTTCTGGAGCACCTCGCGGATGGCCCGTTCGGTGAGTTTGACGGTAGCCGCCGTGCTGAAGGTGTACTTCAGCATCAGCGCCACGCCCATGGCGGCGGTCCCGAGCAGGAGGCCGAGGACGACGGCCACGCCGGCGGCGACCCAGAACGCTTCCGTGGCGCCCGGAGGCGGACGCAGCCCCACGAGGGCGATGCCGGCGAGGGTGGCGGCCCAGAGCAGGACGCCGAGGATCCACAGGAGGACCACCGTCCAGGTGGGGCGGGGCAGTTCCCGGCCGACGGGCCCGCCTCTCAGTCGCAGTGCCATGGCGATCTCCTTATCGGGTCGAATCGCGGGTCTGGGGCTGTCAGGGCGTTCTATGGCCTTTTATCGGACGTTTTGCCCGCGCCGGTTGCCCGAAAAGCGCCGAAAAAAAAACGGCGTTTTCGCTTGACAACTCGGCGTCATCGTTCATTATTACTCTGCCGATTCTGTAAGGGCCAGTTCCCAAACGTACCCATCCCAGCGCAAGGGCCTCACTCATGCGTCCCAGACGTGTGTAGTGGGGCCCGTTTTTTTGCGCCCGCCGTTGGTATTGTAGCACCCGCCGGATGGCCGCCCAGCGTTTTTTCTGCGCGCATGCTGCGCGCATTCTGCGCGCATTCCGGGCGGATTCTGCGATGCGCTGCGGCAGGCAGAAAGGCGGCGCGCGAGGGGGACGGAGAAGGGGACGGAAAACGAACGACCGGCCGGCATGGGCCGACCGGTCGAAGGCTCGTGCCTCGTAGCGGCTCGTGCGTTGCCGAGTCGCCGCCGTCAGAGGCGGACGGTGCGCAACGTCAGGCCCGGCGTTTGCGTCGTGCGGCCAGGATGGCGGCCGCGCCCGCGCCCAGGATGAGGAGCGTGGCGGGTTCCGGGATGGGCGTCGGGGTGATCGGCGTGATCTCGGCGCCGCCGCCGCCCTCGCCGCCGCCGCCCCCGCCTCCCTCGCTGACGCCGCCGGAGGGGTAGAGCCACGGGCTTCGCATCGCCAGGATCGGCGCTCCCTGGCCGGTGGGATGCTGGTACGGGCGCTCGATCGGCGTCCAGTCGACCGGCAGTTCCGTGGTGCCGACGAGGGCGACGCGGAGGTCGCCGCTCTCCTGCCCGCGCGAGGCCACGACCGCGACGCCCATCCCCATCTGCGCGAGGAACGTCGGCAGCAGACCCAGGTCGAGGCCGGCGGTCACGGCGGTCTGCGGTTCGCCGGTCGGGTCCGGCCGCGCGCGACGGCCGAACTGGGCCGTCTGCGCCCCGATGTCGCTCGATTCCAGTTCGGTGTTGCGGTCGATGGCCAGGAGGGCCTTCGGCTCGAAGCCGGGACCCTCGAACTCGGCCAGGCCCGGGTTGCCGCGCACGTCCAGGGCCAGCATCATCTGGACGTTGACGTTCGGGCGGATGTAACTGATGGCGGTCCGGGTCACGTGGCTCCAGTTCTCCAGGCCGCCGGGGGGCCGCCCGCTCAGCACCGTGCCGTAAGCGCCCGGCGCCGTGTTGAAGTAGCGGGCGTCGCCGAGGGGGACGTCCCGGCCGCCCGAGCCGAGGTCGCTCAGGCCCTTCGCCGCCTCCGGATACGCGAACGAGGCCAATCGGGCCGGCGCCGCCGGCGGGCCCGGCGGCAGCGGCGCGGGAACCGCCGGCGCGCTGTACGTGTGGACCGTCGGCATGTCCGGGACGAACTGCGGCATCGAGGCCAGGTCCTCCCGGCCCATCGACCCGGCCAGCGTGGCGGGGTCGATGTCGCTGAGGGCGGTCATCGGGTTCGAGCCCAGATAGACGGCCAGCGCCTCGCCGGTGTCGGCGGTGGGCATCGCGTCGATGCCCGGGCTCCAGGCCACCGTGAATTCCGTCCGGCGGAGCGGTCCGGCGTGGACCGTCGCCGCGGTCGCCAGGACCACGGCCGCCGCTGCGAGAAAGCGATAGGTGTGTCTATGCATGCTTCGACTCCCTGCACGCAACCGCGCCGGCCGTCTCGGCGTGCCGGCCCTGGGGGCCGCGCAGCCGGAAACCGGTCTCGGCGGGTGTGATGCCCGTTTTCCCCGGGTGCTGCAGCGGAAAATCTGTCCTTTCCGCCGTGGGTATTATAACGGAAAACGGGGTCAAGGCAAACCGCATGTACGGTCTGTGACGAAAAAACGGGTCGTGAAAAGGGAGGAGGGCCTGAGCCGTGGCACCGGCCGGCGCCGCGTTCAGAGCCTGTCACTACAACGCTAACGCGTTCGCGGCGGGTCGGAGCCTGTCCCGAGCGCAGCCGAGGGATACCCGCCGCGCAAGACAGGCGGTCCGCGAAGCGCGGTGGTTACGGAGAACCACCGCGCTACCACCCGAGATTAAGCCGCTCTAGCGTTGTAGTGCTATCCGGATAGGCTCTTGCGCGTCCGGCCGGCCGGGCGCATCAAGCCGGCCGGTCGGGGGGAATCGGGCGACGTCACGCCCCGTTGCCGCCGCCGTCATCCCCGCCGACCGGTCCGGTGGGCGGTCCGGAGGGACCACCCGACAACATCGTCGCCCGGCCGGAGGCGGGTCAGGGGTTTCCCGCATCCCGCCGGGCGCTGGTGTTACGGCTGCTCGATCTGACATCCCCCGCTGCTGATGAGGTCGCGAAGCGAGGTGTCGGCCCGGTTGATTTCCTGGACCCGCTTGTTGAGCAGGGCGTCGCGTCCCTTTGCGGCGGGCGCGGCCGCCAGCCCCGCGTGCCGCCGCTGGGCCGCCTTCTGCTCGTGTTTCTCCTGGCCGGCGTTGTCCAGGGTGATCGGGACGTACTTGTTGGCCAGGTGCTCGGAGGCGGGCGTGGCCCGGTCGTCGGTCGACTGGCCGGGCCGGCAGGGGGTCTCGTGGCCGGTCAGGCGGTCGATGACGGCAATCAGGCCGCGGTCCGCCAGGCCGTACGTACCGCCCTCGTCCTGGAAGTATCGACACTTGATGCCACGTGTACCCCGGACCGAGAGGGCGGCCGAGGGCGTCAGGATCCGGAAGTCGCTCTCGATCCGTCCCTTCTCGACGATGGCCTGGGCGTTGCCCTGCTTCAGGTGGAGGCGGGTCCGGACCGCGTCCTCCTTGCGCTCGAGTGCCGCGATGCGGACCACCGAGAGCGGGTCGATCTGGACGAGGCTGTCGACCATGTCCAGGACGCAGCGGGCCCGGAAGCCGGTCCGCAGGTCGGCGCCCGGCGGGAGGACCGTGCCGGCCTCGACGGGCCGCCACGGCTCGCCCTTGGCGGGGCGCATCTCGACGGTGCCTTCGACGCCCTGGACGCGGGCGCGCAGGGGGGCGTCCGCCTCGCCCGCGCCCACGGCGGGCGCCAGGCATGCCAGGGCAAGGGTTGCCAGCGCAGTGGCGCGAATCATATCGGCTCCTTTGCTGCGGGGCGCGGCAAGGCGGGCCCGGCCGGCGGGGCCAGGGGGGTCGCCCCGCCGGCAAGGTACCCGTCCGGGTATCCGGAAAGAAGCCTACGGATGGACGGGGGCGGGTCAAACGCCGTCTCGGCGGCCGGGGCGGGACGACTGTAAGTGATGGACAGGAAGCGACTTACGGACGGGACGCGGGGCGAGCATCATCCCGCGGGCACGCACGACACCGCCCAAAAACGGCCGGAAAAACGCGGGGCCCTCATTTAGCCGCTGTTTCAGAACCCCCTCTCCCTTGATGGGAGAGGGAGGGGGTGAGGGTGAAGAGGCTGCAAGCCTCAAGCCCCAAGCGACAAGCCACGGCAACAGCGTGTGGCGTTGTTGCCTTTGCTTGCGGCTTGCGGCTTGTCGCCTGTGGCTTCCTCCCCCTGACCCTACCCTCTCCCGCCAGGGGAGAGGGATGTGAAACAGCCTCTTAGCCGCCGGCCTTGGCCGGCGCGGTGCCTGCGTACGGCGGACAGGTACGAAGTGCCGAACGACCGGCGACGTGCCGTCGCCGGCTCAACGGCCGGGGCATTTGGCGTTGCACGTCGCGGCCGCCGGCCCCTCAGTCCACCAGTTCCACGTGCCAGTAGGCGGCGTCGAGGAACTGCTTCCACGAGCGGTACCTGCGGCTGCCCGCCCGGATGGTGATGACCGGGCTGAACCGCGGCTGACGCGGCTTCTTGATGAGGTGCATGCGGGCCTCGCGGGGCGTCCGGCCGCCCTTCTGCACGTTGCACGCCAGGCACGCGCAGACGACGTTCGTCCACTCGGTCCGGCCGCCGCGGCTGCGGGGCACGACGTGGTCGATCGAGAGGTCCGACGTCTTGAACTTCCGGCCGCAGTACTGGCACCGGCTGCCGTCGCGGGCGAAGAGGTTCCGGCGGTTCAGGCGGATCCGCGTCTTCGGCACCCGGTCGTAGGTGAGGAGGCGGATGACGCGCGGCACGGCCAGGTCGAACCGGACGGTCCGGATCCATTCGTGGGCGTCCGGCTGGAACTTGCGGCGGTACTCGCTGACCTCGGCCCAGGACGAGAAATCGTAGGTGTTGTACGTCTCGTCCTCCACCGAGACGACCTCGGCGATGTCCTTCCACAGCAGGACGAACGCTTCGCGCGCCCGGACCACCCGCACCGCCATGAACAGCCGGTTCAGGACCAGGACGCTGGCTTCCAGACTGCTGGGCCGGGCAACGGTTTCGACGACGGCCGACGACATGGCTCCTCGCTCCTGTGCCTGTGAGGCTCCCGCGAAATTCCGCAGAATCCTACACGATAGACGGCGCCGAGTCCAGCGCGATTCAGCCGGTTTGGCGCGCCCTTAACGCAAGGGCGAGGCACTTCAATGGCGAATGACGAATGGCCGAATGACGATTGAATGACGAGGTACGCCAAATGACGAGGCAGCGGTTGAGGCGCCCGGCCCATTCGACATTTCGTTCGCATTCGCCATTCCCTCGTCATTCGGGCCTCGTCACTGCTCATTCCGCGACACCCGCACGCCGCCGGATTCGTCTGGCGGTCACGGCGGGGCCGGCCGTATAGTCCGGTAGCGGGGTTCCCGGAAGGAGCCGGATGTGACGTTACTGTTGAAGGTGCTGGCCGTCGCCGTCGTCCTGGCGGCCGTGTGCCTGCTCGGATTCGAACTCTGGGGCGAGGACTTCGAGCGCCTGTTCAACCAGGAGGCGTGTGCGGCGTGGTTTGCCCGCATCCGGCCTTGGGCGTGGGCGGCGGCCGTCGGTCTGCTCGTCGTGGACCTCTTCCTGCCCGTGCCGGCGACGGGGGTGATGGCGGCCCTCGGGAGCGTCTACGGGCCCGTCGTCGGGGCCCTCGTGGGGGCGACGGGCTCGGCCCTGGCGGGGTTTTTGGGGTACGGCCTGGCCCGGGCGGGCGGCCGGCCGATAGCCCGATGGATCGCGAAGCCGGACGAACTGGCCCGCTTCCAGCGGTTCTTCGACCGCTGGGGCGGGGTGGCCATCATCCTGAGCCGCTTCCTGCCCATCCTGCCGGAGGTCGTGGCCGTGCTGGCGGGCCTGGCGCGGATGCGGCTTCGGCGGTTCGCCCTGGCCCTCCTGCTGGGGACCGTGCCGACGGCGGCCCTGTTCGCCTGGCTGGGCCACGCCTCGCGGGCGGAGCCGGCTTGGGGCATGGTGGTGGCGGTGGTGGTCCCGCTGCTCCTCTGGCCGGTGTTTCTGCACATCGTGGGACGGGATGCGGTCTCGCAATCCCGTTGAGCCGGCGACCGAAGGTCGCCGCCAAGGCCGGACTGGCTCGGAGCGCCGAACGACCGGCGACGTGCCGTCGCCGGCTCAACGGTCGCGCGAGTGGGAGGCGGAATCGATATTCTGGGAAAACGCGATTTTGCGTTGACCCCGAAATCGGCCCTTTTTGACCTCCGAATCGTCGATTCTGACGCGCCAGCGACGATTCGGGCGTCGAATGTTAAAATGGGCAAGGCGAAACGCGCGACTTTTGTAGCGCTTTTTTCGGAAACGCGCGAAAACGCGCCGGAACGTGTCGGAACGTGCACGCTTTTTTCGGCCCATCAGAGACGGGCCATATGAATCAAAAGCGCGATGAGGCAGGCAACAGAACGGGCAACGGCGAAACGGCAGGCAACGGGCAACAGGCGACAGGCGACAGGCGACAGGCGACAACAACGGCAACGGCAACGGCGAAAGGCCCCAGGTCAACCTTGCGCACAGCCCACATTTAGCCGCCGGGCTTGCCCGGCGCGTTTGGGGGCGCCTCGGCGGGGGGGCCGGCCTCAGCGGGGGCGGCGTCGGGGACCGGGCGGGCGGCTTCGGGCAAATCGGCGGTGACGGGGGTGAGGCGGCCGGGGCGGTCGTCGCGCGGCCAGACCACGTCGATGCCCTGCTCGCCGAGCAGGGTGCCGCGGGCCCGGCCGAGTTCCGTCAGGGCCAGGTTGAAGTTCAAGAGGGCCAGCAAATGGTCCTGCTCGGTCTGGGCGAGTTGGCTCTGGGCCCGGAGGAGTTCCTCGTTGGTGCGGCGGTCCATGGGCTGGAGTTCGAGGCGGGTCTCCTCGCCCGCGAGGACGGCCTGGGCGGCCTGGCGGGCCTCGAGGGTCGATTCCACCTCCGCCTGCCCCCGGCGGACGGCCCGGACGGCCACGCTCACCTCCTCCAGGACCTCGTCGGTCAGCCGGTCGGCCTCCAGCAGGGTCTGCTCGTACTCGACGCGGCGTCGGCGGTACTCGGCCCGGGCCGCACGGTTGCCGAGCGGCCACTCCAGTTCCAGCCCGCCCACCCACGTGACGGGGTCGCGGAAGTCCTGCATGTCCATCGACCCGCCCAGGTCGTTCCCCAGGCCGTTCAGGGTGTAGCGGAGGAGGGCGTCGAGCCGGGGCAGCCGCTGGCGGTCGGCGGCGTCGACGCGGATGCGGTTGATCTCGATGAGCCGCCGGGCCCGCACCAGTTCCGGCCGGTTCGCCAGGGCCCGGGCCATCGAAGCCGTCCGGTCCACGTCCACCAGGAAGAACCGGGGGCGCCGGACGGGGACGACCTCGGCCCGCCCCTGGACGGGCAGGGCGGGGGCGGCGAGGAGGCGTTTGAGGCGGTCGGCGGCGTCGCGGGCCCGGTTCTCGGCCCGGACGAGTTGGACGCGGCGGGAGGCGGCGGCCGAGGCCGCCCGCGCAATGTTCAGTTCGTTCGAGACGCCCCGCTGGGCCCGGACCCTCTCGCGGCGAAGCACCTCGCGGGCCGCCTCGTGCGAGCGGCGAAGGATCTGAACCGTCCGACGGTCAAACGCCAGTTGCCAGTACGCGGTCGTCACCTGCGAGACGACGGCCATCACCCGCCGGCGGAACTCGTGCAGGCTGACGCCGGCGGCCAGCGTGGCCACGCGGATGGCGGCCCGGGCCTCCGGGTCGCCGAAGTTCTTCAGCAGCGGCTGGTTCACCTCCAGCGCCAGGCCGCTCGTGTACTGCGGGTTCGGGACGGTGAACCGGCTGTTGGAGTCCAGGTAGCCCATCTCCTGGGTAATGCGGAAGACGCCGCCCGTGGGCAGCCGCTGCTGGAGACCGCCGGAGAAGTCCCACGTGTCCCGCGTCAGGGCGGCGTCGGTGACGGCCCCGGTGTCGAGGGTGCTGGCGATGGGCGACTTGCTTCGGCCGAACTGGTTCGAGGCCACGATGGCGGGGTCGTAGACGGCGCGGGCCTCGACGAGGTCGGCCTCGGCCCGCAGCGGCTCGTAGCCGGCGATCTGGACGTCCTGGTTGTTGGCGAGGGCAAGGCGGATGGCGTCGAAGAGGTCGAGGCGGACCTCGGCGGGCTCTTCGTCGTCGGCGGGGCCGACGGGCTCGGGGGCCTCGTCGGCGGGCGGTGCGGCGGGGGCGGTTGCCTGGATCTCCTCCAGGGCCTGGCGGACCTGCTCGCGTTCGCGGGCGTTCCAGTCCCGCTCGCACGCCGCCGGCAGCACCGCGGCCGCACCGGCCACGGCCAGGAGGACGGCGATCCGGGTGGTTTGCCGTTGCGCGTGGGCGGCCATCAGGTCCTCGCGATCGTCCTGGGGAATTGCGGATACTCGTACCGGTCGCGGGGCGGCTTTGCAAGGATTATCCGAGCCCGAACTCGTCTGGCCGACCGACAAACGCTTGCGGGTTCCGCGGTGGCGGGGCATAATGGCCGCGGACCCCGGGAAAGGGCGAGCCGATGCGACACCTCAGCCTGGCAGGCGTTGTGGTCCTCGTGACGGTGTGTACGGCCGAGGCGGCCGCGCCGCCCGCCGGCGTGGAGGCGGTCACGCAGCCCTCCGGCGACGTGACGCTGAAGTTCGTCAAGCCCGGCCGGGTGGCCGCCGTCGAGGTCGCCGCGGGCGACCGCGTCCAGGAAGGCGACGTCCTGGCCCGCCTCGACGACGACGTGGAGCGGCTGGAACTGGAGCGGCTGAAGGCGGCGGCGGAGAACCGCGTCCACGTGGAGGCGGCCGAGGCCCAGGTGGCCCAGCGGAAGGCCGACCTCAAGAAACTGGAATGGGCCGGCGAGCGCGGGGCCGCCACCGAGTGGGAAATCGAGCACGCCCGTCTCGACGTGACCATCGGCGAGATGTCGGTGGCCAAGGCCGAGTTCGACCTCGCCCAGGCCGGCCGCGAGTACCAACGGGCCAAGGCGGCGCTGGACCGGATGCGGCTCGTGAGCCCGATCGACGGGGTCGTGGAGCGGCGGTTCATCGAGACGGGCGAGGCCGTCCAGGCCCTGGAGGAGGTCGTCCGGGTGGTCCGCGTGGACCCGCTGTGGATCGACGTGCCCGTGCCGCTGGCCGCGGCGCGCGCCCTGGGGGAGGGGGCGGCCGCCACCGTCCGGTTCCCGGGACCGAAGGGCGAGGCCGTCCGGGGCAAGGTCATCCACGTGTCGGCGGTGGGGGACGCGGCGGCCGAGACGCTGACCGTTCGCGTCGAGGCGCCGAACGAGGCGGGCCGGCCGGCCGGCGAGCGCGTGCGGGTGCAGTTTGGGCAACAGGCAACGGGCAACAGGGAACGGGGAACAGGCAACAGGCGAACGGCAACGACCACGACAACGGCACACTGCAAACGGCGAACGACGCAACGTCAACCTGCGCACAGCCCATATTTAGCCGCCGGGCTTGCCCGGCGCGTGTTGAGCCGGCGACCGCAGGTCGCCG
>JAWODB010000350.1:0-64637 GCA_046483505.1 Phycisphaerae bacterium
AAAAACGGGAAAATCCCAAATCAATTGTATTCTATAAAAATTGAAGAGTCACCGCCGCCTGCAGCCGCGCGCTGACCGACACGATGGGGGGTTCGAGGGTGGCCTCGATGCCGTCCGAACCCCCGAGGTGCCGGTCGAGCGCCACTTCCCGCTTGACCTGCAGGTCCTCGGGGATGGTCTCGACGTTCACCGGCGCCACGACGTACCGCTTGCTCTCGGGAAAGCCCTCCAGGTCGGGCTCGGCCACGCGGGCCGTGACGGTCGGCGGCTGGGCCGAGGCCGCCGACGCCACCGCGCCCGTCACCTGGACGTCCACCCGGACGTCCGGCACTTCGACGAGGCGGGTGACCTCAGCGTAGATCTTTCCGTCGAAGAGGCGTCCCTCGGCGTCGCGAAGTTCGCTGACGGCGATGCGGCGGTCGTTCAGATAGTCGAGGCCCTCGCGGGCGGACAGCACGAGCGGGTTGGTCTGGAGGTCGGCCTTGGTCAGGTTGAAGCGGCAGACCTTCTGGGCCGGGGCCGTCTGGAGGCTCTGGAGTTCCCCCTCCGGCCCCTTCAGCGTGACGGTCAACTGCTTCGGGTTGACGCTCCGGAGGCGATAATCCTTCGGCAGGTTGATCTCGACCGGCACGACGGCCTCCGTGGTCCCGGTCTGTTCGAGGTCGGCCCAGACCCAGACCGCGACCGTGAGGACGGTGACGGCCAGGAAGGTCTTGATGCGTTCGCTCATCATGCGGTGTCGCCGGAGGGCGTGGTCTCGGTTTCGGGTTCGGGCTCGCGGGGTTTGGGCGCGTCGGACTCGGCGAGGGAGTGCTCGGTGAGGGTGGCCTCGGCGCCGCGGAGGAGGTCGGTCAGGCGCTCGCGGAGTTGCTCCGGCGCGTAGGGGGTTTCGAGCCGTCCCTCGACGGCGATGGAGATGTCGCCGGTCTCCTCGCTGACGACGACGATGACGGCATCGGTTTCCTCCGAGAGGCCCACCGCCGCCCGGTGCCGCGTGCCGTACCGGGGGTCAAGGATGGTCTGCCGGGGCATCGGGAACTCGCAACTGGCGGCGGTGATGCGCCCGCCGCGAATCACGACGCCCATGTCGTGCAGGGGGGAACCCGGCCAGAAGATCGTCGTCAGGAGGCGGCTCGTCAGTTCGGCGTCCAGGTACGTGCCGGTTTCGATGACGGCGCCGAGGCGGGTGTCGCGCTCGATGGCCATGATGGCCCCGATCTTGTTGCGGCTGAGCATGGCGGCGGAGCGGACGATGCGGTCGATGAACGCCGACGCCCCCTCCTTGAGAAACAGCCGCAGAATCGGGTTCTCCCCCAGCCGCATCAGGCTCCGCCTCAGTTCCGGCTGGAAGACGATGGCGGCCAGAATGGCCATCGCCGGCACCAGCAGGCCGTACAGGGTTCGCAGGCGGCCCATATGAAGATAGTCCGACAAAATCCGCATGACGACGAAACTGACCAGCAGCAGGAACGTGAACCCGCGGACGACCCGCGCCCCGCGCGTCCCGCGAAGCCCGCGGTACAACAGGTAAATGAAGCCGGCGATCAGCGCCGCCTCCAGCGCATCGGTCGGCGTGAACGTCTGGTAGACGCGCGCGATGTAGTTGAGGATCTCTTGCATGGCGAGCCTACGTTTCCCCTCGGCCGGCGTCCCGGACGGCCGCGCCGACGGCGACGGCCTGGACGGCCTCGGCCACGTCGTGGACGCGGACGAGCAGAGCGCCGGCCGCCACGGCCAGCGCGCACGCCGCCGCCGTGCCGGGCACGCGGTCGGCGGGTGTCTCAACGCCCGTTACGTCGCCGATGAACCGCTTGCGGCTGGGCCCCACCAGGATCGGAGCGCCGAGCGCCCGCAGTTGCGCCAGCCGGGCCAGGACTTCCAGGTTGTGGGCCAGCGTCTTGCCGAACCCGATGCCGGGGTCCACGATGACGGCGTCGTCCGGGACGCCGGCGTCCCGCGCCGCCCGCATGCCGCGGCGGAGGTGCCGGGCGATGTCGGCCATCAGGTTGTGGTATCGCGGCTCCCGCTGCATCGTCTTCGGTTCGCCCAGCATGTGCATAATGACGCAGCCGGCGCCCGTCTCGGCGACGGCGGCGGGCATGTCCGGGTCGCCCAGCAGGCCCGTCACGTCGTTGATGAGGGAGGCGCCGGCGCTGGCCGCCTCGCGCGCCACGCGCGCGTGCCGCGTGTCGATGCTGATCGGCACCGACAGCCGCGACGCCAGCGTTTCGACGACCGGCAGGACGCGGGCGAGTTCCTCGTCCTCCGGCACGGGGTCGCTGCCGGGGCGGGTCGACTCGCCGCCCACGTCCACGAGGTCCGCGCCCTCGGCGACGAGCCGCTCGGCCCGGGCCACCGCCTCGGCGGGGTCCAGGTACTCGCCCCCGTCGCTGAAACTGTCGGGCGTCACGTTGAGGACGCCCACGACGGCGGGCCGGGGCCCGACCTGGAGCGTGTGGGCGCCGAGGCGGATGCGGAACCGCCGGCGGTCGTGGTTCTCGACGGCCCGGGCGATGTCGCGTGCCAGGGCGGGGGCGCCCGCCGACGCCTGCTCCAGCCGCTGGACGAGGGCGGCGACCTGCCGGCGGTCGCCCGTCAGGATGACCTCGGCCTCGTCGCCCTCGCCGCCCGCCTTCGGCAGGAGGACCGCCGTGCCGCGGGCCGCGCCCATCTGGCGGTTCAGGCGGTCGGCCTCGGCGTGCGTCAGGTTCTCCAGGGCCAGGGCCAGGACGCCGCCGCCGGCGGCCTGGGCGGACCCGGCGGCGCGCGACGGTTCCGCCTCCGGCGCCGCCCGCCGCATCTCGGCGGCGAGGGGCTCGGCGGGCGTCTCGGTCAGGATGCGAGCGTTCAGGCGAAGATCCGACACGCGTCGCCTCGCGATCCTATGCTGATGTTTCGGCGTCGGCGTCGAGGGCGTCGGCCATGACCAGGGCGTCCTCGTCCCCGATAACGGCCTTGACCTCGTCGGCGCTCATGACCTCGTGTTCGAGCAGGGCCTCGGCCACGCGCTGGAGCGCCTCGCGGTTCCGCTTGAGCAGCGTCCGGGCCTCGGCGTACTGGGCGCTGATGATGTTCTGGATTTCCTCGTCGATATCGTGGGCGGTGGCGTCGCTGTGTTCCCGCGGGCCGTAGACGTCGGCGCCCCACGGGGTCTGGTCATCGCTGGCGGCATAGCGGATGGGGCCGATGCGTTCGCTCATGCCCCAGTCGCAGACCATGCGGCGGGCGATGTCGGTGGCCCGGCGGATGTCGTCGCTGGCGCCCGAGGTGATGTCGTTGCAGAAGAGTTCCTCGGCGATGCGGCCGGCCAGCGCCACCTTGATCTGGCCCAGGCACTGCTTGCGGCTGATGGTGTGGCGGTCCTTCTCCGGCAGGAACATCGTCCCCCCCAGCATCATGCCGCGCGGAATGATGCTGACCTTGTGCAGCGGCTCGACGTGCGGCTGGAGCGCCAGCGACAGGAGCACGTGCCCGGCCTCGTGATAGGCGGCGAGGCGGCGTTCCTCCTCGTCCATGGCGCGGCTGCGTTTGGTGCGGCCCCAGCGGACCTTGTCGCGGGCCTCCTCCAGGTCGTCCTGCTCGACGGCGGTCTTGCACAGCATCGTGGCGCGGATGGCGGCCTCGTTGATGATGGCGGCCAGGTCCGCCCCGCTGAACCCCGGCGTGCCGCGGGCCACCACCGAGAGGTCCACGTCGTCGTTCATCTGGATGTCGTGGGCGTGGACCTCGAGGATCTGCTGGCGCTCGTTGATGTCCGGCAGGTGGATGTTGACCTCGCGGTCGAAGCGCCCCGGCCGCCGCAGCGCGGGGTCGAGCACGTCCGGCCGGTTCGTGGCGCCGATGATGATGACCTGCTCGTTCGTCTCGAACCCGTCCATCTCCACGAGGATGGCGTTCAGCGTCTGCTCGCGCTCGTCGTGGCCGCCCGTGTATCCCATGCCGCGCTTGCGGCCGACGGCGTCGATCTCGTCGAGGAAGATGATGCAGGGGCTCGATTCCTTGGCCATGCGGAAGAGGTCGCGCACGCGGCTGGCGCCGACGCCGACGAACATCTCGACGAAGTCGGAGCCGGAGATCGAGAAGAACGGGACGCTGGCCTCGCCGGCGATGGCCTTGGCCAGGAGCGTCTTTCCGGTGCCGGGCGGTCCCACGAGCATCACGCCGCGCGGGATGCGCCCGCCGATGGCACGGAACCGTTCGGGATGCTTCAGGAACTCGATGAGTTCCTGGACCTCCTCCTTGGCGTCCTCGATGCCGGCCACGTCGTCGAACGTGACCTTGACCATCTCCTTCTTCGCCAGGCGTGCGCGGCTGCGGCCGAAACTGAGCACCCCGCCCGGCCCCGAGGCCGCCCGCATCTGCCGCGACACGAAGAACCAGATGCCCAGCAGGATGAACAGCCAGGGCAGCATGGCCAGCAGCGTCTGCCAGATGAACGGGTCGTCCGGGATGAGGCTGCGGATCCCCTCGGGGTCGTGGAACCGGGCGAGCAGTTCCTCGTTGGCCTGGAGGCGCTGGGTCATGCGCGGCACTTCGCGGTCGGCGAGGTGGACGGTGATTTCCTCGCGGCCGAACTCGTTGAGGTACTCGGCGGCGGCGATGCGGACGTGGACGACGTTGCCCTCGATCCAGACGGCCTCGATGGCGTCCGGCTTGGCCAGGAGGCGCTCGAGGTCGGCCCGGGGGCGTTCGCTGCTCTCGCCCCACTTATGCGTGATGGCCCAGACGACGAGCACGATGAGGCCGCCGATGAGCACCCATCCCAGGAGGCCCCGAATGCGGGGCTGCGGCGGCTGGTCGCCCGGCTCGCCTTCGGGGGGCTGATTGTCGTAATCGTTGCGGCTCATTGCTGAGTCTTCTTGCGTCGCGCGTGCGGTGCCGTGCCGTGGCCGGCACAGGCGGCGCCCGCGACTACCACTCCTTTTCCATGGCTTCCACGATGCGTTCGGCCAGGCGCGAGGAGGCCTCGAACGTGGCCGAGTCGAGTGTCTCGTTGACCGCCGCGGCGTACGTGGCGGAGGCCGAGATGCGGTCCACGTGCTTCAGCACCTCGCCGGTCCGCAGGTCCTTCCACTCGAACCAGCAGGAGAGGCTGACCTCAATGTCGCTCGGGGCGTCGGTGTCGAGGTCCTCGGTCAGGACCGGGGCGTAGAGGTTGAGCACCTCGCCGCGAAGCGCCGTGTCGGCCCGCTTCGGGTCGTGGACCACCTTGTAGGGCGTGCGGAGTTCGATGAACTTAACGAGTTGGCGCGTGAGTTCGAACTCGAGTTCCCGGCGAAACTCCTTGGAGGCGAAGATCGAGACCGACACCGTCCGCACGTCGGTGCGGTGGAGCGGCTGCATCGAGTAGCCGCACCCCGTTGCCGCCGTGGCCAGGGCAAGGGTCAGGATGAGGAGGGGGGTGCGTTTCACGGCTGATTCTCCTCCTGGGTCGTGGAACCGGCGCCCGTCGGCCGGGCGAGTTGACGTGGACCGGACGTGGCCGGGACATCCCCGGGTTCGGCGGGTTCGGCGGCCTCGGCGGTGCGGGCGGCGTCGGCAGGTTCGGCGGCCGCGTCGGCTTCGGCGGGTTCGGGCGGGGGCGCCGCGGCGTGGAACTCCGGGGCCAGGAACCGGCCGGCCTTTTCGCTCCACGGCGATTGCGGGTGGCGTTTGCGGAGCCGCTCCGCGTAGAACGCCGCCGCACAAGGATGCCCGGCCCGGCGATAGCGAGCCGCGATCTCGTACAGCGACTGGGCCTGCAGGTCCTCCAGGCCCTTGATCAGGGCGGGCACGCCTTGGCGAGCCGCCTCGTCGGGGTACTTCTCCTTGAACTGGCGGAGCCGGTCCCGCGCCAGCCGAAGGCTCGTCGTGCAGTACCGGGGTCCCTCGCACTGTCGGAGGGAACAGCGGGCCCGCCGCAGTTCGGCGTGCCGGACGGCATCGCCGTTCGGATACTCCTTGCAATACTTGTCGTAATACTCCTCGGCGTCGGGCCACTTGCGCTTGGACCAGTAGTAGTCGGCGATGCGGAGGACGACGTCGTCGGCGAGGTCGCCGGAGGGCTGGTGCTCGTAGACGCGGCGAAGGATTTCGATAGCCTCGTCCTCGCCGGACATCAGCGGGATGCCGAGCACCCGCCGGCGGACCGGGCCGAGGTACAGTTCGGCGATCTCGATCTCCTTGCGCAGGGCGTCGCGGTAGCGGCTGCTGCCGGCGTACTGCTCGATGAGGTCCTCGTACTGCTCGTACGCCTTGTAGTAGCGTTGGCGGGCGAAGAGCGACTCGGCCCGCAGCCACATCGCCTCTTCGCGGAACGTCGACTCCGGGTAATCCTCGATGAGGTCCTTGAACGTCTTCTCGGCCCGGCGATGCTCGCCGGCCTGGACGTGGGCCTTGGCCGTCTCGAAGAGGGGCGCGTCCCGGCCGGGAGGCGGCGGCTTCTCCCACCACTTGGCGCGTTCCCACCAGGACGGTTCCTCCTCCGGACGGGCCGGCTTCTCGGTGTCGGGCAGTTCCGACGGCTTCGGGGGCGCGGGCGGCTCCGCCCGGTCCGCCGGCGTGGCCGGCCGGACGGGGCTCTTCTCGGGCGGAGGCGTCTCGGGTTCCGGTTTCGGCTTGGGCTTGGGCTCGGGCGCCTGAAGTTCGGGCGGCAGCGGCAGGTCAGAGGCGTCGTAGACCCACTCGCCGTCGCGCCAGACCCAGCCCGCCTCGGCGGCCGAGGCGGCGCCCAGCAGGACGGTCAGCGCCGTGCCGATGACGATCGCGCGTCGCACGTCTCCATCCCCTAGAAAGTCCTGTCCGTTCCGGACCCGGCGGCAGTCCAGTTGGCGAGCGTGCCGGTCGCGGCTCCAGTGTCTATTATACGGATTCATCGGCCCGTGAATAGTTAAACGTGGCGGACTTCCCGTCCGGCCCGTTCGTGCCGCAGGCGGGCCGCGGCCGTTTTCTGCACGCTCTCGCGGCGGTTTGGGGAGGCCGCCGCGCGGAACCGCGGGCTGTCGTGTTAAACGTGGCGGGCGGCCGAGAGTTCCCTTCCCCCGAGTTCGATGACCGTGGCCGAGAGGATATCCCGCACCTGGTCCGCTGTGGCCGGTTTGAGGCGGACGCGGTGGACCTGGTCCCACTCGGCGGCGGCCAGGAAGGCCATCGCCTCCGCCGTCTTGGCCGAGAGGCGGTGCACCTTGCCCTTGTTGGCGGGGCGGCAGGCGTCGCAGACGGGTCCGCCGAGGCCGACGCTGTAGTCGACGGCCCGGCCCTCGGGCAGCCCCCGGCCGCACTCCACGCACCGGTCCGTCGGCGGGCCGTAGCCGAGCAGTGCCAGCAGCCGCAGCGCAAAGGCGAAGGCGACGGCCCGGCAGGCCTCCGGCTCCACCGCCGCCAGGCGCGACAGCGTCCCTGCCGTCAGGTCGAACACCGCCGGCTGCGGGTCCATGTCCGGCACGAGCGCCGTGACGAGTTCCGTGACGGTGGCGGCCGCGTAGTAGGCGGGCAGCGAGCGGTGCAGGCCGTCGAACCGGTCCGTCTCGTACAGTTCCATCAGGGTGGCCAGGCGATTGGGACTGCTGACGCTGAAGACGGCCTCGCCGAGCATCCACCGGTCGAGCGGTCCGCTGAAGGGGTTCCGGTCGCGGCGCGACCCCTTGGCGAGGCACCGGAGGCGGCCGACCTCGCGCGCGAGGACGTGGACGACCTGGCTGGTCTCGCTCCAGTCGGTGCACCGCAGGGTCAGGATGGTGGACTTGTGGACGGGCACGGGGGTTTCCCCGGGTCGGTCAGTCACGTGCGCGGCGGGCCGGGAGCCCCGCCGCGCGGGAACTCCGACAATCGCCTCCGCCTTTCGAGCCCGGTGCGGAAGCACCGGGTCATGTGCATCCGGCATGGCCCACGCCACCGCCGATGAGGATGACCGGCCGCTTCCGCGGCCGGCTCGAACGGCGGCGCAACGTGAGGGTGCGCTACACTTCGCCGGCGGCGCCGGGCGTCTCGGCGACGTCGATGCGCAGACGCAGGATGCGGCGCTGGTCGGCCTCCAGGACGGCGATGGTCACCCCGTTCTGTTCGAGCGATTCGCCGGCCTTCGGGATGTAGCCGAGGCGGCTCAGCACGAAGCCGCCGATCGTTTCGTAGTCCTCGTGCTCGGGCAGGTCGAGGTCGAGTTCCTCATTGAGTTCGTCGATGTGGACGCGGGCCTCGACCTGGTAGGCCTGGCGGCCGACGCGGCGGATCGGCTGGGCCGGCTCCGGCTCGTACTCGTCAACGATCTCGCCGACGATTTCCTCGACGACGTCCTCGATGGTCACCAGCCCCGCCGTCCCGCCGTACTCGTCGAGGACGACCGCGATGTGGACCTGGTTGGCCTGGAAGTCGCGGAGCAGTTCGTCCAGGCGTTTCGTCTCGGGCACGAACAGGGGTTTGCGCATGACGTCGCCGACGCGCTGCGGCTCGGCGCCCTCCGCCGGGGCGGGGCTCAGCAGGTCCTTCGCGTACAGGATGCCGACGATGGTGTCCAGGTTGCCGCTGGTGGCGGGGATGCGGCTGTAGCCGGATTCGGCGATGAGGCGCCGGGCCTCGTCGACGGGCTGGGCGGCGTCGACGCTGGTGATGTCGGTCCGGGGCGTCATGATCTGGCTGGCGTCGGTGCGCTTGAACTTGATGACGTTGGCGATCATGTCCTTCTGCTCTTCCTCGAGCGTGCCCTCGCGTTCGCCGACATCGGCCACGCTGACGAGTTCCTCCTCGATGTTCGAGACCGTTTCCTGGTTTTCCGGGACGCCGGCCAGGCGGCGGACGAGGACGGCGAAGATGTCGAGCAGCCGCCGGCACGGCGCAAACACGGCGCGGACGGCCTGGAGCAGGGGCAGGGTGGCGGCGAGGATGCTCTCGGCGCTGCAATTGGCCCAGGCGGCCGGCACCACGCCGCCGAGAACGACGGCCGCGACGGCGGCAATCGCCGTCCCCACGAGCCATCCCGCCGCGGGGCCGGCGAAGTACTCGAGCGCCCAGACCTGGAACAGGACGACCATCGCCACGAGGCTCAGCAGATGCAGCGAGCGAGTCGTCTCGAGCAGGGCGTCCTGGTGGGCGGCGAGGCGGTCCAGGTGGTCGGGCCGCCCCTTTCGCTCCAGCGCCTCTTCCAGCCGGAGGCGCGAGTAGGACCGGAGGGCGTGATGGGTCAGGCCGAAGAACGCCGCCAGGCCTGTGCCCGCCAGGCCGAGCGCGAAAGGCACGTAGGATGGCACCGCGACCTCCTACTGAACCGTCGCCTGACCGGCGTAGACGCACGGGAACCCGAGTTGGGAGAGGAGGGCGTCTTCACGGGCGTGCATCCGCCGGGCGTCCTTCGCCGTCCGGTCGTCGTAGCCGACCAGGTGCAGCAGACCGTGGACGATGTAGAGCAGCAGTTCCGCCTCCGGGTTGCCGTGAATCGCCTGGGCCTGGTAGTAGGCGCGTTCGGCGGAGGCGATGATCTCGCCGTTGATGCTTCCGTTGTTGGCGTGCTGGCCTTCCGGCCACTCGGGGTCTTCCAGGGGGAAACTGATGACGTCGGTGACGGCGTCGCGGTTGAGGTACTCGTTGCTGAGGTCGCGGATGTGCCGGTTGTCGGTCAGGACGACGCTGAGGCTCTTGGCGGTTCGTCCCTCTTCCTTGATGACGTGGCGGACGACCTGGAGAATCGTCTTCTTGTCGATATGAACGTGGTCCTGGAGGTCGGTGATCTCGATCTTGGCCATGTCCCCGTGCCCCGGAGTCTCGTGTCTCCGCGGTTGCGCCGCGCATCCTGCCGGCGGACCTCCCCACACGTTCCGCCGGGAGGGCTACGCGTTCGGCTCGTCGGCGGGTGCCGCGGACGGCTGGGGCGTGGGTTCGCCGGGACCCGTGCCGGCGCGATCCGTCTCGGCCGGCTGCTCACCCCTCGCCGCGGACGGCTCCGCCTTCCCGGCCTCCTCGGCCTCCTGTGCTTGGGCGGCCTCGGCCTGGCCGGGGTATTGAATGCGGCCATGATAAACGGAGAGGAGGGTCTTCGTCAAGGCCTCCTCGATGCGCGTGAGGTCGTTCATCGTCAGACCGCTGTCGTCCAACTGCCCGTCGAGCAGCCGTTTCATCACCATGTCGTGGACGGTGGTCTTGATCTTGCCGGCCGTCCGGTCCTTGAGGCTGCGGGTGGCGCCCTCGACGGCGTCGGCGAGCATGACGATGGCGGTCTCGGGGCGGCGCGGCTTCGGCCCGGGATACCGGAAGTCGTTTTCGTCGGGCGGGTCCTCGCCGGCGCCCTCGGCCTGGCGGCAGGCCTGGTGATAGAAGTATTCCATGAGCGTCGTGCCGTGATGCTCCGCGATGAAGTCCCGGATCATGGGCGGCAGGCCGAGGCGGTCGGCCATCTCCTGCCCGTCCTTGACGTGGCTGGAGATGATGAGGCGGCTCATCGCGGGCGTAAGCCGCTCGTGCGGCTTCTCGCCGTTCTGGAGGTTCTCGACGAAGTAGTGCGGCTTGTTGGCCTTGCCGATGTCGTGGAAGTAGGCGCCGACCCGGGCCAGCAGGCCGCCGGCGCCGATGGCCTCGGCCGCCGCCTGGCTCAGCGTCCCGATGAGCAGGCTGTGGGCGTACGTGCCGGGCGCCTCCAGGGCCAGGCGTTTCAGGGCCGGCTGGTTCACGTCGCACAGTTCCAGGAGGCTGATGTTCGTGACGATGCCGAACACGCGCTCGATGAAGGGCAGGATGGCCAGCATGACGGTGCCCGCCGCCAGCCCCGCGGCGAAGTAGAGGACGGCCGGCCAGAGAATGGTCTGGGCCACGGCCGCCACGTCCAGGTCCGGCGGCGACAGGCGCCAGAACGCCAGGGCCGTGTGCGCCAAAAAGAACACCAGGCCCGCCAGCGCCCCCACCTTGATGAGCCGGGAGCGGTTGTTCACCTCGCCGAGGGCCAGGATGGCGATGCCGTTGCCGGCGATCGTCACGAGGACCCAGTCCAGGCCCGTCCGGTTCGCCAGGGCGATGAGCAGCGTCAGCGCCCAGACCGTGCCGAGCGCGAACGCCTGGTTGTAGGCGATGGTCACGATCATGCCGGCCGTGGCGACGACGAAGGTGGCCGTCGCCAGCGAGGCGACCGACGGGCCCTGCGTCTGGCCGACGGCCTTCGCCAGCGCCAGAACCACGATGCCGAGGATCGCGAGCATGAGGCCCCTGGGCACGCTGCGGGCCACCTTAGGCTGGAACTGGGCCGTGTAGCCGGCCAGGACCAGGACGAGGACGGCGGCGAGGACGGCGGCGCCCGCCCATGCCAGGGTCCGGCGGGTGTAGCCGAGACTCTCCAGGTACGCCTCCTGCTCCTGCTCCAGGATCTGGATGTCGGCCTCGGTAATCCGCTTGCCGGCCTCGACCAGGGTGGTGCCCTCTTTGCGGAGGATCGGGACGGGTTGGACCTTGCTTCGTACCTCCGCCCGCTCGTTCTCGGTCTTGGCCTGGTCGTAGATGAGGGTGGGCCCGACCTTGGGGGCCATGCTGACGGCCAGGAGGCCGACGCCGGGCCGGCCGAACGGCTCCTGGAGCAGCGGGTCGATAAGCCGTTTGATCCGCGACTGGATGCGGTCGGTCTGCGGGACGGTCAGGACCTTCTCCAGGGGCAGTTCCCGGTCGCCCTCGGCCAGTTGGACGGTGATGATGGCGGTCGGCTCCTCGAGGATGGGAGCCGTCTCCGGCGCCAGGCCCGCGGGCAGTTGCTTTCTCAGTTCGCGGAAGTTGGCGATCCGCGCCTGGGCCCGTTGGAAGTCCTCTTCGCGGACGACCGGCAGATTCATCGGATCGGCCAGCAGCGACGTGGCCTCGGTGATCGCTTTCGAGACGTCGGCCAGCGCGGTGCCCGACTGGCCGAGCGTCTCCTTGACGGACGCGAACGTCTCGGCGTCCAGGTGCCACGGCTCGCGCCACTTCTTGGGCACGGCGTCCGGGGCCTCGGCCTTGGCGATCGCGTTCAGGAGCGCGAGCAGGCCCTCGCGCAGCGCAATCGCCGGCCGCGCGTTCGGCGTGTACAGGCCGGGCACGCGCAGCAGGGCCGTCAGTTCGCGGACGTCGGCCGTCACCTGGTGGTCGATGTACTCGAAGTCGACCCGCGAGAGGATCGGGTGCGGGCTCGTCTCGCCCTTGCGGTAGGGCAGGGGCGGGCGCGGCAGTTGCATGAGCAGCACGGCGCCGGCCACCCAGGCGATCAGAATGACGACCTGCCACCGCACGTGCCGGTGCGCCAGGCGCTCGTACCACGAGACGTCGCCTTCGGCCCGAAGGCGGTCCACGCGTCGCGGCTTCTGCCGTTTCCGGTTCCAGCGGGCCATGGGTCAGTCCTGCTTCGGGGACGACGGCTCGGCCCGGCGCCGGCGTCGGCGTCGGTCGGAGCGGTCCTCCAGGCCGCGGTCGCCCTGCTCGTAGGCGTCGACGATGGCCTGGACCAGGCGGTGGCGGATGATGTCCTCGCGGGCCAGTTCCACGATCTCGATCCGATCGATGCCCGAGAGTTTGTTGATCGCGTCCACCAGCCCGCTCTGCTGGCCGGCCTCCAGGTCCACCTGCGTGATGTCGCCGGTCACGATCATCTTCGAGCGCATCCCCATCCGCGTCAGGAACATCTTCATCTGGGCCGCGGTCGAGTTCTGCGCCTCGTCCAGGATGATGGCGGCGTCGTTCAGCGTCCGGCCGCGCATGTATGCCAGCGGGATGATCTCGATGACGTCGGTCTCCATGTACGCCCGGACCTGCTTGAAGCCCATCATGTCGTGCAGCGCGTCGAGCAGCGGCCTCAGGTACGGGTTGACTTTGGCCTCCAGGTCGCCGGGCAGGTACCCGAGTTTCTCGCCGGCCTCCACGGCCGGTCGCACCAGCGCGATGCGCTTGATCTGCTCGTGCTTGAGGGCCTGGACGGCCATGGCGACGGCCAGGTACGTCTTGCCCGTGCCGGCGGGCCCGATGCAGAAGACCAGGTCGTTATGCTCGATGGCCTCGCAGTAAGCGAGTTGGCCGGGCGTCTGCGGCCGGACGGGCCGCCCTGCCGTGAACACCTCGATCTGCTTCAGCGAGGGCCCCCGGCCGCTGCGGCCGACCGTGTCGATGATCTGCTGGACCTCGCTCTCGGTAATGATCTGGCCGTCCTCGGCCATCCGGATGAGTTCCTCCAGGACGGTGCGGGCCTGCTCCACGGCCTCGGCGTCGCCGGCGAGGCGGATGGTCTCGTCGCGCGCCGTCAGGCGGACCTCGAATCCGTCGCGGATCATGCGCAGGTGCCGGTCGCGCGGCCCGAAGACCAGACGGCGGTGGACGTCGCTGCCGAGTTGGAGGGTCCGTTCCATAGAGTGTTTGCGGGATGTACGGCCGAGGCCGCCGCCCGCATGCGCCATTATCCCACCGCAGCGGGCTCGGTCAATACCACAAGCAGAACGTACGCCACGGGGGCGGCCGAGAGCATCGAGTCCAGGATGTCCAGCGCCCCGCCGAACGTGGGGATGCGGCCGCTGTCCTTCACGCCGCAGGCGCGTTTCATGAGGCTCTCGGCCAGGTCGCCCAGGACGCCGCTCACGCTGACGCCCGCCCCGAAGAGCAGGAGCATCGCCCAGTGGAAGCGCCCCCAGGCGAGGCCGATGGCGAGCGCCATGGCGGTCCCCGCCACGATGGCGCCGACGAGCCCCTCGATCGTCTTCTTGGGGCTGAGTTTCGGCACCAGCCGGTGCCGGCCCAGCCACGTGCCGACGGCGTAGGCGCCGATGTCG
Source organism: Phycisphaerae bacterium (assembly GCA_046483505.1). Classification (GTDB taxonomy): domain Bacteria; phylum Planctomycetota; class Phycisphaerae; order FEN-1346; family FEN-1346; genus BS750m-G62. Next base: position 13,734 of record JAWODB010000350.1, read on the forward strand.
CTGCCCTTGACGACGCCGAGGGTCAGGACCAGATACATCAGGCCGTCGGACGGCCGGGGCGAGAGGAACCGGACCTTCGCCAGGAACACGCCCAGCAGGCCGACCGTCAGGACGACCAGGACGGTCCACGCCACGCGCGCCAGCGACGTCTGCGGGGCGACGTCCGCCCGCTCGATGACGACGAACTCCGCCAAAAACAGCGTGAACACGAGGACCACGATGACCAGCAGGTACAGTTCCAGGCCGCGCTCGTACAACCAGGGCAGGATGTGGAACGTCCGATGGATCTCCAGCCACGCGCTGCCGAGCATCAGGCCGACGAACACCAGGCCGACGACCGGGCGGCAAGGCAGGCCCCGGCCGCGCAGCATCCGGAAGAACTCGTGGCAGCCGGTCAGGAGGGCGCCCGTCAGGAGGATCCAGAACCCCGGGGCGATGGGCAGGTCGGCCCATTCGGCGATGCCGACGTCGGCCAGCAGCACCGCCGCCGTGCCGGCGATCAGGCCGGTGCCGATGGAGACCCGGACCAGGGCGGTGTTCATGGGCGCTCGCTCTCGGTGGGCAGGCCGCCGAAGCGCCGCTGGCGGCCGGCGAAGTCGCGCATGGCCTCGTGCAGGTCGGCCGCGTGGAAGTCCGGCCACCCTTTCGGCGTGACCCAGAGTTCCGCGTACGAGATCTGCCACAGCAGGAAGTTCGAGAGGCGCATCTCGCCGGCCGTCCGGATCAGCAGGTCGGGGTCCGGCATGCCGGCCGTGTGCAGACGGGCCGCGAGGGCGGCTTCGTCGATGGCGGCCGGATCCAGGTCGCCGCGGACGGCCTCCTCGGCCAGGCGGCGGGCGGCCGTGGCGATCTCGCGCCGGCTTCCGTAGTTCACCGCCAGGCACAGCACGGTGCCGTCGTTGCCGGCGGACATCTCGACCGTCCGGTCCACCTCCGCCAGGACGTGCGCCGGGATGCCCTCGCGCCGCCCGATGGTCGTGAACCGGATGGCGTTGGCCATGATCGTCGGCCGCTGGTCCACCACGTACTGCCGGTACAGTTCCATCAGGACGTCGATCTCGTGCTGCGGGCGGCGCCAGTTCTCGCTCGAGAACGCGAACAGCGTGAGTTGCTCCAGGCCCAGGTCCGACGCCCCCTCCGTGATGCGGGGGACGTTGGCGGCCCCTTCGCGGTGACCCGCGATGCGGGGCAGACCGCGGGCCTGCGCCCACCGGCCGTTGCCGTCCATGATGATGGCCACGTGCCGCGGCCACGACGCCGGCGGGACGTCGGCCAACGCGCCCGGGATGCGTTTGGGTTCGGGCATGGTTGCTGCCGACCCCGCGGATCGCAATGAGCGCGGCGGGTCTCCGCACCCCCCGCGCGACGCGCGCGACTGTTTTCCGCGCGGCGGGTGCGGAGACCCGCCGCGCTCAATGCGGCGCTCGCTAATCCCGCCGGATCGTCTCCTCCCGGTCCGGGCCCACGCTGATCATGCGCACGGGCGCCCCGACCAGGTCCTCCACCCGCTCGACGTACGCCTGGGCGGCGGCCGGCAGGTCGTCGAACGTCCGGGCGCCGGAGATGTCCTCCGGCCAGGGGTCGAGCGACTCCAGCACGGGATCGGCCCGCGGCAGGAGCGTCGGGTCCGCCGGGAACGCCTCCAGCGGCTTGCCGTCCACCCGGTAGCCCGTGCAGATCTTCAGTTCCGGCAGTCCGCCCAGCACGTCGAGCAGCGTGATGACGATGCCGTCCAGGCCGTTGACCGCCGCCGCGTATCGGATGGCGAAGGTGTCCAGCCACCCGCACCGCCGCGGCCGGCCCGTCGTCGTGCCGTACTCGTTGCCCTGCTGGCGGATCTGCTCGCCCACGGGGCCGGTCAGTTCCGTCGGGAACGGCCCCTCGCCGACGCGGGTCGTGTACGCCTTGACGACGCCCCAGATGCGGTCGATGAGCCGCGGCGAGACGCCCGTGCCCGTCCACACGCCGGCCGCCGACGCGTTGCTGCTCGTCACGTACGGGTACGTGCCATGGTCGATGTCCAAGAGCGTGCCCTGGGCGCCCTCGAAGAGGATTCGCCGGCCGTCCGCGACGGCCTGGTGTAGCCAGGCGGTCGTGTCGGCGATCATCGGCCGGAGTTGTTCGCCGTAGGTGGCGTACTCTTCCCAGACGGCGGCGGGGTCGAGCGGCTCGTCGCCGAAGACCTTCGTGAAGACCTCGTTCTTCTGGCGGACGATGCGCTCGACCTTCGGCTGGAGATGGTCCGGCCGCAGGAACTCGCCCATGCGGACGGCGGTGACGCGGTTCGCCTTGTCGGCGTAGGCGGGCCCGATGCCTCGCAGGGTCGTCCCGATCTTGCCCTTGCCGAGGTGCTTCTCCGAGAGGGCCTCGATTCTCTTGTGCCACGGCCAGATGGTATGGGCGCGGTCGGAGATGAGGAGCCGGTCGCGCAGGCCGCCCGCCAGCGATTCGTTGGCGCGGATCTCCTCGAGCAGCACCTGCGGGTCGATCACCAGGCCGCCGCCGATGACGCACGTCACGTCCGGATGGAACAGGCCGGACGGCACGAGGTGGAGTTTGTGCGTGCCGTCGTCGAACGCGACGGTGTGGCCGGCGTTGTTCCCCCCGTTGTACCGGACGACGACGTCGTGCTCGGCGGCGAAGATGTCGACGATCTTGCCCTTGGCTTCGTCGCCCCAGGTCAGGCCGACGACGCAGGTGGTGGTGGCCGTGCTCACGGTTCGCCTTTCGTTTTTGTCCGTGTGGCCCGGCCGGTCTTGCCCGGCCGGGAGATGCGCCGGGTGGCATGCTTTCGCGCCTTTGCGAAAGCATGCGCTTCCGGCGCCGGTGACACACGGTTTCGCAGAAGCGCGAAAGCGTGCCACCCGCCTGTGTGGCCCGGCTGGCGACGTGCCTCGGGCGCAAAGCCACGGCGCTGGCCCCGCGGGGGCTCGCGCCGTCTCGGAACGCTAGCCGAAAGGGGCCCCGAATGCCAGAAAAAACCGCGGGCCGGGTGCTCGGCACCTTTCGCCTTCCGGAGAAGGTGCCTGACACCTCTCCGCCGCGCGCCTCGCCCCGTTTTGCCTTCAACCCGACCGCCCTTCCGGCCGATAGATAGGACGAGGCTGTGGGTCACCCCGGTATGTTTGCCGGGGACAGCCTGACGTGGAGGACCCGAGGCGCGGCGAACTCGGGTCCTCTCTTTTTGCGCCGGCGGCGCCACAGACGCCTACAGCACTTTGAGTTTAGATGGTAACGCGGCGGGTCTCCGCACCCGCCGCGAGCCAAACCTGGGCGGCACGACGCGCGGTGGTTACGGAGAACCACCGCGCTACCGCCGGAGGCTAAACCGTTCCAGCCAGCGCCCGCGTCGTTCGTCCGCCCCTCCTTCCCGCGGCTGTCTCATCCGCTATAATGGGCCGTAAGCCTCCAGCCCGAAGGGAACGGCATGACCAAGCCCCGCCTCAACCTCCTCATCGATATCGTGATGACCGTCCTGATGGCCGCCATTGCCGGACTCGGGTTTCTCATCAACTGGGTGCTGATTCCCGGCGAGGAGCGGCCGGCCGTCTACGGCAGCCGGCCGGACCTGTACTGGCTCGGCCTGGACCGGCACGAGTGGGGCGACGTGCACTTGACCCTGGGCGTCGCCCTGCTCGTGCTGCTCGTGCTGCACGTGGCCCTGCACTGGTCACAGGTCGTGGGCATCTGGCGTCGGATGGTGGCGAGCGGTGCCGTCCGCGTGGCCCTGGCCCTGGCACTGCTCGTCCTCGTGGTGGCCTCGATGGCGTTTCCCGCGTTCATCAAGCCGGAGGTAGTTGAGGACGCGCGCGGCGGCGGACGGGGTGGACGCGGACGGAGCGAAATCGGAAACCGGGAATCGGAAATCGGAACCGGCGAGGAAACGTCCTCCGAAGCGCCTGACGGCGTCGGGCGCGGTCGCGGGGGTTCGGGCCGCGGCCTCGGACGCGGCCGCGGCGGCGGGCGGGCAAGGGAGTAGCCGACCGCGCCGCCTGTGTTCGCCGCCGCGCTTGCGCGGCGCGTGCCGTTCGTCTCACGGAATAATCGTCGGCACGACCGGCTCGGCGGCCGCCACCTTCTTCCGGAGGACGTGCGGGTCCAGGTCCTCGACGTACCGCTGAATCTCCGGCCACGTCGCGGCGTCGTAGCCGAGGCGCTCCATCTCGGCCAGGGCCCGCTGCTTGGTCCATCCCTGGACGACGATGCGGCACACGGCGGCCATCATGCCGCACCGGTCCGTCCCCCATTTGCAGTGGACGAACACGGGCCGGTTGGCGGGGTCCGCCAGGACCTGGAGGAACTGCACCACGTCCTCGTCCTCCGGGTGGTTCGCCTTGAACGAGATGTGCACGTAGCGGAGGCTCAGGCCTTCGAGGCGGTCGGTGTGGACGTCGAACGTGCGGAGCGAAACGACCGTGCGGATGCCCATGTCCTTGAGGCGCGCGAGCGACTCGGCCGTGGCGTGCCCGCCGCGGTACAGGTCGTCCGAGACCTTGTGGAAGTTCAGGACGCCCGTCTCCGGGTCGACCGGCCGGTCGCTGGAGGAGAGGGGGCAGCCGGTGCAGAGCACGAGCGCGGTCACCAGCAGCGACGCGGCAACGTGAGGTGAACAAAGCGGATGAGAGGACATCGCAGTCGGTCTTCCTTGATCATCCGCCCCGGAGGGTCGGACGGCCGGCCTCAGGACGTGCCATATCTTTCCTCGGGATCGAAAACCATCACACCATTGTCCGCCCAGTCGCCGTCGGCGAGGACCCAGGAGAAGCACGACCGCCGGCCCGTGTGGCACGCGGCCCCGCCCACCTGTTCGATCTTGAGGAGCAGGACGTCCTTGTCGCAGTCGGTGCGGATTTCCTGGACCTTCTGGATGTTGCCGCTCGTCTCGCCCTTGTGCCATAGTTCCTGCCGGCTGCGGGACCAGTAGACGGCCTCGCCGGTCTCGATGGTCCGGGCGAGGGACTCCCGGTTCATCCAGGCGAGCATGAGCACCTCGCCGGTGGCGCCGTCCTGGGCGATGGCGGGGATCAGCCCCTGGTCGTTGAATGTCAATTGCTCGATGGCGTCGGTCATCGCTTCTCCTTGGTTCGATTCTTAACGCAGAGATCGCAGAGAGCGCAGGGGAACAACAGAGAACGGCGGAAAGAGAGATAGAAAAACGGTCAAAGCAAACGCTGTGAATCGTGCTGGATCTGCGCCTTCGGCGCACTCTAACGGCTTTGTTGTTCTCCGTCTTTCCTCTGCGCTCTCTGCGATCTCTGCGTTAAACATTGATCCGCTCAACCCACTTCAATGAGCCGCAGCGTCTCCCGGAAGCGTTTCGCCAGCGCCCGCCGCACGGGCTGCGACTCCGGGGCCGAGAGGTCCGGGTCCCGTTTGATCCACTCCAGCGCCTCGTTCCGCGCCAGACGGAGCAGGTCGTAATCCTCCACGATGTTGCCGATGGCCAGTTCCGGCATCCCGTGCTGGCGGGTGCCGAAGAACTCGCCCGGCCCGCGCAGTCGCAGGTCCTCCTCCGCGATGCGGAACCCGTCGGTCGTCTCGCACATCACCCCGATGCGCTGCTCGGCCTCCTCGGTTTTCGGTTCGGCAAGCAGGAGACACGTGCTCTTCTCGGCCCCGCGGCCGATCCGCCCGCGCAACTGGTGCAACTGGGCCAGGCCGAACCGCTCGGCGTGCTCGATCACCATCACGGTCGCGTTCGGCACGTCCACGCCCACCTCGATGACGAGCGTGGAAACGAGCACCTGCACCTCGCCGCGCCGGAAGCGGCCCATCACCGCCTCCTTCTCCTCGGGCTTCATCCGGCCGTGGAGCAGGCCGACCTCGAACTCGCCGAAGACGTCGCGGCCCAGGCGCTCGGCTTCCTCGGTGGCGGCCCGGATTTCCAGCGACTCGCTCTCCTCCACCAGGGGATACACGACGAACGCCTGCCGCCCCGCGCGCACCTCGCGGCGGACGAACTCGTACGCCTTCCGCCGCTCGTCGGGGGCGACGGCCCACGTCTCGACGGGCGTCCGGCCGGGCGGCATCTCGTCGATCGTCGAGACGTCCAGGTCCCCGAAGACCGTCAGCGCCAGCGTCCGCGGGATGGGCGTGGCGGTCATGACGAGGTAATGCGGCTCGGCGTCGGGCCGGTCGACGCCGGTCCGCCACTTCGCCTCGGCCCGCTGGAGGACGCCGAACTTGTGCTGCTCGTCCACGACCACCAGGCCCAGCCGATGGAACGCCACGTCCTGCTGGATGAGGGCGTGGGTGCCGACCACGATGTCCGCCTCGCCGCGGCGGATGCGGCGAAGGACCTTCTTGCGTTCGGCGGCCGGCATCCCGCCCACGAGCAGGGCCCACTTGACGCGGCTGCCGACGAGGTACTTCTCCACGTTCTGGTAGTGCTGGACGGCCAGGATTTCGGTCGGGGCCATGATGGCCGCCTGGTACCCCGCCGCTACGGCGCCGAGGGCCGCGTACAGCGCGACGGCCGTCTTGCCGCACCCCACGTCGCCCTGGAGGAGACGGGTCATCGGCCGCGTGCGGGCCAGGTCCTCGCGGATTTCCGCGATCGCCCGGTCCTGGGCCCCCGTAAAGGTAAACGGGAAGCGGGCGCGGATGCGCGCATCGACCTGGCCGGAGACCTCGATGGGCGGCGCGGCCGTCGAGGCCATCGCGCTGCGCCGCCGCAGCACGACCGCCAGTTCCATCAGGAAGAACTCGCCGAACACCAGCCGCCGGCGGGCCCGATGGACGTCGTCCATGGTCTCGGGGCGGTGAATCTTCTCCAGGGCCGAGCGCAAGTCCACCAGGTTCAGCCGCGCGCGCATCGCTTCCGGCAGGGTTTCCTTGACGAGCGGCAGGCCGACGCGCAGGGCCTCGCTCGTCATCCGCTGGAGGCTGGCCTGCTGGAGGCCTTCCGTGACGGGGTACTCGACGAGGATGCGGCTGCCGGGCTCGTGGCCCTCGTCCGAGAGACGCTCGAACTTCGGGTGCTGCAACTGGAGCCGGCCCTTGTACCGGCTGACGCGCCCGTAGAAGAGGTACTCGGCCCCGGTCGCGAGGGCCTTGGCCAGGTAGCGGGCGTGGAACCAGACGACCCGCATCTGGCCGGAGTCGTCCTCGATGAGCGCTTCCAACCGCTGCGAGTAGCCGGGCGAGCGCATGTCGACGACGCGGCCGCGGACGGTCTGCTCCTTGCCCTCGACGACCCGGGCAATGGGCACCGCGCTGCCGCGGTCCACGTACTTGCGCGGGAAGAACTGGAGGGCGTCCCCGACGGTCCGCACGCCCAGTTTCTCCAGCAGCCGGGCGCGCTTCGGGCCCACGCCCTTCAGGTACTGCACGCTGTCGCCGAGCCGTGCCATGAGGGGAGGCTACCGCAGCGCCGCCGCAAGGTCAAGCAGACGTGGCGAACGCGGAACGCGGAACGGGGAATGCGGAACCGCCGAAATCGGAAATCGGAAGGCGGAAATCGGAAACCGCCGCGCCCTGCCGCACGCCCCCTTAGCCCTACAACGCTAAGTCGGCCATTTGCGCGGTGGGTCTCCGCACCCACCGCGCTTGAAACCTCCTTGCCAGGGCTGCGCGGCGGGTGCGGAGACCCGCCGCGCAGGAGTTAGCGTTGTAGGGTTAGCCGCCGGGCGTGCCCGGGGCGTTTCCTCCGCGTTGCCCAAACGCTTGCACCGGCGCATAAGGCTTCGGTACACTTGTCGGCGCACCTCGCCATCCGAAGGAGGCTACGCCATGCGACGCATCGTCCCAGCCGCGCTTCTCGTCCTTATGCTCGTCGGCCCGGCCGCCGCCGACGGCCCGCTCCCGCCCGTCCCGGAGAAGGCCAAGCACCGCTACGTCCTGATGACCGACATCGGCGGCGACCCGGACGACATGCAGTCCCTCGTCCGCTTCCTCCTCTACGCCTGCGATTTCGAGGTCGAGGGCCTGTGCACCGGCCTCGGCTGGGGCCACGACCGTGACACCCGCCCCGAACTCATCCGCGAGCGGGTCGAGGCCTACGGCAAGGTGGTCGCCAACCTCCGCAAACACCGGCCGGACTATCCGTCCGAGCGGACCCTGCTCGACCTCATCAAGGACGGCCGCGATACCGACAAACACGAGGTCGGCCCGGGCAAGGATTCGGAGGCCTCCGACTGGATCGTCAAGGTGCTGGATCGCAAGGACCCGCGGCCCGTCTGGTTCGGCATCTGGGGCGGGCCGAGGGAACTCGCCCAAGCCATCTGGAAGATCTCCGAGACCCGTTCGGCGGAGGAGGCCAAACGCCTCAAGGCCAAGATCCGCGTCCATTCCATCGCCGACCAGGACAAGACCGCCGGCTGGGTCAAGAAGCACCATCCGGACGTCTTCTGGATCTACTCCATGCCGTGTTTCCGCGGCATCTGGGCCGAGGGCGACCAGTCGCTCGTCGACGCCGCATGGCTGAAGGAGAACGTCCGGACGGGCCATGGGCCCCTCGGGCCCGTCTACCCGCCCAAGGCCGCCGGCAAGAACGCCGTCAAGGAGGGCGACACGCCGTCCTTCTTCTACGTCCTGCCGAACGGCCTGAGCGACCCGGAGCATCCCGAGTGGGGCGGATGGGGCGGACGCTTCCGCCCGAGCGGCCGCGGCCACGAGTACCGAGACGCCGCCGACACCGTGGGCGGGAAGTCGAGTTCGCTCGCCACCATCTACCGCTGGCGGAAGGCGTATCAGAACGACTTCGAGGCCCGCATGGACTGGTGCGTCAAGCCGTTCGACGCGGCGAACCATGCGCCCTCGGCCGTCGTCAACGGCGACAGGACGCTCCGCGTGCTTCGCGTCGAGGCCGACCCGGGCGAGGCGGTTCGCCTGACGGCCGCCGCCCGCGACCCCGACGGCGACGACGTCGCCTTCCACTGGTGGGTGTACCGCGAGGCCGGCACGTACTGGGGTGACGTGCCCCTGACCGGCGCCCGCGCGCCCGAGGCCACGGTCACGGTGCCGGCGAAGGCCGCGGGGCGGACCGTCCACGTCATCCTGGAAGCGGCCGACCGGGGCGCCCCGCCGCTCACCGCCTACCGCCGCATCATCCTGGAGGTCTCCGGCGAGCCGCTTCCGGACGCCCCCGGCCCCGGCTGGCACGCGCGGACCAAGCCCGTCACGCACCTCTCGCCGCCGCCCGAGAAGGACGGGCCGTGGACGTTCTACCGCGGCATCAACATCGGCGGCAAGCCGGTGACCATCGACGGGCAGAAATGGGAGGGCGACGACGCCCCGAACTTCCAGTGCGACGAGAAGCGCCTCGACAGTCCGCAGGTCGCCTTGCGCCCGCCGACGGACAAGGACCGGGCCGCGATGATCCACGCCTTCCGATGGAACCGCGACGCCTCCGTCCGGCTGACCGGCGTCCCCGACGGCACCTACGCCGTCTACCTGTACGTGTGGGAGGAGACGGGGCCGACGACGTTCAGCATCAGCCTGGAGGGGAAAGAGGTCATCGAAGGGTATAACAGCGGGATGGCGGGCGACTGGCGCCGCCTCGGCCCGTGGACGGTCGAGGTGACCGACGGGTCCATCGACCTGCGCGCCCGCGGCGGCGACGCGAACCTCTCCGGCGTCGAAGTCTGGCGGCGAACGGCGAAACAGCCGTAGCCGTAGGCCGTGACGGTGCGCCATGTGCCACGGCCGGTCTTGCCCGGCCGTGGGCAGCTGTTCGATGGAACGCGCCGGGCAAGCCCGGCGGCTAAATGGGCAACCCGTGTACCCTGGCCGTTTACCTTTCCGCCGTTGCCGTCTTTGCGCCTTGGCGCCTTGGCGTGAGGCATGCCGTTGTCGTTGCCGTTCGTTCCGCCTTCCGCGTTTCCCATTCGACGCTCTGGTTCATATGGCCCGTCTCCGATGCGCCGCAAAAACCCGGAAATTCCGGGACATTTCTCGCGCGTTTTCGCGCGTTTCCGAAAAAAGCGGGGCAAAAGTCGCGCGTTTTGCCTTACCCATTTTAACATTTCGGACCCAAATCGTCCCTCACGCGTCAGAATCGGCGATTCGAGGTCCGAAAAGGCGCATTTTCGGGGGTGGCGAGGAAACGCGTTTTCTTAGAATGTCGATCGTGCCGCGCCGTGCGAGCCCGCTGCGGAAGCAGCGGGTCATCCTGATCCGGCATGGGGTGTGCCAAGGCAGATCAGGATGCCCGGCCGTTCCCGCGGCCGGCTCGAACGGCGCGGCGCGCTCGCACGACACGGTGCCATGTCAGCAGGCCGACGAGCACGTCACGGCATGACGAACTCGCGTTCCTTCTGCTTGATCACCAGCACGGGGCAGGGGGCTTTGCGGACGACCTTCTCCGCCACGCTGCCGAACAGGGCGTGTGTCAGGCCCGTCCGGCCGTGGGTGGCGATAACCACGAGGCCCACCTCCTTCTCGCGGGCGTAGCGGATGATCTCGACGAACGGCCGGCCCTCCAGGAACGCCGTCTCCACCGGCAGGTCCGGCAGGTGCTGGGCGGCGAACTCCTCCAGGCTGCGGCGGCTCTCGTCGCGAATCTGGTCGATGAACTGCTCGCTCGGCCCGGTCAGGTAGTAGCCGGAGGTGGCCATCAGGTCGGCCGGGATCTCGCTGACGTGGATGCAGTGGACCTCTTCGGCCTCGAACCGCCGGGCGAGTTCCGCCGCGTACGTTGCCGCGTGCTCGGCGTGTTCCGAGAAATCCGTCGGCACGAGAATGCGCTTCAGTTGGATCATGGCAGGCTCCTTACTCGGCCTGAAACGCACCCGGCTCATAGGTTTTGCCGAGTGCCTCCAGGGCCGCCAGCGCATGGGCCGCCACCGCGCGCACGGGGTCGTCGAGCCGTTTCTCGAGCGCCGCGACGGATTCTTCGGACCGGTCGGCGGCGATGCGGAGGGCGTCGCAGGCGGCGGCGCGAATCCGCCACGCGTCGGCCTCCAGGGCCGTACGCAGCGCCTGCCGCCCCTCTTCGGAACGGATGCGGCCGAGGGCCTCGGTGGCGGCCAGTTCCGGCCGGGCGTACATCTCGCCCACCCGCACGGGCACGCCCCCGCTGCTGTCGTGCGACGTGCAGACCTCGATGAGGGCGGGGGCGGCGTCGAGCCAGCCCGTCGCGCCCAGCCCCCACGCCGCCATCGAAGCGACGAGCGGCGAGGGGTCGTCCAGCATGTCGAGCAGATGATTGGCGGCATAGATCGTCCCGACCTGCCCGAGGGCCTTGGCCACGGCCGCCCGGACGAGCGGTTCGGGGTCATCGCACGCCTCGACGAGAGCGGCCTGGGATTCGGGGTGACCGATGCGGCCGAGGACGCTGGCCGCCGCCGCCCGGACGTACGTGTCGTCCGACGCCAGCCGTGCGCTCGCCCAGGGGATATCCTGGCGGCCCGCGTTCGGCGCCAGGGCCATCATCGCGCGGACCTGGAGTTCCGGCCCGGCGCCGGAGGTGCGGATGTACTCGCGGAGGACGTCCTCGGCCGGCCGGCCGATGACCCCCAGGGCCCCCAGGGCGTCGGCGGTCGTCCCGCGGTCGCCCCGCTCCAGGAACTCGGCGAGCAGGCGGACGGGGGCGGCCGCGCCAAGGTTCCCCATCGCCCGGATGGCATTGCGGCGGACGGCGGTGTCGTTGTCGCGCAGGCCGCGGCGGAGCAGCATCTGGAGCCGCGGGTCCGGCGACGCCACCAGGGCCCGCATGGCGGCCCGGCGGCCGGCCAGGCTCCGCTGGCAGGCGAGCGGCAGGAGCGTCGGGCCGAGACCCATGCGGTGCCGGACCGCCGCCCGCACCGCCTTGGCCAGCACCTGGCCCTCGGCTTCCTCCGCCAGAAGAAGGAGCCGCCGGCGGGCGCCCGCGTCGCCGATGCGCGCCAGGATGTCGGCCGCCAGGACGGCCGTCTCCGGCTCGGCCTCGAGGGCCTCGCGCAGGGTCGCGCGGTGGTCGGCGATCACCTCGTCGAGGTCGACGCGGCCGTGGGGATCGCCCAGCCGGGCCAGGGCCTCCAGAACGTACGGCGGGTCCTCGGCCACGCGGCCGTCCACGACGACCGGGGCCATGCCGTACGGGTGATGCTCGATGTATGAGGCCTGGGCGATACCGCGCACCAGCGGGTCCTCGTGCGTCAGGGCCGCCAGCGCGAGGCCGGGGCCGCGGTCGGCGGCGACGGCGGCGAGCAACTGGGCCGCTTGGGCCCGGACGACGAGCGACGGGTCGCCGAGCAACCGCTTCAGGACGGGCGGCGCGGCCTCACCGCGCAGGCCGACGGCCTCGATGGACAGGATCTGCTCCGCCGCGGGCAGACGGGCGAGGGTGTCCTCCCGCTGCGGCGAGGGGGCGCAGCCGGCGGCGACGAGGCATCCCCCGAGGAGCATCCAGCCGAGAAGTGTGACGGACCTCTGCATAGTAGGACTCCGGTGTGGGTTCCCTTGGCCGACTCGCGGGCAATACCTTATCTATAGGCGGGCCCTCGGGGCGATGCAAGCGAAATCGATGCACGCCCGGCCCGCCAGAACGGCTAAAGCACGGCCGACAACTGGCCGACATGCCCAACGACAGGCCCCGGCCGGGAGGGCCGCGGCCGACCGTCCACGAACCTCACGGAAAGGATACGACCATGACCTGGAAGACCCTCTTGCCCCTGGCGGCGGCCGCAGGGCTCATCGTCGCGGCGGCCACCCTGACGAGCCAGGCCGGACACGCGGGCGGCGGCACCGGCCTCTTCGCGGGACTCCGCAAGGGCCAGTCCGTCCGGCTCACCGAAACGGGCGACGCGTTCGAGATCGAGACCTACGGCGGCAGCCGCTCGGGGCACCAGACCATCGCCGAGATCGGCGGCGACTACCTGGCCATCACGGACACCCGCGGCAACGTCGTCCGCATCCCCGTCACGTCAATCAAGAGCGTGACGGTTCGCAACTGAGCGGGCGGAAAGGTGTCAGGCACCTTTAGCACTACAACGCCAAGTCGGCCATTTGCGCGGTGGGTCTGGGCACCCACCGCGCTCGAAACGGCCTTTCCAGGGCTGCGCGGCGGGTACGGAGACCCGCCGCGCACGAGTTAGCGTTGTAGTGTCAGGCCGTTCGCAAAGGTGCCAGACACCTTACACGTCCGCCGACGGGCAGAGGTCGCGCAGGCAGCAGGCGGCGTGGTCGGGACGGCGGGCGTGGCACACCTCGCGGCCGTGCTGGATGGCCAGCACGTGGAACGCGTAGACGTTCTCCTCCGGCACCATCTCCGCCAGCACCTCGTGCGCCTGTTCGGCCGTCGTCTTCGGCCCGATGAGTCCCAGCCGCCGCGTCACCCGGTGGACGTGCGTGTCGACGGGCAGGGCCGGCCGCTTCAGGCAGAAGAGGAGGACGCAGGCGGCGGTCTTCGGCCCGACGCCCGGCAGGGCCCGCAGGTACTCCTGGACCTTTGGCGTGGACCACCGTCGCAGGAACCGCAGGTCCGCCCGGCCGCGGTCGTCGCGAATCCGCCGCAGGACCGTGCGGATGGTCTCGGCCTTGCGGCGATGGAGGCCGGCGGGGCGGATGGCGTCGGCGATGGCCGGGAGGGGGGCGTCGGCGGCCTCGTCCCACGAGGGGAAGCGACCCTTCAGCCGCGCCATCGCCGTGTCGCGATTCCGGTCGTTGGTGTGCTGGCTGAGGATGGTGCCGACGAGGGAATCGAGCGGTCGGCCGGCGGCCCGCCACGGGCGGGGGCCGTAGGCCTTCTCGAGGCGGCCCAGGACGGTGGCGACGCCCGGGGGCCGGCGCTCGGACACAGGACGCCGCGCCGGGGTCATTTCATGCGGTCCTCGGGCGGGAGGTCGGCGCCGGTTCCCGGCGATTCCTCGGTTCCCGGGGATTCCTCGGCTGCGCCTTCGTCATCGCCGGTGTCGCGCGGCGCGCTTTCATCAGGTGACTGATCTTCGTCAGGGGTTCCCGGCGATTCCTGGGTTCCCGGGGGTTCCTCGGCTCCGCCTTCGTCATCGCCGGGCGTGGGGCTCTGGTCATCCCCGGGTGTTGGGGCTTCGTCTTCGCCGGATTCTTCTGTGTAATCGGGTGCGTCGTAGCCTTCGTCATGATAGCCGTAGAGGTCCTCGTCGTCGTACTGGCCGTACTCGCGCTCGTATTCGTAGAGGTCGTCTTCGGGGTAGGTTTCCGGCGCTTCCTCGGTTCCCGGGGATTCCTCGGGACGGGCCTGGTCATCCTCGGGCGTTGGGCCTTCTTCACCGCCGGGCGTGGTGCCCTCGTCTTCAGCAGGTGGCGTGGAGGCGCCCTCATCGCCGGGGCCTTCGCCCGTGGGTGCGGCGGGGAGGCTGCCGCCCTCGTCGCCGCCGCCCCACCAGTCGTCGTCCTCGTCGCCTTCCTCGGCGCGGCGCTTGCGTTTGCGGCGAAGGGTGATCCACGCCAGCAGCAGGCCGAACTGGTACAGAAGGATCAGGGGGACGGCCATCAGGGCCATCGTGACCGGGTCCTGCGGCGTCAGGACGGCCGAGGCGACGACCAGCACCATCAGCACCACGCGCTGCTTCTTGAACAGCGTGCCCAGGGGGACGATCTCGGTCCACGCAATGAACATGACGACGAGCGGCGTCTGGAACACCACGCCGAAGACCAGCGTCATCATCGCCACGAACTTGAAGTAATCGTTCAGGAAGAGGCTGGGGTCGATGATGGGCATGCCATCGACCAGGATGCCGGCCGTCGGGGCCATCAGGGCGCCCAGCGCCACGGGCAGCATCACGAAGTAGAAGGTGGCGGCCCCGCCGATGAACAGGAAGAAACTGAACGGCCCGTAGATGTACACGAACCGCCGCTCCCGCGGGTACAGGCCCACGCCGACGAACGCCCAGATCTGGTACATGATCCACGGGCTGCCCAGGATGATGCCGCAGATCACGCACAGCAGGATCGCCGTGATGTACCCGGTCAGCGGTCCCCCCTGGATGACCCGGGGCGCCGGGAAGCGGTTGGCGTAGGCCACGTCCTCCTTGTCGGCCTCGGGCCCGGCTTCCTTCTGGGGGGCGATGGCGTCCAGGCGGCGCTCCAGGTCCAGGAGGCGTTTCTCGATGCGCGCCAGGACGGGTGCCAGGGGCGAGTCGGGGGGCACGCCGATGCCTTCGGGCTCCTTGCCGAACGGCGGGATCTTCTCCTCCTGCTCCTGTTCTCCCTTCTCGGCGTTGAGTTTCCGGGCAATCATCTCCTCGTGCGCGTTCTTGTAGGGCCGGAGCAGGGCGGAGATGAGGAACTTGTAGTTCACGCCGCAGACGACCGCCCCCACCACGAGCCCCAGCAGGGCGTAGATGACCCGCCGCCGGAGTTCGTCCAGATGGTCGCCGAACGGCATTTCCACGTCGTTGTGCATGGCTGGGGGAGGTCCCGGGGGTCAAGAGGTGGCGGCCGAGAGACCGACCGCCTCTTCACCCTTGAGGAAGTTCCGGTAGTCGCTGAGTTCCGAGAGGATCTGGTGGGCCTGCCGGGCCCGCTCCATCGTGATCCGCCCGGAGGCGATCCACTCGTACGCCAGGTCCAGGTTGTCCGGCCGGTACAGGGAGGCGAAGTGCCGGTAGAACTCCTCGCGCGGCAGGCGGGTCGGCAGGACGGCGTGCAGCGCGTCGTACAGCCGGTAATCGCGGGTCAAGAGTTCGTCCTTCCGCTGCTCGTACAGGTCCGTGCCGGGCAGGGGAGTCAGCACGGTGAACTGCGGGTAGATAATGCCCTTCTCCTCCCGGTACCGTTTGAGGGCCTGGAAATCCTCGGGGGTGGCCTGCGGGTCCACGATGAACGCGCCCCACATGTGGACGCCCAGGTCATCGAGAATGGCCATCGCCCGCTCGTTCTGCTCGATCGTGGCACCCTTGCAGACGGCGTCGAGTTGTTCCTGCGTGGCGCCCTCGAAACCGATGAGGATTGTCTCCAGGCCCACCTCGCGCCAGGCGGCGATCAGGTCCGGGTGCTTCGAGATCGTGTCCGTCCGCGCCTGCATCCCGTACGTCTTCTCGATGCCCCGCTCCTTGATGAGTTCGAGGATCTTCCAGGCGCGCGGCACGTGGGAGAGGAAGTTGTCGTCGACGAAACTGACGGCCGTCGGTTCCACCGTCTCGAGTTCCTCGACGACCCGCTCGGCGGACATGTACCGGCACTTCTTGTGGTAGAACTTCCAGACCGAGCAGAAGTTGCACCGGAACGGACACCCCCGGCTGGTGGCGATGCAGGCGTGCGGACGGTCGAACAGGAAGAAGTAGTCGTCCTTGTGGTCCCCGGCCAGGTGGCGGGCGGGCAGCGGCAGATTGTCCAGCGAGGGCATGAGCGACCGCTGGGGGTTCTCCGCCCATTCACCGCCGGCGCGCTGCCAGATGAGACCGTCGATTCCGGCGAGGGCCGATTCCGTCGGCCGCCCGTCCGCCCGGTCGATGGCGGCAAGAAGCGCCTCGAACGTCCGCTCGCCCTCGCCCACGATGATGGCGTCGACGTACGGCTGCTGGAAGTCGGCCGGCAGCAGGCTGGCGTGCAGGCCGCCCACGAGCGTCACGATGGCGCCGTCGCGCGCCTTGACGGCCTTCAGGATGTCCTGGGCGTTGTAGACCTCGGTCGTCAGGCACGTGACGGCGACGGCGTCGGGCTCGAACGATTCCAGCGCCTCCTCCAGGGAATCGCCGAACCGCATGTCGATGAGCCGCACATCGTGGTCGCGCACGGCGACCGCGCCGATACACTCCATGGCCATCGGTTCCGGCAGGGCCGTGCGGCGGAAGCCGACCCAGTCCGGCGGCGGCGGCGGCTGAACCAACAGAATCTTCACGCAAACGCTCCCAACGGGGCACGGGGCCGATTGAAGGTGTCCTATCCTATCGCCGAGGAAGCCGGCTGGCAAGGGGATAGCCGGCCGGGCGCCGCCGATTCGTATTCCCTCGGGGAACGATGCCGCGCCGACGGCCGGGTGTCAACGATCTTCAATCCGTCAAAGCCGGACGGTTGAACGAGCGCGGAGGCGCTCAAGAAAGAGGAAGATGCCGCACGAGAAGCCGGGCGGCAGCGCACCCTGGCCCATTGCCGGAAACGGCGCTACGCGTTGTTGTTCGAGGTCTGCCGCAGCGTGCCCGTGAGTTCGGCCGCCATGCTGAACAGGCGCGGGAGGCCGAGGTACGGCGAGCGGTGGGGGTCGTCTTCCCGCTCGTGAAACTGGATGCCGACCTCGTACCGGTCCTCGCGCTCGCGGCAGTGGATAACCCGGCCCGTGAGGTGGACGGGCGGATGCCGGCCGCCGGCCGGCAGGCTGACCGTTACCGGTTCGTTCACCTCCAGGGGCCGCGGGCTTTCGAGCCGGACGCCGCCCAGTGAGAAATCGCGCAGTTGCAGGTGGCAGCGGACGGGCTTCTCGGCCGCCTCCTCGTCCAGCATATCGTCCAGGCGGGTGCGGACGGGCATACGGGCGGCGAACCGCCCGAAACGGCGGCGTTCTTCCGTCTTGCCGCGATGCCCTGTCTTGCGATCCGTGACCATCGGGTTGTGTCCCTAGCCGCGCAGGGGCTCGTCCTGCCTTCTTTCCGTTGCACGTCGGGGAACGGCTGTACGTACTATCGGCAGGAGGAGCCCCCGCTCTTCACGTCCGCCGGGGAATTATGGCGCATAAATGACCAAAAGCAAACGCGTCCCCGGAATTCTGGACACCCGGTCGCTGCTGTGACATCCCCATGACACGGGCATACCGTCTGAACGATCGGGAAGGGTGTTCGGCGGGCCGCGGGCCGTCATCGGGCTACTCCCCCGCCCCAGGGGTCTCGGCGGACATCGTGGGCGCTGGGCACCCGCCCACGAGTCCGACCCCTTGTTGACGGCCCCGTCGCTGGATAGGCGAGGATGGCAGATTGTCGGTCAGCGGGCCGGAATCGCGCTGCTTATCCGGAACGCTGCCATTTGCACGTCGTAGTATACACCATTTTTCGGCCGGACGCAAAAAAATCGGGGTCAGGTGGCGGGAATTCTTTCCACATCCGGTAGGGGGTCCTCGAACGCGATACCCACCTGCCAGTGGTCTCGGCGGCCCTCGCAACGGACCACCCGGCCCCGGGTATCCCGCGCCTCGGCCGAGCCCATCGGTGGAAAGAACAGCGTGACGGGTTCCTCCGTCGGCAGCGGCCGGTACACGACCGCCCCGGCGCCGCTCGGCGAGAGGTCCGTCACGTGCAGGCCCACCACCCGGTTCGGATCGCGTGGGGGAAGGTCGCGCCGGACGGCCTCCACCGGAATGCCGACCACCGACCGCGGATGGCGGCGGCGTTCCGGACGGGTGCTGGAGTCGTCGGCCATGGCGCCCTCGGTGCCGGGCGCGGCAGCGCGCGAACCTGCCCGCGACAGGCTGCCGTATTCTACCTCAGGTTTCCGCCCGACGCAATCGCGTTGCCCGTCAGCCGGCGGCCGGCGCGGTGGCTTCGGAGGCGCGGGGCGCGGCGGGCTCAACGCCGCGGCCGTCGAGCCGCTCGTCAATCCGCCGGCGCAGGTGCCGGATGCCGGCCTCCTGGAGACGCTGCTGCTGCCGCAAGGTCGTGGCCCGGGCCTCGAGGTCGGCGGTCTCGCGGCGGAGTTGGTCGCGCAGGGCGAGGAGTTTCGTCCGCAGGCGTTCGTGGGCGACGACGGCGGCCGTCGTCAGGCGCGGGTCGCGGCCGGCGTCCGTCTGCGCGGCGCCGCCGGCTTCGCGGATGATCTTGTGGAGGGCCCGGACGGTCGTGTTCTCGGCCAGGAACGGCGGGCAGTCGGTCAGGCGGCCGGTGTCGAGCATCTCGTCGAGCGTTCGGGCCTGGCGGCGCCGGTCGGCGATCTCGGTCCGGAGGGTCGCCAGGCGCGCCGCCGTGGCCGACCGCTGCGCGTGGAGATATCGGAGCCGCCTCCCGGCCGCCGCCAGGTCGGCGGCCTCGCCGGCGACGCGGCCTTCGGCGAGGTTGCTGGAGGCCACCATCGGGCGCGTCGCCCAGCCGGACCACATGCGGAATGCCACGACGGCCGCCAGGCCCGCCAGCAGAAGGGCCGGCCAGAACCAGGCAACCTGCCGCCTCGGGCGTGCCACCACAGACTCCTCTCGAAACGATCGGCGGGGACGACGGAGGCGTGACCGGAGCAGCCGGGAAGAGTCGCTCCCACGTCGGATGTATCGGCGGTCGCGGGCGGACGGGTTGAACGATTCCGGGAACGGTTCGGGGCTTTCCGGGGCACGAGGCTTCAGAGTATACCTCAAGCGTCGAACGTGCAGGTTTCCGCCACTGGATTGACGCCGGCGCCGGGCGGGTTTATACTCGACAGGGTCATCGCGGTCGGTGGCAGGCGTTTCGCGCGATCCTTCCAGCACCCAGCACGGGGGACAGGTCATGGACGAGCAGCAGAACGACGAGCGGCCGGAAGAGGCGGCCCCGGAGGCCGAAGGCGAGGAGATCCAGGGCGAGGCGCAGGCCGGCGAGGGGGCCGGCGAAGCCGAGGCTGGCGAGGGGCCCGGGGGTCCGCCGCCGCCACCGCCCGGTCCCGGCGGGGCGGAGGCGCCGCCCCTGCCGCCCGAGTTGCAGGCCGCGGGTGCTTCCAAGGACGAACGCACCAGTGCCATGCTGTGCCACCTGCTGGCCCTGGTAGGCCTGGTGTTCCCGTTCGGGAACATCCTCGGGCCGCTCATCATGTGGCTCGTGAAACGCGAGCAGTCGCCGTTCGTGGACTTCCACGGCCGGCAGTCGCTCTGGTTCCAGGTGTGGGCGGCCATCGCCGCAACGGTGCTGGGGATCGTCTCCATCCCGCTCATGTACGTCTGCATCGGCGTGGTGACGATCCTGCTGGCCATGGCCATCGGTATCGGAGCCGTCGTCTACGCCGTTATCGGGGCGGTGCAGGTCTCGGGCGGGAAGGACTTCGAGTACCTGTGGGTCGGCCCGTGGGTCCGGCAGTCGATGATGTAGCCGGCGTGCCCGCGTCCCCCAGGGTTCTCGCGCGGTGGGCGGAGGCGGTCCCGCGCGGCGGGTTTCCCGACCCGCCGCGTGCCAGGTGTTCGTCGTCTGAAGTGCCGCGCGGCGGCCTTCCAGGCCGCCGCGATTCCTGGCATTCGCGCGGTCGGCGTGGTGGCCTGGAAAGGCCACCACGCGGGCGGAGCAGCCGCTGCCGCGCCGCGTGTTCTTTGCCTGCCTCGGGGGATACCATGAGGTCTTCCGCGTGAACGTCCTGGTCGTCAACTGCGGGTCGTCCAGCATCAAGTATTCTCTCTTCGACATGGGCGACCCGGCCGCGCCCGCCGTCCTCGCCTCCGGCCTGGTCGAGCGCATCGGCGAGGCGACGAGCAGGCTGCGGCACGAGGCGGGCGGGCGCGTAGACAGGCGCGAGGCCGAGGCGCCCGACCACGAGGCCGCCTTCGGCCTGATGGTCGAGGCCCTGACCGAGGGGGAAGTGGCCGCCATCGCCTCGGCCGGCGACATCGACGCCGTCGGTCACCGCGTGGTCCACGGCGGCGAGCGGTTCGCCGAGAGCATCCGCATTGACGACGAGGTCATCGGCGCGATCGAGGACTTCGCCGCCCTCGCCCCGCTGCACAATCCCCCGAACCTGACGGGCATCCGGGCCGCCATGGCCCTCATGCCGGGCGTCCCCCACGTCGCCGTCTTCGATACGGCGTTCCACCAGACCCTGGAGCCGCACGCCTACCTCTATGCTCTCCCGTACGACCTGTACCGCGAGCACGGCATCCGCCGGTACGGGTTCCACGGAACGAGTCATCGTTATGTATCCGAGGTGGCGGCCGGCAGGCTCGGCAAGGCGCCCGGCGAAGTCAACCTCATCACGGCCCACCTCGGCAACGGGTGCAGCGCGGCCGCGGTGCGCGGCGGGCGGTGCGTGGATACCTCGCTCGGCATGACGCCGCTCGAAGGGCTCGTCATGGGCACGCGCAGCGGCGACGTGGACCCGGCCGTCATCTTCCACCTGGTCCGGGCGCTGGGGATGGGCGTGGACGAAATCGACGACCTCCTGAACCGCCGCAGCGGCCTGCTCGGCGTCTCGGGCGTCTCGAACGACATGCGCGAGGTCACGCGGGCGGCCGAGGAGGGCAACGAGCGGGCGGACCTCGCCATCCGCCTCTTCTGCCATCGCCTGCGGAAGTACATCGGCGCCTACACGGCCGAACTCGGACGGGTGGACGCCCTCGTCTTCACGGGCGGCATCGGCGAGAACGCCGCCCACATCCGCCGGCGGACGTGCGAGGGCCTTGGGCCCCTCGGTTACGTGCTCGACGCCGAGGCGAACGCGGCCGCCGCCGACGGCCCGCGCGACGTGGCCGCCGACGAGTCGCCCAGCCGCATCCTCGTTATCCCCACCGACGAGGAGGCGATGATCGCCCGCGATACGGCTCGCATCGCGGCACAGGGGTGAGCGGCCTCACTCCGGCGAAATGCCGCAGTTCCCGTCGTGGTACCGGACGATGATGCCCCGCGGGTCGTGCGGATACCAGCCCGCCGGGTCGGCCGGGTTGGATTGCATGACCTGGATGAAATCCTCCTCGGGGCCGTTCGGCCCCACAGTCCAGGCGATCCACCGGATGGGCGAGGTCTGCGGGTCGCCCTCCCGCACCAGCGTGCCGCCGGGCTTGGGGAAGGTCTCCGGCACCCACAGCGAGATGGGCGTCGCGTTGCCGTTGACGTAGCCGGGGCCCACGGCCGTATAGCGGTACGTCCGGCCGGGATTGAACCGGTCGTAGAGCGGGCCGCCGAGGAAGTCGTATCGCCACAGTTCCTCGGGCAGACAGTGGTGCAGCGGCCGCTTGTCCGTGTTGCAGTACATCCGGGCGGGCGGGTAGGCGTCGAAGTGCAGCCAGTAATCGTGCAGCGCCAGGTCGATCTGCCTGAGGTCCGACCGGACCTGCGTGACCCGGGCGGTCAACTGGGCGCCGAAGACGGCGGGCAGGACGAGGGCGGCCAGGACGCCGATGATGGCGATCGTGATGAGCAGTTCCGCCAGGGTGAAGGCGGGCAGGCGGCTGCGTGGCCCGCGGTGGCGCGCGGCGGAACGGCCGGCCCGCCGGGCGGGACGACGGCGTGTCGGGTTCGGGGCGGTCCCGGGCATGATCCGACTCAGGCCGTCTCCTCGGCGTCGCCGGCACCCGCCGCTGGGGCCACCACGTAGATGTACCGCAGGAGCGGGCTGTCGGGGTTCCGCACGTTGTGCGTGCTTCTCGGCGGGATGTAGACGGACTGGCCGCCGCGGACGGCCATCGGCTCGTGCCCGTCCACGTGCACCACGCCGCTGCCTTCCAGGACGACGAGGGTCTCCTCGTGGTCGTTGGTGGAGTGCTCGCCGATTTCCTCGCCCTGGGCGAGTTCGACCCGCCCGCTTCGCATGCCGCACGTCTGCGGCACGCCGTCGAGGATGGGGCGATACGACTCGCCGCCTTGCCAGTCGATGACCTGGGGGGCAGGGGGGTTGGTCTCGCTCATCGTTTCTCCCGTTGCGTGGGTGTCAGGTAAGTGGACCTTTTTCCGCGCGCCCGTTGCCGTGCCGCTGGCGTGCTTTCGTGACGCACGGAGCGTCAGCGGCGCTGCGGATGCCTAGCGTTCCCTTCTACGGCGGAGGAGGATGCGCGTCAAGCCCAGGGCCGCAAGGGCCAGCGTGGCCGGCTCGGGGACGATCGTCAGGGGCACGGTGACCTGGTTGCCGCTGGTCAGGCTCGCCTGGTACGTCAGGGTAAGGTCGCCCTCGCCGAGTCCCAGGGCGGCGACGTTGCCGAGGCTGGCGTCGGTGAACGTTTGGGCGTTCTCCATGTCCAGGTAGCCGATCATGTTGTCGTGGTCGTCGAGGGCCGAGTCGGCGGAGAGGTTCAGGAACGAGAGGTCGGGGTCCTCGCCGGTCAGCAGCCCCTCGGCGTAGATGTAGAGGAACTTGATGCCGTCGGCGCTGAGGACGACCTCGCCGGTCGAGGGGTCGTACGTTCCGGTGGCGGTGCCGGGCGGGATGCCGGCTCCGACGGGCATCGGGACGCCGCCGCCGGCCGGTCCACCGCCCATACCGGTGTAGTTACGGAGCAGTTCGCCGGCGTCAAGGAGATCGACGTCGCCGTCGGCGTTGAAGTCGCCCTGGCCCCAGACCATGCCGCTGCCGCCCATGCCGGTGTAGTTGGCGAGGAGGCTGCCGGCGTCAAGAAGGTCAACGTCGCCGTCGGTGTCGGCGTCGCCCCAGAGGAGGAAGTGCGTCGTATCGTACGCGAGCGGCCACATGCGGTAGCCGGCGTGGTACGGCTCGCCGGTGGTGTCTTCCTGGTCAAAGATGGCGGTGAGGTTGAACGTGCCGGGGGGCGGGAGGACGGTGTCGAAGTTGCCCACATCGCCGCAGAACATGTCGAGCGTCTGGCCGGAGGCGTCTGTGATGGGCACCGCGGTGCCGTTGGCCCATCCCGCACCGGGGTCGAGGAGGGAGACGCCCGTCAGTTGGCACCACTGGCCCTGCCAGCGTTCGCCGCCCGTGGCGCGGTCCATCACGCCGTCCCCGTCGCTGTCGGTGGTATCGAAATAGTTGCAGTTGGCAATGCTCGGAATGGGTTGCGGGTCCGGCATGCCAACGTGGCCCAGTAG
The DNA here is from genome assembly GCA_046483505.1 of Phycisphaerae bacterium. Taxonomy (GTDB): domain Bacteria; phylum Planctomycetota; class Phycisphaerae; order FEN-1346; family FEN-1346; genus BS750m-G62. The sequence continues at coordinate 37,259 of JAWODB010000350.1, forward strand.
CGTGACCTCGAACTGGTCGACCATGCCGTGGCGGCTGTTGCAGTTGACCTTGCCGTTGTGGTCGCCGACGTAGCCGGTGACCCGGACGTGGTCGCCGGGCGAGAGGCTGCCGGTGTACGGGGGATAGTCCGGGAAGAAGGTGCCGGCCCACAGGGCGATGCCGCTCTGGTCGTACGGGGCGGGGTTCGTCGGCAGGGCCTGGACGTACACCTGCCACATGACGTTCGTGTCGAGCATATCGTCGGGGGCGTTCAGGCAGACGCCCTCGAACGTGACGGGGGTGGCCGGGTTAAGGGCCCCGTGCACCCCTTTGCCGGCCGAGTCGACGGCCTCGAGGTCCCAGATCTCCTCCAGGGCGGCAGCCGGTACGGCCGCGGCGGCGAGGGCGAGGGCGGCAACGAACAGGCCCAGGATGCATCCGAGGCGGTGGGTGGACGACATGGCAGGTCCCCTCCATAGTCCAGCGGTTCATGTGGTTCGGTTTGACGGCAGCGGGGAAGGGCGACGGGCGGGTCCACGATCGGTGGGTCATCGCCCGGCAGGCGGCCCCCTGTAACACGACTTCTGAAAGCATAACACCCGTGGCGGGCATTGTCAAGGCGCCGTGTAACTTTTTTCGTCCACGTGTTACTCCGCGCTCGGCAGCCCGACTTTTTGCCCTTGTGGTGGGCGAAAAGAACCACAATAATGGCAGCGCCGTGTTACCGGCAAGGCAGAGGTGCCACAAAAGGGCGCGCGAGGAATCGGAAGGAGCAGGCCGGATGGCCCGCACACCGCTCATTCTGGCACTCGTCGTCCTCTTGGCCGGGGGCTGCGCGGACGGACCGGCCGATTCCGCCGAACCGCCGGCGCGCATCGCCGTCGCCACGTCCTACCTGGGGGCGGCCGCACGCGACCTCCTGAACGAGGACGTGCCGCTCGTGGAACTCTGCGGCCCGGGCACGTGCCCCGGCCATTTCGACGTGACGCCGGGCCACCTCGTCCGGATTCGCCGGTGCCGGCTGCTCCTGCGGTTCGACTTCCAGAAGCATTTCGACGCCAAACTACGGGCGGCCGTAGACGACGGCCTCGCCGTCGTCGAGGTGCCCGAGTCCGGCGGCCTGGGCGAGCCGGAGACGTACCGCACCGCTTGCCGGACGGTGGCCGATGCCCTCGTGCGGAAGGGCATGCTGTCGCAGCCGGCGGCGGAGGCGCGGCTCCGGGACATCGGCTTGCGCCTGGAACGCCTGGCCGTGGCCGTCCGCTCGGACGTCCGCGAGGCCGGCCTCGTCGGGACGGCGGTCGTGGCGGCCCATCATCAGGCCCGCTTCTGCCGGTGGCTGGGGCTGGAGGTGGCGGGTGAGTTCCAGGCCTCGGACGACCCGGCCGCGCTCAACCGGGCCGTCGCCGACGCCCGCGCCGCCAAGGCGCGACTGGTTGTCGGGAACGTGCCGGCGGGCCGCGTACTGGCCGACCGCCTGGCCGGGGCACTGGGCGCGCCGGTCGTCATGTTCGAGAACTTCCCGGCCGCCGGCGACGGCCGGCGCGGCTACGACGGGATGGTCCGGCGGAACGTGGCACGGCTCTGCGCGGCGGGTGGGGGACCCCGCTCACCCCGAGCACAGTAGTATGCCGCGCGGTGGCCGTCCCCGGCCACCGCGCCGCTGGTGATGGAGAGTGTTCCGCGCGGCGGGCCAGGAGCCCCGCCGCGCGGGAAGTGGTGTGGACGGGCCGGGACCGCAGGACGAGAAGCCGTAAAGGAAACGCCGTGACCGCCGACGCCGTCATCGACCTGCGAGCCGTCCACGTCCGGGCCGGCCGGCGGACCATCCTCGGCGTGGACGCCCTCGCGGTCGGTGCGGGCGAGTTCGTCGCGGTCATCGGGCCGAACGGCGCGGGCAAGAGTACGCTGCTGAAGATGCTCATCGGCGTCCAGCGGGCGACCGGCAGCGTCCGTGTCCTTGGCCGGACGGTCGGGGACCTGACGGCGGGCGACCTCGCCCGGCTGCGCCGGCGCATTGGCTACGTGCCGCAGGTCCTGGCCGAGCGGACCGAACTGCCGCTGACCCTGCGCGAGGTCGTCGCCATCGGGCGGACGGGCATCGCGGGTCTCGGCCGTCGTCTCCGCCGCGACGACTGGCGGCAGGTGGACGAATGGCTGGAGCGGCTGGGCCTCGCGGACCTCGCCGGGCAGGCGTACAGCGACCTTTCCGGCGGCGAGCAGCGCAAGGGCCTCATCGCCAAGGCGATGGTCCAGGACCCCGAGGTCCTCCTCCTGGACGAGCCGACCGCCAACCTCGACCTGGCGTGGCGTGAACGCATTGTCGAGACGCTCGAAGCCCTCTTCCGCGACGTGCCCGTGACGGTGCTGCTCGTCTGCCACGATCTGGAGGTCATCCCGGCGTGCTGCGGGCGGCTGGTGCTGCTGGAGGGCGGGCGGATCACGGCCGACGGGACGCCCGCCCAGGTCCTCACCTCCGACCGCGTGGCCCGTCTGTACGGGGCGCACCTGGAGGTGCTGCACCGCCGCGGACGGTACGTCGTCGTGCCGCAGGGGGGCGAGACGGCATGAGTGTCGAACTGGGGTTCTGGGCTCCCGTGATAACGGCCGGGGCGTTGGCCGGGGCGTCCACCGGTCTGCTGGGCGTCTACATTATAGGCATGCGGATTCCGTTCCTGGGGGTGTGCGTGGCCCACGCGGCCCTGGCGGGCGCGGTGTTCGGCTCGCTGGCGGGACTGACGGGGCAGGCCCTGCTCGTGCCGGCGCTGGTGGCGGCGCTCGCGACGGCCCTGGCGCTCGGGCTGGCGGACCCGCGACGGCTGCGGGCGGACGTCAACGTCGTCATGGGCCTGCTGTTCACGCTGACGATGGGCCTGGCGTTTCTCGGGGTCGGCCTGTTTCCGCGGTTCGGCCGCAGCGCGAGCGAGGCGTTCGGCCTGCTGTGGGGGAGTTTGACGTTCTGCAGTTGGCGGGACGTGGCCCTGATGGTGCCGCTGACGGCCGTCGAGGTCGCCTTCGTCCTCCTCTTCTATAAGGAGATGCGGGCGATCATGTTCTCGCGGGAGCACGCGGCCGCGGCGGGCGTGCGGGTGGGCCTGGTGTGGACGGCGTTCCTGTTCCTCGCCAGCGCGGTCCTGACGGTCAACTTCAAGATCGTCGGCGGGCTGATGATCTACAGCCTGATGGCGAACCCGGCGGCGGCGGCGTTTCAACTGGTCCGCGGACACGGGCGGGCGCTGGTGCTCGCCGTCGCCCTCGGCACCGTCAGCGGCGTGGGCGGGTTCCTCATCGCCCTCGTGGCCGAACTGCCCACCGGGGCGACGATCGTGATCCTCTCCTCGGCCCTGGTCGGCGCGGCGGCCTTGGGCGCTCGGCTGTGGGGTCTCAAGCGGCAATGATGAACAAGGAATGATGAACGCCGAATGGCTAAGAGCCTATCCGGATAACCCTCTGGCTTCGGCCTGAGGCCGACGAGGGGTTATCCGGACAGGCTCTAAGGGCGCGCGTCGGATGAGGGCGCCGCGCCGGCCCGAAAATCCTTGACCCCTCGGCCCGGCCGGGTAGAATGTTTGGGCCTTCCTTTGGTTTGCTTACCTAGCCAGGTCAGACCAGGAGCCCCGAGGCAGGAGAGCCGCAGCATGCTGAAAGAGATTCGGATTCACGGCCGGGGTGGCCAGGGCAGCGTGACCGCTGCCGAGGTCCTCGCCAAGGCCGCCTTCAAGGACGGGACGACCAGCCAGGCGTTCCCCGCGTTCGGGTCCGAGCGGATGGGTGCCCCGGTGCAGGCGTTCGTGCGCCTCTCGGACAAGCCGATCCGGAGCCGCGCCGTCATCGAGGAACCGGACTACCTGATCGTCCAGGACCCCACCCTGTTCGGCCTGGTCGACGTGTTCCACGGCATCAAGGACGGCGGCATCGCGGTCGTTAATACCGAGAAGCCCGACGAGATCGACGTGCCCGACGGCGTCAGCCTGAAGGACGTGGCCGGCACGCGCATCGCCATGGACGTCATCGGCCGGCCCATCCCGAACATGGTCATGGTGGGCGCGTTCGCGGGCATGACGGGCCTCGTGAGCCTGGAATCGATCCAGGCGGCCGTCAAGGAACGGTTCCCCGGCAAGGTGGGCGACCTGAATGCCGAGGCCGTCGAGCAGGCGTACAATGCCGCCAAGGGAGAGAAGTAAGGGCGAACGCGGAATGCGGAACGCGGAACAAACGACATAAGAGGAATAGCCATGTCCAACGAGTTGTTGAGCACCGAGAAACTGTCCATCGGCTGCGTGGCCCCGCCCGGCGAGAGCATGGTCAATAAGACCGGCACCTGGCGGACGCAGCGGCCCGTCTTCAAGAACGAGGCCTGCATCGGCTGCCGCGCCTGCGAACTGGCGTGCCCGGAGGGCTGCGTCTTCGAGGACACCGAGCACACGCACACGCTCGAGGGCAAGGACCGCGAGGTCACCAACCGCGAGTTCGATCCGGACTTCTGCAAGGGGTGCGGCATCTGCGCCACGGAGTGCCCCGTCGACGACATTGACATGGTCATGGAGGAGAAGTGATGGCCGAGACCCAGGAAATCCTCGAAGGCGCGATGGCCGTCGCCCACGCCGTCTCCCGCTGCCGGCCGGAGGTTGTCGCGGCCTACCCCATTACGCCGCAGACCCACATCTCGGAGGAACTCTCGCAGATCGTGGCCGACGGCGACCTCGACGCCGAGTTCGTCAAGGTGGAGAGCGAGTTCGGTGCGGCCAGCGTCTGCTGCGGCGCCAGCGCCACCGGCGCCCGCGCCTACACCGCCACCTCCAGCCAGGGCCTGCTGCTGATGAGCGAGGTCCTCTGGAACATCGCGGGCATGCGGCTGCCGGTGGTCCTGGCGTGTGCGAACCGGTCCATCTCGGCCCCGCTTTCCATCTGGTGCGACCACCAGGACGCCGAGGCCGTCCGCGACGCCGGCATCATCCAGTTCTACGCCGAGGACAACCAGGAGGCGTGCGACCAGCACCTCATCGCCTACAAGGTGGCCGAGGATCGCCGCGTCCTCCTGCCCGCCATGGTCAACCTGGACGGGTTCCTGCTGACGCACGTCTTCGAGCCGACGATCCTCCCGGACCAGGAACTCTCCGACAAGTACCTGCCGCCGTACGAGGCGGTCATGAAACTCGACGTGGACGACCCCGCCACGTTCGGCGCGTTCACCGAGCCCGACAAGTGCATGGAGGGCCGGTGGATGGTCCACGACGCCTGCCGCCGCAGCCTGCCGGTCATCGAGGAAGCGTCGGCGGAGTTCGAGAAACTCTTCGGCCGGGCCAGCGGCGGCCTCATCGAGGAGTTTCACACCGACGACGCCGAGATCATCCTCGTGGCCAAGGGGTCCCTTTGCGGCACCATCAAGGACGTGGTCGAGGAGATGCGCGGCGAGGGGACGAAGGTCGGCCTCATGCGGATCAAGACGTACCGCCCCTGGCCGGACGAGGCCGTCCTGAATTGCCTGAAGAACGCCAAACACATCGCCGTCATCGAGCGGGGCGCCTCGTTCGGCGCCGGCGGCGTCATGACGCCGGAACTCAAAGAGACGCTCTTCGACGCCGGATTGCAGATTCCCGTGAGCGGGTACTGCGTCCAGTTGGGCGGCCGGGAGGTGCCCCCGGACGGCATCCGCGAGATCGTCGACCGCGCCGCCAAGGGCGAGAAGCAGACCGCGTACGAGTACTTCCGCCTCCGAGAGGAGATCCTCCCGGACCTCGTGCCGGGGGCGTGAACGCGGGCGCGCCATGTTGCGCGGCGGGTCTCCGCACCCGCCGCGTGAAGTGGGAAAGCCAACATTCCCGCGCGTGTATCTCCCGATGCACCGCGCCAAGAGAGTCGCAGGGTGGGTGCTTGCGCCCACACAGACCAGGGGCAGACGAGGTCGAACGGGGCGGACCCATGCTTCGCGTCATCGACCGGGAAACGATTGACGAGGCGGCCCGCCGCCTCCTGGAGGCGGCGCCGGACGGGTCGCGCGTCATCCTGTTCGGCTCCTACGCCCGCGGCGACGCCGACCCGCGAAGCGACGTCGACTTCCTCGTCGTCGAGCCGGAGGTCGCGGACGTGGTCGCCGAGGAGGTGCGGCTGATCAACGCCATGCGTCCGATGCGGCTGGCCGTCGATGTGGCCGTGATGAGCGCGAAGGAATTCGACTCCTGGAAAGATACGCCGAACACGCTGGCGTACCGAGCGGTCCGGGAAGGCGAAACACATGGACCGCTCCGATGATCGCGCGGCAGTGCTCTTCGAGAAGGGGGCGGAAGACCGGTGCATGCTGAATGTGCTGGCCGACGACGCGAAGGTTCCGGCATCGGGGGTGGCGTTTCACGCCCAGCAGGCTGTTGAGAAGTTCATGAAGGCGGTGCTGGCCAACGAGGGAGTTGTCTTTCCGCGGACGCATAACCTGGCCCTGCTGATTGATATGCTGGCCGATAACGGCGTGCCGCTGCCGCCCGAGAGCGAGAGACTCGTGGTGCTGACGCCTTACGCCGCCCACTTTCGTTACGACAGGGCGGTCCGCGGCGAATCGAGCGACGAGACACTCGATCGGCAGTGGCTGAAGACCTGCGTAAGCCGGACCGAAGCGTGGGCCAAGGCCCTGCTCGGTTACTGAGACGGTTGGCGCGGCAGCTACACAGGTAGGTCGCGCAAAGCATCACATACGATTGGAGGAGCAAAACGTGGCATCAGCCGAACTCTTCGATTACACCGACCGCGTCCTGAAACCGGGGTACACCTCGTGCCTGGGCTGCGGCGAGGCGCTGGCGATGCGCATCGTCGCCCAGGCCATCGGCCCGAAGGCCGTCTTCACCAACTGCACGGGCTGCTCGGAGATCTTCACCTCGCGCTACCCCACGTCCTCGTGGTCGGCGCCGTGGATCCACAGCCTGTTCGAGAACTCCGCCGCCATCGCCTCCGGCGTCTACTACGCCCTCAAGCACAAGGGCAAACTCGACGGCGTCCACGTCATCGGCACGGGCGGCGACGGCGGGACCGCCGACATCGGCCTCCAGTGCCTCTCCGGGGCGGCCGAGCGCGGCGACGAGTTCCTCTACTGCTGCTGGGACAACGAGGCCTACATGAACACCGGGATCCAGCGGTCCAGCCTCACACCGCTCGACGCCGCCACCACCACCAGCCCGTCCGGGAAGGTCTCCTGGGGCAACGACCGGCCGAAGAAGGATCTGCCCGGCATCATGGCCGCCCATAACCTGCCGTACATCGGCGTGGGCTCGTGCGGCTACTACCGCGAACTGCCGAGGATGGTCAAGAAGGCCCTCTCGTACCCCGGGCCGAAGTACCTCCAGGTCCACGCCGTCTGCCCCTTGGGGTGGCGGAGCGATCCGGCCAAGTCGTGCGAACTGGCACGCCTGGCCTTCCAGACGGGCTGCTATCCCCTGTATGAGATCATCGAGGGCGAGACCACGCCCCACAAGCCGCCCAAGGGCGGGTGGAAGCCCGTCGAGGAGTATCTCAAGCCGCAGGGACGCTTCCGCCACCTCTTCCGCCAGGCGGACGGCGAAGAGCAGATTGCACGCATCCAGGCCCTGGCCGCCGGCAACATCCGACGCTTCTACGGCGACGACGAGGTCCCGGACTTTGCCAGAGAGGCCGAGAAGAAGACCGCCGACGCCAAACAGGAGGCCGAGGCGACGGCGTAGGACAACAGCGTGAAGCGCGGCGGGTCTCCGTACCCGCCGCGGAACAGGACGTAAGCGATTTCCGCGCGGCGGGTCTCCTGACCCGCCGCGTTCTTGTCGAGGCAGTGCAATTCCCGCGCGGCGGCCCTCCCGAGCCGCCGCCCTTTCTTCACGCCCCTACATCATATCCCCGCGTGACAGCGTGCCACGATGGTGTAGAATGGTTGCGAGGAGGCACCCGTGAACGCACGTGTCGCGTTGGCCCTTCGCCGCGCCCGGGGTGAGGCGCGGTCCGCCGAGGCCCTGGCCGAGGCCGTCGGCCGGTCCCCGGACGAGGTCGTGGCGGCGATTGAGGACCTCCCACGGTATGGCTTCCGCATCGAGTCGCATCCCATCCAGGGATTTCGCCTGTTGAGCAGCCCGGACGCCCTGATCGAGGACGAACTCACGTGCGACCTCGAAACGGCCCGTCCCGGTCGGACGGTCCGTTGCGTCGGGGAGACCACCTCGACCAACGACCTGGCCTGGCAGGCGGTGGAGCAGGAAGGGGCCGAGGCCGACGGCCTGGCCGTCTTCGCCGAGTACCAGACCGCCGGCCGTGGCCGGCGCGGCAGCCGCTGGTTGGCCCCGCGGCACACGTCCATCCTGTGTTCGGTCGTGCTGATTGGGCTTCCCGGAGAGAAGGGCCGGGCCGTCCTGACGCGTGCGGCCTCCCTGGCCGCCGCAGAGGCCGTTGAAGCCGAAACGGGTCTGGACGTCGGCCTCCGATGGCCGAACGACCTTGTCATTGATGACCGCAAGGTCGGCGGTGTCCTGGTCGAGGCCCGGCCGGAGCGCGCCGGCGAGGGAGCGGCGGTCGTCGGCGTCGGCATGAACGCGACGCAGCGGCTGGAGGCCTTTCCCGCCGACATCCGGGACGGCGTGACGAGCCTGGCGGTGATCGGGGTGCGGGCCGACCGGACGCTGATCGCCCGGCGCCTCCTGGAGCGGCTGGATGCCGTCGTCCGAGAGATGGGCGCCGAGGGCAGGGCGGAGACCGTCCGTCAGGCTGCCGCACGGCGGTGCCGCACGCTCGGACGACGCATTACCGTCACCGACGGCACGGAGACGGTCGCCGGCGAGGTCGTGGACCTGGACCCGGATTACGCGCTCCTGTTGCGCCTCAGGGAGGGGACGATTCGCCGCCTTCCAGCCATGACGACGCACGTCGTATCACAGTCCGTCGGCGGGTAGGATGGAAAACCCGGCGGAATTGGCCGGCGCGCGCAGCGTTGGAGCAGGATTAGGAGGAGCGGACTCTGGAAGGGGAGGCGGCCTGTAAGTCCTTTTTTGTCAAGGGGTTGCGCCGCGCGCCGCCTGCCTGGCCGAGACCGGCATTCGCGGCGACGTTTGACAGGCGGTGTGAATCTTGTAAAGTGGAGTACGTCGAGACGGAGAAGCATGGGCCATGACCAGGCCCTTTTTTGCGGCCCGGTTTGTTAAGATAGGCGGCTTGGAAATCCTGGAAAAACCTGTGAAGGCAGGTTGGGATTTGGCCGATAGTCATACCACGTCGAGAAGCCGCAAGGCGAATCGATGACAAAGGGAAATGGAAATCGGGCGTGGCAGTCGGCAGTAGCGAGGTCCGGTCCGTCGTGCCGCTGCCCGGTCATCCGCGCCGAAAAAGGAGGTGAACGGCGACGGGGCGCGGCGGACTGAGAACGGCCGCCGGTATTCGGGCGGCGAGACGATGGGCCGGACTTAATCGGAGATAGAGGGGTTTTTGAAACGAGGATTGGCCCCACCGTGGGCGACGAACGTAGAAGGAGATTACGGTGATGAAACGCGTGGCAACAAAAGGCTTCACCCTGGTTGAGATTCTGATCGTGGTCATCATTCTCGGTATTCTGGCGGCGATCGTCATCCCGCAGTTTACCGAGGCCTCTGCCGAGGCGAGGGTCAGCAACCTCATGACCAACCTCCAGACCATTCGCAGCCAACTGCTGCTCTACAAGACCCAGCACCTCGAGAACTACCCGGCCGATGCGGCGGGCGAAGGCGATGCCGAGTTCGAAGACGAGATGTGCAACTACAGCGACGAGGACGGCGTCACCCAGGCGACGCCCGACTCGGACCATCCGTACGGCCCGTACCTGACTTCCGTGCCGATCAACCCCATGTCCAACGACAACACCGTTCGCGTGGTGCAGGACGGCGCCGCGGTGTTCGCGGCGCCGCAGGCCGACGGCGGGTGGTACTTCAACTCCGTCACCGGCGAGTTCCGCGCGGACCTGACCGACACTCACACCACGAGCGACGGCACGGCCTTGAACGAACTGTAACACGCTGTGGGTGCGCAGCGGTGACCGCCAGCCTCTTCGTGTAGGGGCGAAGAGGCAGGGAACCGGAGGCAGGGGCGCTTGGTGCGTCCGCTGCCTCCGGTCGTTTTACAGGGCCGCACCCTTAGAGCCTATCCGGATAGCCCTCTGGCTTCGGCCGGCTGCGGCGGGCGCGAGCGGCGTCGGGCTGCATCGCCAACCGAGCGACGGGTTGCCTGCTTCGCCCTCCTTGCCGGCGGCCGCCTCGCTCGGCCTCGGGCCGACGAGGGGTCATCCGGATAGGCTCTGGGGGTCGGCGCGGTGACTGCCACCTCGGATTGCCGGAAGGACGCTGCGGGCGGACGGACGATGCCGGCACAAGCGGCAGCCGGCGGGTCCCAAGCGGCTGGAATTGGTTGGCTCCAAGTCGCCGAATGGCTGAAGCCCGGCTGGCGGCCGTGCCGATAAACGCTATGCCGTATCCCGAGAACAGACGCACGGCGTCTGGTTTTTTTCGGGCCATAGATGTCAAGTTAGGAAGGTTAGGAGGACTGGGAATGCTCGAGCGGAGCCTCAGAAATATCGCCCACGGGCTGTTGCTGGTGGCGGCCATGCTGGCCCTCATCGCGGCCGGTCTCTGGTTTCGCGGGGCCGACCTGGAGCCCGAAGCCGTCGCGCGAGGCAAGCCCATCAGCACCAAAGACACCGGCATCCCGGACTCCGGGCGCCAGCGGCAGATGATCGTGACGGAACTGAAGGCCGTGAACGGCCGTCTGAAGGCCATCGAGTCGGCCCTGCGCGACGGCGAGTACACGATCCAAACGAAGCCGCTGGCCGACGACGGTGCCGCGGCGGGAGGAAACCCGTGAACGCCGACCGCGCCACAACACGCGGCGCCTTTACCCTGGTCGAACTGCTGATGGTGATCACGATTCTCATCATCGCCGCCGCCGTCGTCATTCCGAACATCGGTGCAGCGAGCGATACGCAGGCGATGAGCGCGGCCAGGATCGTGGCCGCCGACCTCGAGGTCACGCGCGACCTTGCCCTGAAGACCCAGCGGCCGCACACCATGCTCTTCAGCAGCGACTCGCAGTCTTACAAGGTGGTGTCGGACTACGGCGGCGAGCCGTACACGTCGGCCGAAGCCATCGAGCACCCGGTCCTGGAGGGCCGCGCGTTCGAGGTCACCCTGGCCGAGCGCAACGGCATGAGCGCGGTCGTGGTGGCCAACGTTTCCTTCGGCGGCGACGCATACGTCACGTTCAACGAACTCGGCGAACCTTCCTCGTCCGGCTCGATCACGGTGGAGGCCGGCGACGTGCAGATCCGCGTGGCCGTCGCGGGCCTGACGGGAAGCGTCTCGACCATCCGGCTGGCGAACTGACCAGGACAAGGGGCGGACGGTGGCCCAGTTACCGATTGGCGTCGACATTGGAAGCACGGCGGTCCGCATGCTCCAGGTGGGCGGCAGCGAGCGCGACCTGCGCGTGGTCGACGCCGGAAAGATCGCGATGCCCCGCGAGGCCACCGACCGGCCCGAGGGCCGACGCGACGCCGTCGCCGACGCCGTCCGTCGGCTCATGAAGGAGCGGCGGTTCCGCGGCCGCGAGGCCGTCATGGCCCTCGCGCCGGAGCAGGCGTCCGTGCGGAACATCCGGATGCCCGCCATGGACGCCGCCGAACTCGACGGGGCCGTTCACTGGGAGGCCCAGAACAAGTTTCCGTTCGACACGGCGACGGCCGTCATCCAGTACCAGCGGGCGGGGCAGGTGACCCAGGGCAACGAGGCCCTGGAGGAGATCATCGTGTTTGCGGCCCCGCGGGCGGAGGTCGATGCCGCGATCGACCTGGCGTCCGAGGCGGGACTGACCCTCGTCAGCCTCGACGCCGAGCCGTGCACCATCTTCCGCGGCTTCGAGCGGTTTCTCCAGCGGCGCGAGGACGAGGAGGTGGCCAGTGTGATCGCCGACGTCGGCGCCCGCACGAAGGTGGTGATCTCCCGCGGCCGCGAAATCGTGTTCGTGAAGACGATTCCCATCGGCGGGGCCGTCTTCAACCGGGCGGTGGCCGAATGCCTGGACCTGGAACCGGCCGAGGCCGAGGCCCTGAGGCGACGCATCGGCGGCCGTGCCGCCGAGGGCGAGATCGACGAGCACGACCGGGCCGCCAGGGCCGTGGCCGATGCCATCCGGCCGCACCTGGAGGACCTGGCCGACGAAATCGGCCTCTGTCTGCGGTATTACAGTGTGACGTTCCGCGCGCCCCGGCCCGAGACACTCCAGTTGACGGGCGGCGAGGCGCATAACCCGACGATCCCGGCGGCCCTCGGCAACCGCCTCGGCATGCGCGCCGAGGTAGCCGACCCGTTCCGGAGGGTCCGGACCGACCACCTCGACCCCGTCCTGGACCGGCGTGGCATCCGGGCGGAGTGGGCCACGGCGTTCGGACTGAGCCTGAAAGGTTTCCACCTGGACAGGGTGGCGTCCGGGCAATACGCGGCCTAGGCGAGGAGCCCGATCGTGCGCGAACTCGAATTCCTCCCGGAAGAGTACCTCCGGGCCCGGTTCCAGCGGCGAATCGGGTTCATCCGGTCGTGGCTGCTGCTGGCCATCGGGCTGGCCATGGTCCTGTACAGCATGCAGATGGGCACGTGGGTCCGCGACGCGCGGGCCGAACTGCGGGCCCTTCAGGGCACGGGCACCGCCGTCAAGGGCGATGTCGAGAAGGTTCGTCGCCTCCGCGAAGAGGCCCGGACGTACAGCGAGCGGATCGAAGTGGCCGAGGCGCTCCAGCCCCGCACCACCGTCACGGCGGTGCTGGCCGACCTCGTCGCGGCGCTGCCCGAGGCGGTGTGCGTCGAAAGGCTGGAGGTCCTCTGGCCGGCGGACGATACGGCGGAGCCCGCCACCGTCCGGCTGGAAGGGGCGGCCGGCAGCGAGAAACAGGTGACCCTGGCGGTGGCCCGTCTCGACGCGTCGCCGCGCTTCGGCCGAACGATCCTGGTCGAATCGCGCCTGGCGGAGGAGGCGCCCGCTGGCGGTCGCACGTTCGCCCTGGAGACGCGCGTCATCGGCGTGGACGCAGAGCAGGGAGAGTCGCCGTGACGGATGCCCAACCGACGCCCCGGCGTTTTGCGATCGACCGCCAGCAACTGCTGATCCTGCTGGTGGCCTCGGTCATGGTGGGCAGTTTCGCCCTGTTCATCCTCTGGCCGAGACACCGCGAACTGGCCGACCTCGATCACGCCGTCAGCCAGCAGCGTTGGCTGCTGAGCCAGCGGGTGGCGGCCAGCCAGGAAGGCATGCTCGTCTCGGCCCGCATCCCGGGTCTGCGGAAGGCCCAGGGCCGGATCGAGCGGTGCCTCCCGCGCGGCCCGGACGTGGCCGGTTTCCTGCAGATGATGAACGCGGCCCTGGCCGAGATGCCCGCCGTCAGCCACGAGGTCACGCGGTCCGGCGAGGCCGAGAGCGGGTCCAGGCCGTCGGTGCCGCTGTGCCTGCGCCTTCGCGGGCCGTTCGAGGAGGTCTACCGCAGCCTGGGGGCGATCGAGCGGCTGGAGCGGCTCAGCCGCTTTCGCCGCGTCCGCTTCACCCGGACCGGGGCCAACGGCGAGGTGCTGGCCGAGGCCCAACTGGTTATCTACTACCTGCCCGACGGGCAGGCCGTCGATGAATACCCGCCCCGGGGCGCGACGACGGCCGAGGCGCGACCGGAACCCTCCAGGACACAGGAGCACCAGGCGTCATGAGTGCGGCAGCGGCATTGCGACGCATCGCGACGTTCGTCCAGACCTGGCTCGTCGGGGCCGGTGCCGGCGGCCGGCGGACGAGCCAGGGCCGGTGGCTTCACGTCGGCCTGACCGTCACGCTGCTGGCGGCCGGCGTGGCCGCCTGGGCCGTGGCGCTCATCCAGCCCTGGAAGGCGAAGGCGGCCGACCGGGGCATCGTGGCCGTCCGGGGGCAGCCGGCGCCGCAGCCGGTTCGCGAGGCGGCCGAGGAGGCTGAGCAATTGTTCGAGCCGGCGACGCCGACGGTGCTGCCCGTCCTGGCGCGGAACCCGTTCGCGACGCCCGGCCTGGCCGAGGCGACGGACGCGGCGCCCCGGCCGACGTCTGCGCCGCCGGAGGAGCCGCCTTGCCCGGGCGGCGGTGCGGCGACGGCGAAACATGTGGCCGAGACCGCGCGGGACCTGCAACTGAAAGCGACCGTCCGCTCCACGAGGGGTGAGCGGTGGGTCGTCATTAACGACAGGGTGTATCGCGAGGGGGATGAGGTGGCCGGCCTGACCCTGGTGGAGATCGGCGAGACGTGCGCCACGCTCCGCCGCGGCGGGGTCACCTGTGTGATCCGAATGGACTAAGGAGGGAGATCGTCATGGGGACGCAGAGACCCCCACAACCCGTACACTGGTGCCGCGTGATGCTGGCGGCGGCCGTCGTGCTGGCCGCGGCTGCCGCCGTGGCGGCCGCCGAGGAAGCCGCCGAGGCGGACCCGGAGACGACGGCAGCGTCGGAGCAGCCCCCGCCCGCTGTGGGCGACGCGCCGGCCGCTGACGCCGCCGGCAAGACACAGGCGGCGCCGACGGCCGCCGGCAACATCGAACTGCACGTCAAGAACGACGACCTCACCAACGTCCTGGAACTGCTCTCGCAGCAGTACCGGCTGAATATTGTGGCCAGCAAGGGCGCCACGGGCAAGGTGACGGCCGATCTCTATGACGTGACGGTCGAGGAGGCGCTCGACGCCATCTGCCGGGCCGCCGACCTCGGCTGGAGGCGCGAGAACGGCGTCATCTACATCTACACCGCCCAGCAACTCAAGGCCATGGCCGAGGACGAGTCGCGCCTCGAGACCGAGGTCTTCGAGTTGAACTGGCTTTCCGCCCAGGAGGCCGTCAACCTCCTGGACCCGCTCAAGTCGCAGCAGGGCAGCGTGACCGGCAGCCAGGATCCCGAAACGGGTATCCCCTCCGGCGCGAGCGGCGGGACGGGCGGCAACTCGCTGTGCCTCTCCGACACCGTCGTGGCCCGCGACTTCCCGGAGAACCTCGAGCGCATGCGCGAGGTCATCCGCAGGATGGACCGCCGGCCGCGGCAGGTCCTCGTCGAGGCCACCATCCTCCGGGCCACGCTCAACGACAACACCAGCCTCGGCATCGACTTCAACGTGCTGGCGGGCATCGATTTCCGCGATCTCTCCGACACGAACGTCCCCATCCGGGACGTGACGGCCAACATGGATCCCACGAACCCGGGCGCGCCCGCCATGACCGTCCCCGCCGAGCAGAAACCGTTCGGCAACGTCAGCCAGGTGGGCTTCGCCGGTCCCGGCCCGGGCTTGAACATCGGCGTCATGACTAACGGCGTCTCGCTGTTCGTCCGGGCGATGGAGGCGGTCACGGACACCACCGTCATCAGCAACCCGAAGGTCCTGGCCCTGAACAAGCAGCGGGCCGAGGTCATCGTCGGCGAACGCCTCGGGTACCTGACGACCACCGTGACCGAGACCAGCGCCATCCAGGCGGTGGAGTTCATCGAGAGCGGCACGCAGTTGATCTTCCGGCCGTTCATCGGCGACGACGGGTACGTGCGGATGGAAATCCACCCCGAGCTCTCCTCCGGCGAAATCGTCAACGACCTGCCCCGCGAGGATACCACCGAGGTCACCTGCAACGTCATGGTCAAGGACGGGCACACCATCGTCATCGGCTGCCTGTTCGACGAGGACGTTTCGATTGCCCGCAGCCAGGTGCCCGGCCTGGGCAACATTCCGGGCCTGGGCTGGCTGTTCCGCAGCAAGACGGACCAGACCATCCGCAACGAAGTCATCATCCTCCTGACGCCGCACATCATCGAGCACGAGGAGGACGCCGCCGCCTTGGGCGAAAGCGTCATGTCCGACGTGCGCCGCCGAGCGCTCGGCATCCGCGAGGGGTTCAGTTTCTTCACCCGCGAGCGGATCACCATCGGCTACGTCCAGGCCGCTCAGGAGGCCTGGGCACGCTACCAACAGACCGGCCGCGACTCGGACCTCAACGAGGCCTGCTGGAACGTCCAGATCGCCACCGACGTGGCCCCGAACAACCTCGACGCCCTCCGCCTGAAGGACAAGGTCCTGACCGCCAAGAACGGCGAGCCCTACACGCCGCCGGACGTCACCATCTGGGACAGCATCCGCGAGCGGATGCGGATGATCGACACGGCGCGCGGCGTGGCGATGCCCCGCAAGGCCAAGTTCCGCGTGCCCGAGAAGACGCCTCCTTCCGGCTCCCGCCCGACAGCCGACGAGACGCCCGAGACGCCCGAACAAACGAAGGAGGACCCCGATGCGAACTAAACGATTCCTGGTCGCCGCCGCCGTCGTCGCGCTCTTCCTGGCGGCCGGATGCGACAACCACATGGCCGCCAAACGCGGCGAGGCCGAGCATCGCTGGGCGGCGTCCCGCGCCGAGATGGTCACCAACATGGCCCAGCATTCGTACGAGCGGGGCAACTTCGCCCGGGCACGCGAGCAACTCGACCCGATCATCCGGTCCGGCACCCCGTACGCCCCGGCCTACGTGCTGATGGCCCGTCTGGCGGCCGACCAGGGCGACCTGGACGAGGCCCGCAACTACGCCTGCTCCGCCACCCAGGTGGACGGCGCCTCCGCCGAGGCCTGGTACGTCCTCGGCACGGTGGAGCAGACGCTCGGCCACCGCCAGAAGGCGCTGACCGCCTTCGGCAAGGCGGCCGGAGAGGAACCCTTCAATCCGCGCCACGTCGTGGCCGAGGCCGAGATGTTCGTCGCCATCGGCGAGGTCGAGGCCGCCGAGCGCACCCTGGCCGCCGCCTGCGACCAGATGCCCGGCAGCGCCGAGGTGCACGCCTCCTACGGCGCCGTCCTCTCGCGCCTCGGCCGATACGAGGCGGCGGCCGGCCAGTACCGGATTGCGATGCGCCTGGACCCCGAGAACATGCTCCCCAAGGAGCGTCTGGCCGTCGCCCTCTTCCGCAGCGGGGCCTACGCCGAGGCCGAGCCGATGCTGGCCGACCTCCAGCGGTCCGAGCCGGAGTTCGCCACCGGCTGGATGTGCCAGATGCGGGCCGATTGCCTCATGGCCCTGCGACGGCCGGAGCCCGCCCGGACCCTGTACGCCCGCGCGGTCGAGGCCTCGCCGAAGGCCGTTGCGCCGCGCGTCGGCCTGGCCCGGTGCGCCATCCTCGAGGACCGGCTGCCGGAAGCCCGCCGGCACCTGGAGCAGGTCCTGAAGGAAAGCCCCGGCCACACGGAGGCGAACGGCCTGCTGGGGTACGTGCTGGCGGCCACGGGTCGGCCGGCGGAGGCCGTCCCGCACCTGAAACTGCCCATGCAGGACCCGGCCTGCACGGGCCGGGAAACGATACGTCACCTTCTTGCCTGCGCGGAGGCATCGTCGGCGGTCGCACCCGCACCGTGAGGTTCACCGACAGCCCCCAACGGGGACAGGATGGGTACATGGAGGGGTAGCCGGACGCCCACGACGCGCCGTCCGGGGCCGCGCGGCCACGCGCGGCCGGGCGGCGCGCCGGCGTCCGGGCGGCCGACGGAGGTGGCCTGGCGTGATTGAATTGCGGCGCGTGCTGGCCGTCATTCTGCTCTTCATCGGCGTTGGATTCGGACTCCATCTGCTGCTGGACCCCGTGCGCGACGCCGGCCGCAGCGCCGCCGACAAGGCCTTGATCCTGGGGGCCGGCATGGCCCTGGCCGTCCTCGGAACCATTGGCGGGTACCTCATCGCCCGCATTCCCAAAGAGCGGATCGGAAACGTCGCCGACCACCTCGAGACCCTTGTCCGGCGCGGCACGGTGGGCATGGCGGTGGGCGAGGCGGATGCCGATGCCCTCGGCCGCCTCGGACACGCCATCAACCGGTACCTGGCCTTCGTCAAGGACGAGGTCGAGCAGTCGCGCATGGCCATCAAGGAACGCCAGATCCAGGTCAAGGTCCTGGAGGCGGAGAAGCGGCACATCGAGGCCGTCATCCATGCCATCAGCGACGGCGTTCTGGTGATGGACGCCTTCGGCGACCTCGTGCTGACGAACGAGGCGGCGAAGACCATCTTCGGGTTCCAGTTCGAGCCCGGCCGGCGCATGCCCATCGAGGAAGCCATCGCCGACGAGCCGTTCCTGGCCCTGCTCCGCGAGATGCAGGACCAGGGTTCCTTCGTGCCGCACCGGACCGCCGAGTGGGTCCAGGGCGAGGGCGACGAGGCACGCGCCTACCGCGTCATCCTGAACACGGTCTTCGAGGGGCCGAAACGCGAACGGGTCAGCGGTGTCGTGGCCGTCCTTCACGACGTGACCCGCGAGAGGGAAATCGCGCGGACCAAGAGCGACTTCGTCTCGTCCGTTTCCCACGAACTGAAGGCCCCCGTCGCCAGCATCCGCGCCTACGCCGAGATGCTCGTCGACGGTGAAACGTCCGGACCGGAGGAGGCCCGCGAGTTCCTGAACATCATCGTGGCCGAGACGGAACGCCTCGGCCGCCTCATCGAGAAGGTGCTCAACCTCAGCCGGCTGGAATCGGGTCTCATCCCGGCCAACAAGACGGACCTGGCGGTGACCGAACTGCTCCGCGAGGTGGCGGAAGTCGTCTCGCCGCAAGCCGCCGAGAAACGCATCCGCCTGGAGGCGGACCTGGCGCCCGTCTTCTTCCGGGTGCACGGCGACCGCGACATGCTGTACCAGGCGATCCTCAACGTGGTCTCCAACGCCGTCAAGTACACGGAGGAGGCGGGGCGCGTGTCCATCTCGACCTACCTGGCGGACGGCTCCGTCGTGGTCGACGTGGCCGATACCGGTGTCGGCATCGCCCCCGAGGAACTGGACCGGGTGTTCGAGAAGTTCTACCGCTCGAAACGGTCGGCGCAAAGCGCCGGCGGCACGGGACTGGGTCTCCCGCTGGTCAAACACATTGTCGAGACGATCCACGGGGGACGCGTGGCGGTCGAAAGCGAGGTCGGCAGGGGGTCGGTGTTCCGGCTGTACCTGCCGGCGGTTCGCTGACGCCGCCGAAGGAGAGGTACCCGATGGCCTGGAAGGTTCTCGTGGCCGACGACGAGCCATGCATCACGACCATCGTCTCGAAGAAACTCCGCAACGCGGGGTTCGAGGTTTGCGTGGCAAGGGACGGGCAGGAGGCCTTCGACATGGCCCTGGCCGAGCGCCCGGACTTCCTCGTGACCGACCTCCAGATGCCGCTGATGAGCGGCCTGGAACTCGTCGCCCGCCTGACGGCCGAACTGGACGACCCCGTTCCCGCGCTGCTGCTGACGGCCAAGGGATTCGAACTGGAGAACGAGAGCCTCGACGCGCTGCCCATCTTGATGGTCATGACGAAACCCTTCAGCCCCCGCGAACTGCTCGACAACGTCCGCGAGGCCCTGGGCGCCGCCGCCCCGACCTGAGGCAACGGATGATTTCGCCCTCGTCAACGTGTCCGCCGAAGCCGGCCCTCGCCATCCCGGACGGGCTGGTGGACGCGCTGCGCGACCGGACGGGCGTGGCGGTCCGTTTCTTCGACGCCGACGGCGCCCCGCTGCCCGCCGGCGACGGCGCGGACGCCGCCGGAACCGCGCCGGACCCTTCCCACGGCGAACCGCTTGCCCGAGTGGTGAGGGAGGCCGTCGAGGCCGGCGAAGACCGGGTCGAGCCCACCCCGGACGGCCTGGCGGCGGCGTGGCCGATACGGCAGCACGGCCGGCCGGCGGTCGTGGCCGCCGCCGTCCTGACGGACGTCGGTCCCGGCGAGGCGTCGGTGGGGCGGCGGTTGCTGGCGGGCGTCGGCGAGGCCGTCCGCGCGCGGTTCGCCCTGGCCGAGGCCGCCAACCAGTGCGATTCCCTCTCCGGGGCGCTGGCCCAGAGTTTCGAAGAGATCACCCTGCTGCACAACGTGGGCGAGATTCTGCGGGTCACGCGGCCCATTCCGGGGCTGCTGGAGTACGTGTGTTCGGAATTGCGCGAGACGACGGGCGCCGAGGCCGCCGCCGCCTGCCTGCCCGACGAGGACGGTGGCGAGCCGCTCCTCGTCACGGCGGGCGAACCCCCCGTGGCCGAGGCCGACCTGCCGGGCCTCCTGGCCGACCTTCTGGACGGGGCGCAGGGGTCGGCCGCCATCATCAACTACTGTCAGCAGGAGCCGGCCCTGGCGCGGCTGTCGGGGGCGCTCGAGCGGGTGGCCGTCGTCCCGCTGCCCCTCGGCGAGGGGGACGTCGGCGCGGTCGCGATCTTCAACCGGCCGCGCATGGAGTTCGGCAGCCCCGACGTCAAACTCGTGCGGTCCAGCGCCAACGCGACGGCCGTCTTCATCGAGAACCGCCGCCTCTTCCGCGACCTCCACACCATGATGCTCGACCTGGTGCGGGCGCTGGTCTCGAGCGTCGACGCCAAGGACCCGTACACGTGCGGCCACAGCGAGCGGGTCGCCATCCTGTGCCGCGAACTGGCCCGCGAACTCGGCCTCACCGACGAGGAAATCGAGCAGGCCTACATGGCGGGCCTGCTGCACGACATCGGCAAGATTGGGACGCCGGAGGCGATCCTCCGCAAGGAGGGGGCGCTGCGGCCCGAGGAACGGCGGGTCATCGGCGAACACCCGAGTATCGGCGGCCACATCCTGGAGGGCATCAAGCAGTTGCAGGAGGTCCGCGAGGCCGTCGTCCATCATCACGAGCGGCTCGACGGCTCCGGGTACCCGCAGGGGGTCTCGGGTGACGACCTCCCGATGCTGGCCCGCATCGTCGGCCTCGCAGACTCGTTCGACGCGATGACGAGCACGCGGCCGTACCGCGAGATGATGCCCCTGGAGGCGGTCGAGCGGGAAATCGAGCGGCACACGGGCTCGCAGTTCGATCCCCAAGTGGCGGAGGCGTTCAAGCGGATCGACAAGCAGAACCTGATGGAGCAGTTCGCCGCCCATCCACGCTCCGCCTGTACGGCGGATGCCGGGAGGTAACTCGCATGGCGACGACGGCGGATGCCTACGGCAGCATGATGGTCCTGTCGGTGGAGCCGGCGCTGACGGCGCGGGAGGGCAACGACTTCCGCGACGTCGCCGGCGAGCAGATTCGTTCGGGGGCCCGCTGGTTTATTCTCGACCTGTCGGGCGTCGGCTACTTCGACAGTGCGGGCCTGGAAACCCTCGCCTGGTTCCAGGACCAGATGGAGGCGTCGGGCGGCGACGCGAAGGTGGCCGGCCTCAAGGGGCTGGCCCGCCAGACGTTCGAGATCGTCCGCTTCGACAGGAAGTTCGAGGTCTACGACTCCGTGCACGAGGCCGTCAAAAGTTTCCATTGACCGGTCCGGCGGGGGGACGGCGGCGCCGCGGCCCACGGGCATACCCCGGGCCGCACGCGCCGCCGGGCCGGTCGGCTTGGAACGGGTGAAACCGGTTATGACAGCGACCAACGAAACCCCGCGGCGGGCCCGGCTGGGCGATCTGCTCATCGCCCGCCAGGCCATCAACCACGACCAACTCCAGCACGCGCTGGAGGTGCAGCAGAACGGCCAGCAGGACCGGCTCGTCGGCGAAATCCTCGTCGACCTCGGCTACGCCACCCAGGAGCAGGTCCTCTCGGCCGTCGCGGAGGCCTGCGGCGTGCCGTTCGTCCGGCTTGTGCCGCAACTCGTCGACCCGGCCGTCCGCGGGGTCCTCCCGGCCGCATTCATCCAGAAGCACTGCGTGCTGCCGCTCTTCCGCGTTCGCGACGTGTTGACCGTGGCGGTCTCGGAGCCGTCGAACGTCTTCCTGGTGGACGAGATCGCCCACGCGGCCGGTCTCAGCGTCCAGGTGGTGGCCGCCACGGCGGACAACATCTACCGGATGCTGGACGAAACGCGACCGGACGGCAAAGAGGTGGCCCAGGTCGTGGACGAGCCCGGCCTCGGCGTCTCGGTGGCCGACGACAGTCTGCTGCCGGACGACTACGAGACGATGTACGGCAACTGGCCGGCCGAGAAGGTGGCCGGCCTGCTCATCCGCGAGGCGGTCCGCGCCCGGGCGACGGCCATCCACCTGGAGCCGGACGAAAAGGTGCTGCGAATCCGGTTCCGGATCGACGGCGTGCTGCACGTGGTGATGCGTCCGCCCGCCCGCCTGGCCGAAAGGCTCGCCGCCGCCTTTCACGAGATGCTGGGCGCCACGACGGCATCCGCCAAGGTGCCGGACTACCACCGCAGCGCGCGGCTCCTGGTGCAGGGCCGGCCGGTCCAGTTGCACGTGACGGGGTTGGGCGGGGCGTTCGGCCGGCGGACCGTCATCCGCCTGGTCTGCGAGGAGGACGCCCAGAAACCCCTCGAGAAACTCGGGGCCGACTTCCGCCTCCTGGACGACTACCGCGACCTCCTCGCCGAGCCCCGCGGGCTCATCCTCCTGGCCGGGCCCCGCGAGAGCGGCGTCACAACCACCCTCTACAGCACCATCGGGGCGCTGGACCCGATTCGCCTCAACGTCTGCACGTTCGAGTCGGCCGTGACGTTCGCCATGCCGGGAGTCAATCAGTTTTCGCCGGCCACCTGCGGGGAGCGGGACGCCGCCAGAGTGCTGCGCCGTCTGCTTTACCAGCAGCCGGACGTCCTGGCGCTGGACGGGACGCTGGACGGGGCGGTGGCGCCGTGGGTGCTCGAAGCCGCCCTGGACGGCTGCCTGGTCGTGGCGGACCTCCGCGGCCGCGACGCCGCCGACGCCGTCGCGCGGCTGGCGAGCCAGGTGTCACCGGACCTGTTGGCCAAGGCGCTGCGGGGGGTGATGGCGCAGCGGCTGGTCCGGACGGTGT
The DNA here is from genome assembly GCA_046483505.1 of Phycisphaerae bacterium. Lineage (GTDB taxonomy): Bacteria > Planctomycetota > Phycisphaerae > FEN-1346 > FEN-1346 > BS750m-G62. The sequence continues at coordinate 59,995 of JAWODB010000350.1, forward strand.
GCCTCCACTGCCGCACCAGCCACGAGCCGTCGGCGGCCCTGCGGCGGCGCGTCGGGGAGGCCTTCGGCTCGGTCGAGGAATACGTCAAGGGACGGGGCTGCTCGAACTGCTACCAGACGGGCTTCTACGGCCGCATCGGCCTGTACGAACTCGTCACGTTCGATACGGCCCTCGCCGAGACCGTCCGCCGCAACGAGGGGGTGGAAGTGCTGCGGCGGGCGTTCGCCGAGGACGACCGGCCGACGATCTGGCGCGACGGGATCAACAAGGTCCGGGCGGGGATCACGTCGCTGGAGGAGGTGATGCGGGTCCTGGCGGGATGTCCGGGCGGGCTGCATGCGCCGCAGGCGACGGCCGAGGTGTTTTCGCGCGCCGAATGACCGGCCCCGGCGCCGGAGCGGCTACCGTCCGCCGAGTTGGTTGATCTTGTTCTGGATCTTCTGGCGCTCTTTCTGGTGCTTCTTGTCGTTCGGGATGTGATCCAGCATGCCCCGGTAAATCGTCAGAGCGGCCCGCGCATTGCCGGTCTTGACGTGCAGATCGGCCACCTTCTCGGCGAGTTTCTTGTCCTTGTACCGTTCCTTGGGTTTCTTGGCCTCGAAGATCTTGTTGTAAAAGGTGAGGGCGGCTTTCAGGTTGCCGGCCTTGGCGGAGAGTTCGGCCAGGGTCTTGTGGAGTTCCTCGTTCTTGTCCCGCTCCTTCTCGGGGGTCATGGCGTAGACCTGGAGATAGGCCTGGAGCGCCTGCCGGGGTTCGGCCGCCTTCTCGTAAAACTGGGCGATCTTCTCGACGTTGGCCAGATGCTTGGCCTGGACGCGTGCCGCCGTCTGGTCGATCATGGCCTGGACCGGTTTCGGGGCTTGGTCCTGCTTCTTCTGGAGGACCTGGACCTGCTTCAGGAGCGGCAGGAGCCGGCGATCGAACTGCTGGACCTTCCGGGCCGAGGCGACGAGGACGGCCTTGTACTTCATCAGGGCGGTTGACCGTTTGCCCTCCTGGAGGTGCTTGGTGGCTTTGCCGGGGTCCTCCAGGCCCTTCTGCGCCTGCTGCTGGGCCTGCTGGATCTTCATCGTCAGGTCGAATTCCTGCGTCTGCAGGTTCATCATCTGCCGGTTGATCTGATCGAGTTGCTTCTCGAACTCCTCGGCGTCGTCCTTATCGTCCCGCGAGTAGGCCAGGGTGGCCGCGGGTGCCGCGACCAGCGCGAGCGCCACCATGAGCGCCTTCGACACCCGGATGGCGGGGACTTCCGCTTCGTGCCGCATGGGTTTGCCTTTCCTCTTCCCGGCGTGCTCGACGGTCCGGGGCGGCGCACCGCGGACGCCGTCGGGCCGGCTACGCCTCGATACGCGTGACGCGGACGTCCAGGTAGTGCTGGCGGTGCCCTCGGTGGGTCCGCGAGTTCTTGCGCCGGCGCAGTTTGAAGACCTCCAGTTTCGGGCCCTTGGCGGGGCCCAGGACCTCGGCCGTCACCGTGGCCCCGTCCACCAGCGGCGTCCCGACGCGCGTGCCCTTCTCGTCGCCGACCAGGAGAACGCGGTCGAACGTGACGGTGGCGCCGGCCTCCGCCTCGCGGGTGTCGACCTGGAGAGTCTGCCCTTCCTCGACGCGCATCTGCGTGCCGCTGTCTTCGATAATGGCGTACATAATGGGCTCCGTGGCGTACCCTTATACGAATAGCCCCGGGAGTATAACGACGCCGGGGGGCGAAATCAAGCCCGGACCGCCCCGCAAAGTTGGACGGTCCGCCGGCCGGTCTATTCGCCTCCGGCCGGCCAATCGGCTTGAACCCGACGCCGCCGCGCGGTACAGTCCTCGTTCCACACGACCCGGAGAGGCGACTCCATGGCCACCGTACCCGACGCCAGCGGCCGTTTCGGCACCTACGGGGGACGCTACGTCCCCGAGACGCTGATGGCCGCCCTCGAACAACTCGCCGAGGCCTACGCCGAGGCCCGCCAGGACGACGACTTCCAGCAGCAACTGGCCTACCTCCTGGAGCATTACGTGGGGCGGCCCACGCCGCTCTACTTCGCCCGCCGCCTGACGGAGGCCTGGGGCGGGGCACGCATCTACCTGAAACGCGAGGACCTCACCCACACCGGCGCCCACAAGATCAACAACACGGTCGGCCAGGCCCTGCTGACCGACCGCATGGGCAAGACCCGCATGATCGCCGAAACCGGCGCGGGCCAGCACGGCGTGGCCACGGCCACCGGGGCGGCCTTCCTCGGCCTGGAGTGCGACATTTACATGGGCACCGAGGACATGCGCCGCCAGCGCCTCAACGTCTTCCGCATGCGGGCCCTCGGGGCACGCGTCGTGCCCGTCGAGACGGGCCAGTGCACCCTGAAGGACGCCATCAACGAGGCGATGCGCGACTGGATGGCCACCGTCGAGACCACGCACTACTGCTTCGGCACGACCGCCGGGCCGCACCCGTTCCCCGTCATGGTCCGCGACTTCCAGTCGGTCGTCGGCCGGGAGATCCGGCGCCAGTGTCGCAAGCAGGAAGGGTGCCTGCCGTCGGCCGTGGTGGCGTGCGTGGGTGGCGGGTCGAACGCCGCCGGCGCCTTCTTCACGTTCATCGACGAGGAGGAGGTGGACCTGGTGGGCGTGGAGGCCGGCGGCCGGGGACTCGACTCCGGCGAGCACGCTGCCCCCCTCTGCGCCGGGCGGCCGGGCGTCCTGCACGGGTCGCTCTCCTACGTTCTCCAGGACGAGGCCGGCCAGACGCAGCCCGTCCACTCCGTCAGCGCGGGGCTCGATTACCCCGGCGTCGGGCCGGAGCACTCGTACTGGAAGGACCTGGGCCGCGTCCGCTACGCCGCCGCCACCGACGAGGAGGCGCTGGAGGCGTTCGTGGAACTCTCGCGGCTGGAGGGCATCGTGCCGGCCCTGGAGTCGGCCCACGCCCTGGTCGAGGCGAAGAAGATGGCCCCGAAGCGGGACCGGCGCGACGTCATCGTCGTGAACCTCTCCGGCCGGGGCGACAAGGACGTGGAAGAGGCCGCCCGCCTCCTCGGCGACCACCTCGGCGGCGCCGAGTAGACGCCGCGCCGATCACGCAGGTGCCACGGTTTGCTTGTCAAACCGTGTTCTTCGAGCGGGCGGGCACGGATTGACAAGCAATCCGTGGCACCCGGCGCCGCGCGGTAGGCCAAGGAGGTTCCCCGGAGGCTACACACCGCCACGAAGGGTTGTGTTCGCCGGCGGGCTTGCCCGCCGCGTTTCTGCAAGGAAGGAAGCACCCTGTGAACCGCGTCACCGCCGCCTTCGAGCGCCTCCGCAGCGAGAAGCGCGCCGCCTTCATGCCGTTCATCTCGGCCGGCGACCCCAGTTTGGAGGCGACCGAGGCCATCCTGCCCGCCCTTCAGGACCGCGGCGCGGCCGACCTCGTGGAACTCGGCGTGCCGTTCTCCGACCCCATCGCCGACGGGCCCACCATCCAGGCGAGTTACCAGCGGGCCCTCGGCCGCGGCGTCACGCCGCAGGCCATCCTCGACATGCTTCACCACCTGCGCGACGCCGGCCTGGACCTGCCCGTCTGTCTCATGGTCTCGTACTCGCTCGTCTACCGGCCGGGGATGGAGACGTTCATCGAGCGGGCCGCCGAGGCGGGCGTGGACGGCCTCATCGTGCCGGACCTCCCCGCCGACGAGGCCGGGCCGCTGGAGGAGGCCCTTCGCGCCCGGGACCTCGTATACGTTCCCCTCGTGGCCCCGACGACGCCGCCCGCGCGCCGCGAGACGGTCATCGCCCACGCCACGGGCTTCATCTACTGCGTCGCCGTGACGGGCATCACCGGCGAGCGCGATTCGCTGCCGGAGCATCTGGACGAGTACGTGCGCGGCATCCGGGAGGAGGCGAGCGTGCCCGTGTGCGTCGGGTTCGGCCTGTCGCGCCCCGAGCACGTCAAGGCGGTGGCCGAGGTGGCCGACGGGGCCATCGTCGGCAGCGCCATCATTCACCGCATCGCCGACCACGCCGCCGACGCGCCGGCCGATATCGCGACGGCCGTGGCCGACGTCTGCGCCGAACTCTCCGCCCCCCTGCGCGGGTGACCAGGGCAACGACGAAGGCTGCCCTGGCGTGAGGATTGCCGTTGCCGTTCCTGTTCCGCGTCTTGGCGCGAAACCGTTGACGGATGGCCTATCCCTGCAACTCCTCCAACCGCTGCTTCAGCCGCTGGGTCTGCTGGCGGATGAACTCCAGTTCCCACCACGTGGCGAACGCCTCGGCACTCAGGTCGTTCGGGACGGTCTCGGGCAGATGGATGGCGACGGCGGTCCGCCGGCCGGCGGGGCCCGCCGGGTCGCCCACGAGAATTTCGAACGTCCGCTCGTCCGCCCGGCGGTAGCGGACGGGCCGGCCGTCGCGGGTCGTCTCCGGCAGGGCCGGCCACCCGGGCACGCGGACGTGCTCCCGGACGGGCGCCAGGCTGGCCGGCAGCCGGCCGCCGTGCGCGTAGTACCACGCCACGTGCAGGCCCAGGTCCATGACGGCCGGGTCGCTGGACGCGCCGAACTCGCGGCTCGCCGGCCCCCCCGCCGGGCGCAGGGGGGCCGGCGCCCCCCCCGAATCGCACCCGCCGAGCAGGCAGGCCGCGGCAAGGGCGAGCAGCGCCGCCGCACGCCCGCGCG
>JAWODB010000053.1:0-11146 GCA_046483505.1 Phycisphaerae bacterium
TGCCGCGCAGCCGAGTCCAGAACGGCTCCCTTCGCACCTGGCGTTCCGTCAGCCTTGATTCGGGGTGCCACTGGCGGCTTGCCCGCCAGTGGGCGTCGACGTCGGGGAACACTGGCTGACAAGCAGCCAGTGGCACCCGCCAGTTGAAACCACGCCGAGGGCTAGAAGTCGACCTGGAGGCGCATGAGGAACAGGTCGGCGTCGTCATCGATGCCCCGCCAGGCCACCGGGACCCCCAGGCCGCCCAGGTCCTCGACCTGCGTGTGGATGTAGTTCCACATGATGCGGACGTTCGGGTTCAGGTACCAATTCAGTCCGAGGGTATAGTTTTCCATCACGCCGCCGTTCAAGCCGCTGTCCGTGAGATCGAGTTGGGAGTATCGGCCGGCGATTTCCCAGGCGCCCGTGCCGCCCTCGTCCCAGTTCGACTTGGGCTTGACGCGGTCGAAGTAGCCGCTCGACTTCTTGTAGGCCCGGTGCTCGCCCGTCAGGAAGTAGCCGACCTGGACGTACCAGCCGTCGAAGGCCGGGTCGTGCTGGTTCAGGTCGTGCGACATCTGGACCAGGGAGGTCATGTACTCGCCGGCGAAGTGGAACGGGCCGAACACGCCGGCGAGTTCCGCGCCGATGCGGTTCTCGTGGTCGATCATGCCGAGGTTCCCCGTATTGACGAACCGGGGGGACAGGTGCGCCTCCGGCCGCTGGCGGAACCGCAGGTTCTGCTCGCGCGAGCGGTAACTGTACGCGAAGCCCGTGTGGATCAGCCGCCGGCCCTCCTGCGCGTACCAGGGCAGGGCCGTGACGCGCATCGTGAACTGCTCGTCGCCGTCGCGGATGGCCTGGCCCTCGTCGTACTGGTCGTTGGCCGGGTCGTCGGAGGTGTCCTGGAAGAGACCGGCCGCCCAGGTCACGCGGTCGCCCAGGACCGAGTCGTGCAGCATGAAGCCGGCGTTCCGGGCGGGCACGAAGACGTCGGTCGAGGCCTGCTCGATGAAGGTGTCAAACCGGGACGAGGTGAGTTCCTCCAGGCCGAACGGTTCCTTGAAATGGCCCATCCGGAGGTTCCCGACGACGGGCAACTGCTTCAACTCCAGGTACACGTCCTTGGCGACGGGCGAGTCGGACCAGTCATACTGCCACTTGAACTTGATCTTCTTGTTCCACTCGCCTTGCCAGTACAGGCGGGCGCGGCGGATTTCCTTGCCGTCTTCGAGGTTCTCGAAGTCGGTGCCGCTGCCCGCGAAATCGTTCTCGATGTCGTTTCCCTCGATCCAGGTCCAGTCGTACATGAGGCGGCCGCCGAATTTCATCTTGAGGCGGCCGTCGCCCGTCTTGGCCCGCATCCCGTTATCCCAGTAGAGGCGGAAGTCGTCGGGGCCGATATCGCCGACCGCCTCGTCGACCATCTTGCGGATTTCCTGGTGGCGGGCCTGGTCGCTCTGGTTGTCCTCGAGTTCGGCGATGCGGCGTTCCTGGTCCCGGATGCGCGTCTTCAGGGCCGTGACGGTGCGTTCGAGGTCGGTCATCGAGGGCTCCGCCGCCCACGCTGCCGCCGGTCCCAGAAGCAGGGCTCCCACAAGTACGGCCACGACACCGGTGACTCTTGCCATGACGGTTCCTTTCGGACGAGTGGCGATTCGGGTCGGGGTGAGCGCCGCTCGCTCGCGCCGACGACCGCAGCACGCCGGCATTGTGCCGCGCCGCCGTTAAGGCGGCATACGCACTGCATTAACGCGGGGTTAAGTTTGAAGCGGTCGTTGACGTTTACTTTTGCGCTGACCCTTCATTTGTCCATCGGTGGGGGCTTCGGCAGCAAGAGGGCGTGAGAAAAGGAGCGCGCCAGCAGCGCGCACAGGGCAGGTGTGTCCGGGACGAAAAAACGCGAACGGCTTCTTAACGCTCCGTTTCCCGGGCGTCGGCGTGGCGGATGATGTCCCCGGTGCAGACGAAGATGATGTCTTCGGCGATGTTCGTGCACAGTTCGCCGATGCGGTGGACGGCCCGGACGAGGAGGGTGAGGGTGACGGCCATGTCGACGCCGCCGGGGGCCTCGCGTGCCCGGACGATGATGTGCCGGGCGATGCGGCGGTAGGCCTCCTCGGCGTCGACGTCGGAGGCCACCAGGGCCTGGGCCGCGTCGAGGTTGCGGCTGCTGATGGCCCGGAGCGTCTGGTCGAGCCGGTCGGTCACCAGGTCCACTAGGTCGGGCCACTCCGGGTACGTGCCGAGGTCGATGTCGTCGGCGACCAGGTGGCGGATGCGGCGTCCGATGCTGGCGGCCTTGTCGGCGATGCGCTCCAGGTCGTTGTTGGCCTTGATGACGAAGCACAGGCTCCTGAGATCGACGGCGGTGGGCTGGTACAGGGCCAGCAGGCGGACGCACTCCTTCTCGACGGCCACCTCCTCGGCGTCGATGGTGCTGTCCTGGTTGCTGACGGCCTGGCCGGCCTCGAGGTCGCGCGCGCCGACGGCGTCGAGGGCGTCGAGGACGGTCTGCTGCACGCGCAGGCCCATCCGGTCCAACTGGCGCATGAGCGCGTCGACGTTTCGCTGGAGCTCAGACATGGGGCGGATCCTTTGTGATGGACGGGCGAAGCGGCCGGACTATCCGAAGCGGCCGGTGATATAGTCCTCGGTTTGCTTCACCTGGGGTTTCGTAAAGATGTCGGTGGTGATGCCGTATTCAATGAGTTCACCCAGGCAGAAGAAGGCGGTGCGTTCGCTCACGCGGGCCGCCTGCTGCATGTTATGGGTGACGATAACGATGGTATAGGTGTCCTTGAGTTGGGCGATGAGGTCCTCGATACGGCCGGTGGCGATGGGATCGAGGGCCGAGCAGGGCTCGTCCATGAGGAGGACCTTCGGCTCGGTGGCGAGCGCCCGGGCGATGCACAGCCGCTGCTGCTGGCCGCCCGAGAGGCCCAGCGCGCTCTTCCGCAGGTCGTCCTTCACCTCGCCCCACAGGGCGGCGCTGCGGAGGCACCGCTCGACGAGATCGTCGAGGCGCGACCGGCTCCGGTGCCCCTGGAGGCGCGGACCGTACGCGATGTTGTCGTAAATGCTCTTCGGGAACGGGTTCGGCTGCTGGAACACCATGCCCACCTGCTGCCGCAGGTTCACCAGGTTGACGGCCTTGTCGTAAACGTTGATGCCGTTGACGTGAAGGCCGCCTTCGGCCCGCGCGGTCGGAATGAGGTCGTTCATGCGGTTGATGCTTCGCAGGAACGTGCTCTTGCCGCAGCCGCTCGGCCCGATGATGGCGGTCACCGACTGGGGGTAGATGTCCATGGTGATGTCTTTGACGCCGACCTTCTGGCCGTAATACAGGCAGAAGCCGCGCGAGCAGATGACGGGCTCCCCGGGGTCGCGGCGCTGGCGGGCGGTAACGGATATGGCCGGCATCGGGCGCTCCTCGGGCCGGTCGGCCCGGTGGGCGGCCTCCCCGGTGGAGGCGTTCGTTTCGGACGGGTCACGCATCAGAGGCCCTCTCGCTTCTACGTCAGATGTCGGCGTGTCTCAAGGGGATTCTCACCCGCCGCGCAGTTTCCGGCTGATGCGCCAGCGGAGGGCGATGGCTACGATGTTCAGCGTCAGCGTCAGCAGGATCAGCGACATCACCATGCCCCACTGCTGGTGGGGGACCATGGCGGCGATGCGGTCGTTCATCGCCAGGTCGTAGGCGCCGTAGGAGAGCATCTGGGTCTGCTGCCACGGCCAGTCCCAGACGGCGGACTCCCACAGCGCGTCCGTCGTGGCCGCCGCTCCCGCGAACAGGTACGGCGCGGTTTCGCCGGCGGCGCGGCTCAGGCTGAGGATCACGCCCGTCAGGATGCCCGGCAGGGCGGCGGGCAGTTGGACCGTCACGAAGCACCGCAGCCGGCTGGCCCCGAGGGCCAGGGCGGCCTCCTTGTAAGAGTGCGGCACGGCCCGGATCGCCTCCTCGCTGGCCCGGATGATGACCGGCAGAATGAGGACCGAGCCCGTCAGGGCACAGGCCAGGACGCTCGGGCCCTTGTGCGCGCCGTCGGAGGCCTCGTAGATCACCATGACGAAGAACGCCAGGCCGAACAGGCCGAAGACGATGCTCGGCACGCCGGCCAGCGTGTTGATGCACATCCGGATGAACCGGACCACGACGTTGTCGCCGGCCACCTCCACGAGGTACGCGGCCGAGATCACGCCCAGCGGAAACGCGAACAGAATCGCCAGCACGGTGACCGTCAGGGTGCCCAGGATTTCCTCCCCCACGCCGCCGAAGTAATGCCCCGGCACGCTGTCGTCCAGGAAGTACTGCCAGTAGACGGTGAACCGCGGCCGGAACATCGCGTCGGTCTTCTCGCGGAACAGGGGAAACAGGGCCGCCAGTGTCGTGCCGGCGAACTGCTCCTCGCGCGGGATCCGCTTCTTGACGAGCGGCTGTCCTTCCTCCTCCTGGACCCACGTCTCGGCGTAGTAGAGGTCGTCCGACCACCGCTCCACGAGGTCCATCCGGTGGGCGCCGTAGCGGTTCATGGCCAGTTGCGGCAGGGGCTCGCCCGGCCGGGGGCCGAACAACTTCCCGATGGCCGCCTGCACTTCCTCCAGCGCCTCGGCGTATTGCTCGCGCTTCCCCAGGTCGAACGTTTCGAGCAGGTCGCGGTAGTCGCGGGCCATGCGGAAGAGACGTTCGGCCACGGTGCCCTTCAGGCGAGGATCCTCCTCGTGCGCGAGGACCTCCGCCAGGAGTTGGCGGGCTTCGGCCTTTTCCGTGCACTCGTACGCCTCGACGAGCGTGTTGCGGAGCCCCCGGACGAAGCGGCGGATCTGGAGCCGATCCTCCGGCGTCACGCCCTCGCGGTGCTTCAGTTGCTTGCCGAGTTCGCGGTACACGGTGCGGGCGTCGTCCTCGAGGCGATCGGTGTCGATACCCCGCTCGAACGCGTCCAGGATGCGGTAGATGGGTTCGCGGGCCTGGGCGGCGGCAGCGGCCTCGCGCTCCACGGCCGCCGGCTCGCCCCGGCCGAAGCGGTGCAACTGCACCTTCCGGAACTCGACCGTGCCGTCGAAGAACACGGCCGTGCCTCCCTCCAGGAGCATCGGCCCCAGGACGACCAGCAGCGCCGCCGCCAGAAGGAGCACGGAGGCCACGGAGATCCCCGTGAACCCGCGATTCGCCAGGCGTCGCAGGCTGACGTTCATGTCTTGGTCCCACGGAACTGCATGCGGCTGAGGAGGAACTCCGTCAGCGTGTTCAGGATAAACGTGAAGACCAGCAGGATCAGGCCGATGGTGAACAGCGAGTGGTAGTGGACCGACCCGTGGGCCGTCTCGCCCATCTCCTGGGCGATGGTGGCGGTCATCGTCCGGACCGACTCCGTCAGGTCCCACCACGGGGTGGGAATCTGGGTGGCGTTGCCGGCGGCCATCCAGACGACCATCGTCTCGCCGACGGCCCGCATCATGCCCAGGATGACGGCGGCGATGATGCCGTTATGCGCCGCCGGGATGATGACGCGGATCATCGTTTCGGCCCGCGTCGCGCCCAGGGCGTAGGAGGCCTCGCGCAGCGGCCGGCCGACCGCCGTCAGCGCGTCCTCCGAGACGCTGACGATCGTCGGGACGGCCATGACGGCCAGGATGATGGAGGCGTTCAGGACGTTCGCCCCGCTCGGCACGCCCAGGTACTCCTGCATCCACGGTTTGACGACCATGACGGCGAAGAAGCCGTACGCCACCGACGGGATCGCCGCCAGCAGTTCCACCACCGGCTTCGTCACCTGCCGCAGCGTGAACGGGAAGATGTCGCTCAGGCAGATGGCCGTCAGCAGCCCCAGCGGGACGGCGATCAGGACCGACCCGAACGTGACGTAGAACGAGCCGGCCACGATGGCCAGCATGCCGAACTCCGGGTTGGCCTCGTGCTCGGGATGCCACTGCGTGCTGCCGAAAACCTCGCCGACGCGCGCCAGGAAGAAGTGGGCCGCTTCCCCGATCGTCTGGCCCTGGATGAAGAACAGGAACGCCTCGCGCGTGATGAAGAGGAAGATCAGGAAGACCGCCAGCACGCTGGAGGCGGCGATGAGAAACAGCAGGGCCCGCCCGCTCAGGCTGCTGACGTAGCCGACCAGGTCTTCGCGCGCCGTCAGCAACAGCGGCCGGTCAAAACCGGCCGCTGCTGCCGGAGGGCCCCGGGATGCACCGGGAGACGTACGGCTCATATGCTGCGTTCCTCGGGACCCGGCCTGCGCGGTCCGAGATGAGTCCTGAAACGTGTTTGCGCGGCGGGTCTCCGTACCCGCCGCGGTTCATCCGCTTGTTGCGCGGTGGTTACGGAGAACCACCGCGCAAAACTCTTGTCGGACCCCTTAGTAACTCGTGACCGGGATGAAGCCCTTGGCCTCGATGATTTCCTGGCCCTCTTCGCTGAGGTGGAAGGTCACGAACGCGTGCGTCAGGCTGCCGAGTGCCGGGAACCCCTTCGTCCACATGAACAGCGGCCGGGCGATGGGATACTTGCCGGAGACGATCGTCCGGCTCGTGGGCATCACGCCGTCTATCCGCAGCGCCTTGACCTTCTCGTCCACGAAGCCCAGGCCCACGTACCCGACCGCCGCCTTCGTCGTCGAGACGTGCTTGTGCATGTCGGGGTTGCTGGCCACGTACTCGACGCCGGACGCCATCTTCTCCTTCTCCATCACCAACTTATGGAACGTCTCGTAGGTGCCGGAGGAGGTGTCGCGGCTGTAGAGGACGATCTCCTGGTCCGCGCCGCCCACCTCTTTCCAGTTCGTGATCTTGCCCGTGTACATGGCCTTGATCTGATCCGTGGTCAGGGCCTTGACGGGGTTGGAGGGATGCACGACCACGCAGACGCCGTCCATGGCCACGACGTGGGCCACCGGCAGGAAGCCCTTCTCGACGGCCATCGCGTATTCCTTTTCCTTCATGAAGCGGCTCATGTTGGCCACGTCGCACTGGCCGTCGACCAGTGCCTTGGCCCCGTCGCCGGAGCCGGTCTTCTTGACGGTGACGGAGACGTCCGCGTGCTTCCGCATGAACGCCTCGGCGAACGCGTCTGCGATGGGGCCGACCGTCGTGGACCCCTGGACGAGAAGCGACTGCTTCTCGGCCGCCCCCGCGTCGGCGAGGATGGCCCCGGAAGCGACGATCGCGCCGAGCAGGCCGATCATGGTCCATCTTGCCTTGGTTCTCATGTCTGCGGCTCCTTTCCCGATTCTAACGTGGATCCCCGCGTGGGCGCGCTCGCTGCGCGCCGGGCGGGTGAAATCATTATTAAGGACGGCGCTTAAGACCGCGCTGTCATCGGGTTAAGGTTCGGCTAAATCCGTTACAGCCTATTGTTCCGCCCCCGAGAGCGCTGTATCATGCCTGCGCTATGTCCAAGAAACGCATCATCGTCGTCGAGGACGAGCGGGATATGGCCGACCTCGTCTCCATGCGCCTCAAGCGGGAGGGCTACCTCACGGAGGTGGCCTACGACGGCCAGGAGGGGCTCGAGAAGATCCGCTCCAGTGCGCCGGACCTCGCCATCATCGACATCATGCTGCCCCGCCTCTCCGGGACCGACCTGGTCACCGAGATGCGCCAGGACCCGCGCACCGCCGCCGTCCCCATTATCATGATGACCGCCAAGGGCGAGGACAGCGACGTCGTCGTCGGTCTCCAGTTGGGCGCCGACGACTACGTCACGAAGCCATTCAGCATGTCGGTGCTCGTGGCCCGCGTCGGGGCCGTCCTCCGCCGGGCCGTCGGCACCGCCGAGGGCGGCAAGGGGCCCCTGAGAATCGGGCCCATCACGGTCGACCCCGAACGCCACGTCGTCGAGATCGACGGCGAGCCGGTCAGCCTGACCCTGACGGAGTTCCGCCTGCTCGTGGCCCTGGTGGCTGCTCGCGGGCGCGTCCTGACCCGCAATCAACTCATCGACCAGGCCATGGGCATCAACGCCATCGTCACGGACCGGACCATCGACGTTCATCTCACGGCGCTTCGCCGAAAACTCGGCGACGCGCGATCTTGCATCCAGACCGTCCGGGGCGTGGGGTACCGGATGGCGGTCGAGGATGCCGAGGCCAATGAAGAGGCATAGTTTCTTTGTCCGCCTGTTTGTAGGGAACCTCGTCATCGTCGTCGTCGCCGTTGTCGTGGCGGCGGCGGTGTCGTACCGGGCGGTCAATGCGCAGCACCGGCGGATCAGCAACGCCTACCAGGACAACCTCTGCCTCATCGCCGCCCAGCACCTCGAGGATCTCTGGCCCCTGCCGCAGCCCGAGGTCGAGGCCCTCTGCAAGGATTTCCTCCAGGCCGGCGGCGAGAGGCCGGCGCCGGCGGCCCCGACCCTCGAGCCCACCGTCCGGGCCCGGCTGACGATCATCGCCCGCGACGGCCGCGTCCTCGGCGACAGCGAGGGCGACCCCGACCGCATGGAGAATCACCGGACCGACGACCGGCCGGAGATCCTGGCCGCCCTCGCCGGACGCCCCGGCAGCGACGTCCGGCGCAGTGAGACCCTCGGCACGCGGTTCCGGTACGTGGCCCGGCCGATTCATCACGAGGCGGAGGTAGTCGGCGTGGCCCGCGTCGCCACGCCCGTCCTGGCGATCCTCGAAAGCCGGGCCGTGCTCCGCGAGGGCATCGTGTGGGGCATGCTGGTGGCGATTGGGGCCTTCGCCCTCATCGGCGTCCTCATCAACTGGCTCTGGTACGCCCCCCTTCGGGGGATTACGCAGGTGGCCCGCCAGATTGCCTCCGGCGATCTGTCCGAGCGCGTCACGGTGCGCGGCTCGGCGGAACTGCTGGAACTCGGCCACGCCCTGAACGCCATGCGCGACAGCCTGGCCCGCCAGATCGCAACCGTCTCCGCCCAGCGCGCCAACTTGGAGCAGGTGGTCGCGAATCTCCGGGAGGGCGTCGTGGCCACCGACGACCAGGGCCGCATCGTCCTCATGAACCGGGCCGCCCGCGACCTGCTCGCCCGCGAGGGCGAGAAGGTCATCGGCGCCCACATCCAGAACGTGATCCGCGTGGCGGACATCGTCGACGCGTACAACGAGGCCGCCGCCTCCGGTCGCGTGGCCCGCTGCGAGGTCGAGGTGGAGATCGGGCACGAGCGGCGGCACCTGGACGTCCACGCCTCGCCGCTGGCGCCCACCCCCGCCGGCGACATCGGATGCCTCGTCGTGGTCCGCGACGTGACGGACCTCGTCCGGACGGCCGCCATGAAGGCCGAGTTCGTGGCCAACGCCTCGCACGAGTTGCGGACGCCGCTGGCCACGCTCCGGGCCGCCGTCGAGGCCGTCGAGGAGGAGCAGGCCGCCGGGGCCCCCGACCCTTCCCTTGAACGGACGCTGGACATCCTCCGCCGCAACGTCGACCGCCTCGAGAGCCTGACCCTGGACCTGCTGGACCTCCACGCCGTCGAGACGGCGAAGCGCGGCGGGCGGGAGGACGAGATCGGCCTCGGGGCCCTCTGCCGATGGGCCGAAGCCCAGTTCGCCGACGCCGCCGCCTCCAAGGGTGTTACCCTGGAATGCACCGCCACCGAACCGGACCGCGTGTTCGTGGCCGACCGTAAACTCATGGAACTCATCCTCCAGAACCTCCTGGACAACGCCATCAAGTTCACCGACGCCGGCGGCCGCGTGACCCTTTCGGCCGAGTACGAGGACGAGCGGATGCTGTTGCGCGTCTCGGACACGGGCTGCGGCATCGCCCGCGGCGAGCAGAGCCGCATCTTCGAGCGGTTCTACCAGTCCGACGTCTCGCGCAGCGGCGACACGAAGGCCCGCGGCACGGGGCTGGGGCTGGCCATCGTCAAGCACGCCGTCGAACGGCTCGGCGGCAGCGTGTCGCTCCAGAGCGAGCCGGGGAAGGGCACCGCCGTCTCCATCTTCGTGCCCGACCGCTCGCAGGAGGCACACACCTGATGCACCCGAACCCCCGGCGGAGGCAGGCCGCCCGCGCATGCTCATCTTCTTCAGCGACGTTCATCTGACCGACGGCTCCAGCAGCGACACGATCAACGAAGAGGCGTTCGATCGGTTCGCGGACCAGGTCGTCGACCTGGTCCGGCGCCGGAGCCCGCACGAGGTGCGCCTCGTGCTCCTCGGCGACGGCCTCGACCTCGTCCGCAGTGCCCTCTGGCTGAACGCGGAAGGCATCCGGCCCTGGAACGCGCCCGGCGGCGAGCAGGAGCAGGTTGTCCTGGCGATCCTTCGCCGCATCTTCCGCGCCAACCGGTGGGCCATCGACCACCTGCTCGACATTCCCGCCCGCATCGCCCTCTCCGGCCACATGCCGGCCGGCGACATCCGGCTCGACTACGTCCTCGGCAACCATGACTGGCTCATCAACCGGTACCGGTCGGCGAGGCGGCTGGTGGCGGACCGCTTTCGCCTCGGGCGCGCGTACGTCCGCGACGGGTTTCCCTTCGTCTTCCGCTCGCCGCCCGAGGCGTACGACGTCGTGGCCCGCCACGGCGACGTCCACGACCGCATCAACTATGCCGCCGGCCGCGGCCAGGAGGTCTCCTCCCTCGGCGACGCCATCATCGTCGAGTTGCTGAGCCGGTTTCCCCTGGAGGTCGGCAAGGAACTGGGCACCGGTGCCGGCGCCAGGGAGGCGGTCCGGAGGCTGCGGGAGATCGACAACGTGCGGCCGATGACGCACCTGGCCACCTGGGTCCTGGAGACCGTGTCGGAACTGGGGCAGGGCGACCCGCAGGTCCTCGCGGCCGTCGACCGCGCCATGGAACGCGTCGTGGACGACTTCCGCCGCGACCCCGCGGTGCGGGCGCTGGCGGCCGACCAGTTGTCCTGGCTGGAGCGGTGGTATCTGTGGGCCCTGCTGGGCGACATCCGCCGACGCAAGGTCAACGTCCTGGACTCCTGGCCGCGGCTCGTCGACCGCCTGGTCCGCGGATGGCGGCTGCTGTGGAACCTGCCGCTGTCCCAATATGCCGCCCGCGCCCTGGACGAACGCGGGACGGACGGCCGCCCCCCGCGATTCGTCGTCTACGGGCACAGCCATCGCTCCGAGAGCGTGCCCCTGGGCCCCGTGTCCGCCGACGGGGCGGACCGGTTCTACCTGAACACCGGCACGTGGCGGACGGTCTGGCAGATGGCCGAAACGGGCGGTGGCGAGGCTC
>JAWODB010000081.1:0-9395 GCA_046483505.1 Phycisphaerae bacterium
GGCGCGGCTGGCGACCACCGACTACCTGACCGGCCTGGTCAACCGCCGGCAGGCCGATGAACTGCTGCGGCGCGAGGTGGCCCGCGCGCGCCGCCAGTGCACGCCCGTGGCCGTCGTCATGATGGACCTCGACCATTTCAAGGCGATCAACGACACGCGCGGCCACGCGGTCGGCGACGTGTGCCTGAAGCACGTCGCGGGGCATTTCCGCGAGAGGCTCCGGGCCAGCGACATTGTCGCCCGGTACGGCGGCGAGGAGTTCCTGCTCGTTCTCCCCGACACCGACATCGACGAGGCCGCCATGCTCGCCGACCAGGTCCGGCGCCGCGTCATGGACCACCCGCTGCGGCACGAGGATGAGGAAATCCGTCTCAGCCTCAGCGGCGGGGTCGCCGCCTATCAACTCCACCTCGACACGCCGCCTGAAGAACTCATCCACTGGGCCGACGAGGCCATGTACTGTGCCAAGAACGTGGGCGGCAACCGCATCGTCGTCTGGGACGACATGAAACACGGCCGGGTCGAGCCCAGCCTGGCGAACACGCGCGAGGCCCGCGAACTGCGCCGGCGCGTCGAGTCGCTCAGCCGCCGCAATCGCCGCACCTTCCTCGAGAACGTCTGCCGACTCATCGATACGGTCGAGTCGCGGAATCCGTACACCGACGGGCACTCGCGGAACGTGGCCCAGTACGCCACCGCCATCGCCCGGCAACTCGGCCTGGCGGATGACGAGGTCAGCCTGATCCAGCGGGCCGCTCGCCTCCAGGACCTCGGCAAGGCCGCCATCCCCGAGGAGACGATCTGGAAGGATGCGCCCCTGTCGAAGAGCGACTGGGCGCTGGTGTGCCAGCACCCCGCCGCCGCCGTCAAGATCCTCGAGCGTCTCTCGTTCCTGCACCGGGAGGTGCACCTGGTTCGCCATCATCACGAGCGGCCGGACGGGCGGGGGTACCCGGACGGCCTGGCGGGCGAGGCCATCCCCCTGGGGTCGCGCGTGATGGCGGTCGCGGAGGCCCTGGATGCCATGACGCGGTCCCGGCCGCACCGGCCCGCCCTGACGCTGGAGCACGCCCTGGAGCAGTTGCGGGCGGGCGTCTTCAAGCAGTTCGACCACACGGTGGTGCAGGCGACGGTCGCCGCCGCCGGCGAGGCCGACGACTGGCCGCTGGCCCCCGCCCCCGCTCCTGCGGCCGCCACGTCCTGACCACTCTTTGGCGGCATCCTTCCCCCGCCGATTGACGTGGCCCCGGCGCGTCCCCATAATCGTGGCGGGGCGTGTAGCCCTGGGAGGCTGTTTTCCGTGCGCCGGGTTGCCGAACCCGCCGCACGCCGATGCGGGGTCCCGTTTCGTCCCCATTCTCGTAGCGTTGGGGGGAAGATGCCGGCACCCATGACACCACGCCCGCAGGCCCTGGAGGTCTGGGCCTACGACATCCCGATGCGAATCCGGTTCGAGCACGCCCGGGCCGCACGCGACACGAGCACGGGCATCCTCGCGCGCCTCGTTCTGGACGACGGCAGCGTCGGCTGGGGCGAGGGGATTCCGCGCGATTACGTCACCGGCGAGACGGTGGCCGGCGCCGTCCGCGTCATCGGCGACCACTACGCCGAGCGCCTGTCGGCCGACGCGCCGCTGGGCGAGGCGCCGATCGCCGACGGCCACGTGGTCCATAACGCCGCGTGGTGCGCGTGCGAACTGGCGTATCTCGACGCGTTGGGCCGGTCCCGCCGGCAGCGGGTGGCCGACATGCTCGCCGGCCGGTTCGGCCTCAAGCCGCACCGCCTGCTGCGGCGGGTGAGCGGCGTGCTCGGCCAGCGGCCGGTCGCGAAGACCCGCCGGACGCTCCGGCTGATGCGGCTGCTCTCGATGCGCGATTACAAACTCAAGGTCGGCGACGACGCCGACCTCGACGAGGCGAACCTGGCGGAGATCAATCGCCAGTTGGGCCGCGGGCTCCGGCGGCGGCGCGGGCCCACGCGCCGGACGCTCCGCGTCGACGCGAACGGCGCCTGGGATCTGGAGGAGGCCGTCCGCCGCGCCCCCGTGCTCGGCCGATATCACGTGCTGGCGGTCGAGCAGCCGCTCGCCAAGGGCAACGAGGCCGCCCTCGCCGACCTCCGCCGCCGCACGGGCGTGCCCATCATGCTGGACGAATCGCTGCTGACGTACGCGGGGGCGGAGCGGCTGGTCCGCGGCGGGCAGGTGGACCTCTTTAACATCCGCATCTCGAAGAACGGTGGGCTCGTCGAGAGCCTGAGACTGGCGGACCTGGCCGACCGCGCCGGCCTCGACTTCCAACTCGGGTGCATGGTCGGCGAGACGGGCGTCCTGACCGCCGCGGGACGCGTCTTCCTGGAACTCGTCGGCCGGCGGGTCCGGTTCTGCGAGGGGTCGTACGGCCGGGTGCTGCTGCGGTCCGACGTGACGCGCGAGCGGCTCTCGTTCGGCTACGGCGGGTTCGTCCGGGCGATGGCCGGGCCCGGGCTGGGTATTCACGTGTCGATGCGAAAGGTCCGCCGCCTGGCCCGGCGCGTCTTCAGGTGGGAGTACTGATGATGCCGTCCAAATCGGAGGATTCCGAGCCCCGGCCGCCGAAGTTCCCCCGGCGCCGGTGGAAGCCCGGCCAGGTGGAGCGGGTGGAGGACCCCGAGCGGGGCGGCGGCTACGACCGCCGGCGCCAGCAGCGCGAGGCCGAAGAGGAAATCGACGACGCCCTCCACACACCCCGCGACGGGCGGGACCAGCGGGAAGCGCGCGGGCATCTGTAATCGCGCGGGCTCAGCCGGCCTCGGACGGCTCGCCGTCATCGCCGTCGACGACTTGCGTTTCCTCTTCCAGCCGGCCGAGGACGCGGAGGGCCTCCATGGCGGCCCGCTGCTCGGCGGTCTTCTTGCTGGGCCCCCAGGCGCTGGGGTACCGCCGGCCGCGGATGACGACGGCGATCTCGAACGCCTTGGCGTGGTCGGGACCCTTTTCGTCGAGCAGTTCGTATTGGGGGGTGGCCCCCAGGCCGTGCTGGGCGTGCTGCTGAAGCAAAGACTTGTAGTTGAGTCGATGCTCGCCGGCCATGACCCGCTCGATCTCCTCTTCCATGTGGTCGAGGATGAACCGCCGGGCCGGTTCCAGGCCGCCGTCCAGGTAGACGGCCCCGATGAGCGCCTCGTAGGCGCACGCCGTCAGGCTGGCGGGCATGTTCGGCGCCTCGATGATGCCTTTGCCGAGGTCCAGGTGTTCGACCACGCCGAGCGCGTCGGCGACGCGGGCGCACGTCTCGCGGCTGACGACGACGCTCTTGACGCGCGTCAGGTCGCCCTCCAGGAACTCCGGGAACCGGTTGTAGAGTTCCTCGCAGATAACCAGGCCCAGGACGGCGTCGCCGAGAAACTCCAGCCGCTCGTTCGAGGCGAGCCGGTCGTCGGCGACGCTGGCGTGGGTCAGCGCGCTGGCGAGCAGGTCGGGGTCGTTGAATCGGTAATCGAGCAGATTCTGGACGGCTTCCAGGGCGTCGGGATGGTTCAACGCAAGACTCCTCCTCTTGGGCTCCGGCGGTTGCCGCCCTGATTAATCGACCATTCTAGGCATCCGGGATAAGGGGTCAATCCAAAACGCGGGGGCCGGGCCGACCGAGCCGCCATCGTAAGATGGCGGGTACCCGCCGGCGCGGTGCCGTGGTCGCGTGCGGTGAGGCCGCCGGCCACCGAACGTATCCCGCTGCTTACGCAGCGGGCTCGGTTTCCCGCCTTGCGTCGGGCTCGCGCCGTCGCGAAAAGCCTTGACCGCCGTGCGCGGCCGCTCGACACTTTCGTCCATGGCACACAAGGCACCCGCCCGGCGGAGGAAGCGTGCGGCCCAGGTGGCGGTGGCCGGGGCCCTGCTCGCCGTCGCCCTGGCCGTGCTTCTGGTCAAGGCCACGCCCGGCGTCTACGAGCGGACGGCCCCGCTCGGGCGCGACCGCAATGCCTTCCGGGCGTTCAACCGGCGGGTGGTCAACCACGTCGGCAACGTCCTGCTGGACGAGAGCGGCGGTACGCGGCTGGACCTGGCGGTGACCGAGGCGATGGTCAACGCCCGCCTGGCGATGTTCCTCGGCGAGGAGCGACGGGCCGGCCGGCCGGTGCCCGCCGTGCTCGCCCGCCTGCGCGTCGGCTTCGAGCCGGGGGCGGTCGTCCTCGCCACGCAACTCGGAGACGGGTGGTCCGAAGTCGTCGCCGCCCAGTGGCTGCGCCTCTCGGCCGACGGGCATGGACGGCTGGTGACCGAGCCCGCCGGCACGCGCATCGGCAGCCTGCCCCTGCCGGGGATGGAAGGGGCGCTCCGGGCCGCCGTCATGAGCACCGCACTTGCCCCGCAGGGGGACAAGGCAACGCATCTGGACGTCCTGAAAGCCATCCTCCGGGCCTGGACCGGCAAGCCGGTGGCGCTCGGCAAGGGCGACCGCCGCATCGTCCTGGAGTCGGTCGAGGTCGACCGCGGCGTCCTGCGGATGCAGGGACACCGCGCAGTGGACTGAAACGACCATGACGAACGGGCAATGACGAACGCTGAAGGACGAACGGAGTCTTGGACCTTCCCCAGCGGCTGCTTGCCGCGTCGCGGTGCTACTCCGCCGCCTCCCGCAGGAAGCGCTCGACGGCCAGGCCGAGTTGCCGGCCGACCGTCACGTATCCCTCGCGGGTGCTGTGCGGCGTCTGCCAGCCGGTCTCCATCGTGACGGCCACGAGCGGGCCGTCGAGGTGCTCGGCCACCCAGTTCTTCGAGATGCGTTTCCAGTTCTCATCGTAGCCGGCACCGCTTTCGCGGGTCTGGCCGCGGAAGCCGAGCGGGGCGGTCATCTCGGCCTTGGCCGCGGCCACCAGCGCGTCCAGCAGGTCCTGCCGCCGCGGCGAAAGGTGGTTGCGCGGGCAGATGTAGAAGAAGACCTCCTGGTCCCGCTTGCCGGGGCCCGGGTTGTGCAGGTCGATAAAGACCGTGAGCCGTGCCCGTGGGCTGAGGTCGCGCAGCATCCGCTGGGCGGCGGCGACGGCGGGCCAGTGCGGCTCGTCGGACCAGTCGCGGTTGTGGTCCTGCGGACGCTGGTTCTTCCCGCCCGCCCCGCGGACCACGTTGTCCACGTCCATGATGGGCACGATGACCGTGCGGCACTGGCGGCGGACGGCCCGGGCGCGCCCGTCTCGCGAGCACAGCCATCGCGTGAAACCGTCCGCCACCCAACTCGCCCCCGATTCCCACGCGTGCTGCCGGGCCTGGACCCAGAGGAGGACGGGCTTCGCGTCCGACGCCGCGGGTTCGATGCGAAGGGCCGGCGTCGGCCGGTCCTCGCGCGTGCGGCACAGGACGAACCGCTCGGCGGCGTTGCACTCCTTATTGGCGTCGGCCAGCAGGGCCTCGGCGTGGCGGGGCAGGAACGGCGGGCCCCAGGCGAAGTACGCCTCCGACGCCGGGACCGCCTGCGTGTACGTCACGCGGTTCTTCGACCGCGTGCCGGGGGCGGTCTGGCGCCAAGACCGGCCGTCCAGGCTCCATGCGGCCTGATTGGGCAGGGCGAACCCGCCGCCCGTCACCGTCAGCGTCAGGGTCTCGCCCGGCTCGATGCCGGTGACCTTGAAGAACCACCAGCACCGCCAGCCCTTGCCGGGATGATTGGCGGGCTGGACGCGGAGGCCCCGCGCCTCCTGGTCGATGGCGTCGACGTGGACGGAGCCGCCGGGGAAGTCGCTCTCGACGGCCAACTCGCCCGCGCGGGCTTCCGCCGTCGCGCCGGCGAGCAGGGCGATACAGACGGCGGCCGCCGCAACGAGGCGGCGGCGAGGGCAGGGGATACGGTGCGGCACGCTACGCCTCCTCGTCCTCCTCGTCGGGTTCGGCGGCGACGCGGGCGACGGCGACGAGCGTGTCGTCGTCGCCGAGGCGGATGATCCGCACGCCCTGGGTGTTGCGGCCGATGGGACGGATGCTCTTCTTGTCGACGCCGATCCGCATGATCTGCCCGCGCTGCGTGATGAGCATGAGTTCGTCGCCGTCGCGGACGGTCATCATCGAGACGACCTTGCCGTTGCGCTTCGTGCTCTTGATGTTGATGATGCCCTTGCCGCCGCGGCTCTGGAGGCGGTACTCCTCGAACGCCGTCCGTTTGCCGTAGCCGTGTTCGCAGACGGTCAGGAGGGTGGCGCCCGAGTCGACGATGGCCATGCCGATGACCTCGTCGCCCTTCTTGAGGTTGATGCCCCGCACGCCGCGCGCGTTCCGGCCCATGCTGCGGACGTCGCCTTCCTTGAACCGGATGGCCATGCCCTCGCGCGTGCCGAGGACGACCTCGTCGTTGCCGTCCGTGATCGACACGCCGATGAGCGTGTCGTTCTGCGGGAGTTTGATGGCGATGATGCCGCCGCGCCGCGGGTTGCCGTACTCGGAGAGCGCCGTCTTCTTGACCGTCCCCTTGGCGGTGGCGAAGACAAGCCTGCGTTTGTCGTCGAACTCGCGGACGGGGTGGAACCCCGCGACCCACTCGTTCTGCCGCAGTTCCAGCAGGTTGGCCATGGCCCGGCCCTTGGCCTGGCGCGACATCTGCGGGATGTCGTACACCTTTTGCCAGTAACACTGGCCGCGGTTCGTGAAGAACAGGATGTAGTCGTGCGTGGAGGCGACGAACATGTGCTCGACGAAGTCGCCTTCCTTGGCGGTGGAGCCGATGACGCCCTTGCCGCCGCGGCCCTGCCGGCGGTAACTCGTCAGCGGCATCCGCTTGATGTACCCCTCGTGGCTGATGGTGACGACGCAGTTCTCCTCGGCGATGAGGTCCTCCAGGTCGAAGTCCTCGGCCTCGCCGACGATCTCCGTCCGCCGCGCGTCGCCGTACTTCTCCTTCATCTCGTAGATGTCTTCGGCGATGATGTTCAGGACGAGGCGCTCGTCGTGCAGGATGGCCTCGTACTCCTCGATTCTCTCGCGGACCTCGACCCACTCGTCGCGGAGTTTCTCGACCTCCAGGCCCGTCAGTTGCTGCAGCCGCATGCCCAGGATGGCGTCGGCCTGCTTGCTGGAGAGGTGGAGGGCGTCCTTGGTGGCGTCACGCAGCAGTTTGTTGGCCTTGCTGGTGCTCTTGCCGGGCAGGCTGCTGCTCTTGAACGTCCAGGCCTTCTTCATCAGCCGCTCTTTGGCGGTGGGCACGTCCGGGCTCTTCTTGATGATGGCGATGATCTCGTCGATGTTCGCCACCGCGTAGACCAGGCCGAACAGGATGTGCTCGCGGGCCCGGGCCTTCTTCAGCAGGAACACCGTCCGCCGGCGGATGACCTCGATCCGGTGGTTCTTGTAGGCCACGAGCATGTCCTTGAGGGACATGGTGCGCGGCCGGCCCTTGTCCAGGGCGATGTTGATGATCGAGAACGAGGTCTGCAGCGGGGTGTGCTTGTACAGTTGGTTCAGGACGACGCGGTCGTCCTCGCCGCGGCGGAGTTCGATCACGAGGCGCATGCCCTCGCGGTCGGACTCGTCGCGGATGTCGGAGATGCCCTCGATGGACCCGTTCTTGACGCAGTCGGCGATGCGTTCGATGATGCGGGTCTTGATCTGGCCGTACGGAATCTCCGTGACGACGATCTGGCTCTTCCCGCCGCGCGTCTCCTCGGCGTGGGCGCGGGCCCGGACGGTGATGGTGCCCCGGCCGGTCGTGTACCCTTCCTGGATGCCCTTCCGTCCGCAGATGAGGCCGCCCGTGGGGAAGTCCGGCCCCGTCACGATCTTCATCAGGTCCTTGACGCTGATGTCCGGGTCGTCGATGACGGCGATGGCAGCGTCGCAGATTTCCGTCAGGTTGTGGGGCGGGATGCTGGTCGCCATGCCTACCGCGATGCCGCTCGAGCCGTTGCACAGCAGGTTCGGGAACTTGCCCGTCAGGACGGTCGGCTCGGTGCGCGTCTCGTCGTAGTTCGGCTCGAAGTCGACGGTGTCCTTCTCGATGTCCTCGAGCATCTCGGTGGCGATCTGGGCCAGCCGCGCCTCGGTGTACCGCATGGCGGCGGGCGGGTCGCCGTCGATCGACCCGAAGTTGCCCTGGCCCTCCACCACCGGGTACCGTTCGGAGAACGGCTGGGCCATCCGGACCATCGTCGGGTACACGACCGCCTCGCCGTGCGGATGGTAGTTGCCGGAGGTGTCGCCGGCGATCTTGGCGCACTTGCGGAACCGGCTGCGGGGGCCGAGCCCGAGGTCGTTCATCGCCACCAGGATACGCCGCTGGCTCGGCTTCAGGCCGTCGCGGACGTCGGGCAGGGCGCGGCTGACGATGACGCTCATGGCGTAGGTCAGGTACGCGTCCTTCATCTCCTCTTCGATGAAGAGTTCCTGGATGTTTTCGGGCTGGTTGAGTCGGGTCACGTGGTGGGCGTCCTTTACGTTCCGGGTGTCGCCGTAAGTGCTTTCACAACAGGGGCTTACAAAGCCCGCGTCGGGCCGGTACCGCCCATGGATATGGTACCCGAAACGGCCCCGATTCTCAACGAAATTCGGGCCGTTTCGGGGGGCGGAAACGCCCTTTGACCCGCGGCCCCGCGGGCCCTATGATGGCGTCCATGAAAATCGCCCTGGCCCAACTCAATCCCACGGTCGGCGACATCGTCGGCAACGTCCGTCGCATCCTCGACGCCTACCACCGGGCGGCCGACGAGGGCGCCGACCTGGTCGTGACGCCCGAACTCTCGATCCTCGGCTACCCGCCGAAGGACCTCCTCCTGAAACCGCGTTTTGTCGAGGACAGCCTTGCCGCCCTGGAGCGGCTCGTGCGGGAGGTGGACCGGCCGGCCCTGGTCGTCGGCTACGCCGCCCCGCGCGAGGGCAAGCGCGGCCGGCCGCTCCACAACACCGTCGCCCTGCTGGCCGAGGGGGAGGTGCTCGGCACCGTCCACAAGCGGTTGCTGCCGTTCTACGACGTCTTCGACGAGGCCCGCTACTTCGAGCCGGGCGACGAGGCGGTGGCGGTCGAGTACGGCGGCCTGAGGATCGGCATGATGATCTGCGAGGACATGTGGGCCGACGAGGAGGCCGGCCCCACCGCCATGTACCATCATGCCAACCCGGCCACCGACCTGGCGGTCGCCGGCGTCCACGTCCTGCTGGTCCCGTCGGCCTCCCCGTTCGGCATCGGCAAACTGGCCCGCCGCCGCGAGGTGGCGGAGGCGACCGCCCGCCGGCACGACCAGTCGCTCCTGTACGTCAACCAGGTGGGCGGGAACGACGACCTCGTGTTCGACGGGGCGAGTTTCGCCGTCGCCGCCGACGGCCGCCTCCTCGCCCAGTTGGCCGGCTTCGAGGAGGACCTGGGCCTGGTGGAGATTCCCGCGCCGGACGCCGCCCCCGCCGTCGATCCCGCCGACGTCCTGCCCGGCGAGGACGAGTG
>JAWODB010000132.1:0-2602 GCA_046483505.1 Phycisphaerae bacterium
GCTCGATGCCGCGATGAAGGATAGTTCCAGTTTTGGCTACCAGGATAACATGGATCCAAATATGGGGCGCTTTGATCTCGAGCGGGACGTTCACTCCCGACAGTCTCCCACCGGCAGTTGAAGGTTGAAAAAAGTGGCGGCTCCAATCCGGCCGAATCGGTAAGATTCGGTTGGAAACCAGCAGAAAGGAGCCACCACGATGGGTAAAGCCTACCAGACGTGCGACGCGAAGGACAGCCGGAAGTTGGCCGAGTTCCTGGCCAGGGAAGGCCAGGTGCTCCTGCCGATGCTGGACCTCGTGACCCGGGCCGAGGCGGCCGTGGACGAGGTGATCGAGGTGGTCGGCCGGGCCACACTGGAAGCGGTGCTGTTGATGAGCGCCGAGGCGGTGGCCGGGCCGCGTCATCCCGGCAAGGCGGGCGGCGCGGTCCGCCGGCACGGCCGGCAACCGGGCGTCGTGACGCTTTCGGACCGCCGGGTGCGGGTCGAGAAGCCGCGGCTCCGGCGCAAAGGGCCGGGCGTCGGGGCGGAGGTCGAAGTCCCGGCCTACGAAGCGATGCAGGCCGACGGGCGGCTCGGGCAGCGGATCGTGGAGATCCTCATGCACGGGGTCTCGACGCGTTCCTACCGGGAGGTGCTGCCGGAGGTGGCCGAGGCGGTGGGCGTCTCGAAGTCGGCGGTCAGCCGGGAGTTTATCGACGCCAGCGAGGAGGCCCTGAAGACGCTGGCCGGGCGGCGGTTCGACGATCTGGACCTGCTGATCCTCTACATCGACGGCCTGGTCTTCGGCGACCACCACGTGCTGAGTGCGATTGGCGTAGGCGCCGACGGCCGCAAGCACGTCCTGGGGCTCGTGGAGGGGGCAAGCGAGAACGCGGCGGCGGCCAAGGCGCTGCTGGAGGACCTGGTGGCCCGGGGCGTGAAGCCGGCCGGGGTCGAGGGCGGGCGTCGGCGGCTGTTCGTCATCGACGGCTCGAAGGCCCTGCGGGCGGCCGTGGACGCGGTCTACGGGACGGCCAACCCGGTTCAGCGGTGCCGCAAACACAAGGTCCGCAACGTCTGCGATCACGTGCCGAAGCACCTGCGGGACCAGGTGAAAGCGGCGATGCGGGCGGCGTACCGCTTGGAGCCGGCCGAGGGGATGGCCCGGCTGCGGAAGCAGGCCGAGTGGCTCGAGGTGGAGCATCCGACGGCGGCGGCGAGCCTGCGGGAAGGGCTGGAGGAGACGTTCACCGTGAACGCCCTCGGCCTGCCGCCGGCGCTGCGTCGGTGCCTGGCGACGACGAACCTGATCGAGTCGCCGCAGTCGGGCGTGCGGCAGCGGACGCGGCGGGTGAGGCGGTGGCGGGACGGGGCGATGGCCCTGCGGTGGGCGGCGACGGCGTGGCTGGCGACCGAGAAACACTTCCGCCGCATCATGGGTTATCAGCATCTCTGGATCCTGAAGGCGTACCTGGACGACGCCGAGTGCGGCAAACAGGTTGCCGCATCGCGAAAGGTCGGTTAACATGAACCCCGGAGCCGCCACCGACCTTCAACTACGATGGGGACATCCTCGGCGCTCGAAGAGATCACCGCCGGTCGCCTCGACCGCCAGGTTCACGCCCGTCAGGTCCCGCACCCGGCGGATGGCGTCGACGGTGACCTGGACGGTCCAGGACCGGCCCTCGGTGTCGGTGAAGGTGGTCATGCCGTACGGCTCCTTTCCGTTTGACGGCCGCGGCCGCCTCGTGTATACTTCAAGTGTAACCTTCCGGGAGGACGCCCGATGGAGACCGTGAACCTGAAGGAGGCCCGAAGGCGCCTCAGCGACCTCGTCAAGGCCGCCGAGCGGGGCCAGTCGACCGTGATCACCCGGCGTGGCAAAGAGGTCGCCCGTCTCGGGCCGGTGGGGGCGAAGGCCGCCCGCGGCCTGCCGGACCTGTCGGAGTTCCGGGCCTCGGTCAAGGTCAAGGGCAAGAGCCTGACCGATGAACTCCTGGCCATGCGCCGCGAGGAACGGTTCTGATGGCCTACATCGACACGAGCGTCCTCGTGGCCTGCTACTGCCCCGAGGCCTTGAGCGAGAAGGCGGAGCGCGCCGTCCGCCGGGCCCGGCCGCCTGCGATCAGCCCGCTGGTGGAGGTCGAATTCGCCTCCGCCCTGTCTCTGAAGGTCCGTACCGGCGGGATGGATGCCGAGACGGCCGGCCGCGTGCTCGCCGCGTTCCGCCTGCACATCGACGAGCAGCGATTCCAGGTGGTCCCCGTCGAGGCCAAGGCGTACGCGCTGGCCAGCGAGTGGCTCGGGAGTTTCACGGCCCCGCTGCGGACGGTCGACGCCCTGCACCTCGCGACCGCCCACGCGGCGGGCCTGCCGCTGGTGACGGCCGACAAGGCGCTGGCGGATTCTGCGAAGCGGTTCGGCGTGAAACATCGATTCATCTCCTGAGCGTTGCCGGATACGTCCTGCCCTTACGCCACCTCGACCCACGAGTCGAACACCGCCATCTTGGCCGTGACGCTGACCGTCACGCCCTCCTCGAGCGGCTGGTTTTCCGTGAAGCCGGTGATGGCGAAGTCGCCGAGGGGGCCCTCCGACCCGCTCGCATCGCGCGCCCCCG
>JAWODB010000141.1:0-6199 GCA_046483505.1 Phycisphaerae bacterium
AGCGCGGCGGGTCTCCGCACCCGCCGCGCCACACATTCGAGCCGCGAGCGTGAGTTCGCGGTTATCGAACGGTGGGTGGCACGCTTTCGCGCTGCTGCGAAAGCGTGTGCCCCGATGCGCAGCACGTGCTTTCGCGAATTCGCGAAAGCATGGCACCCGGCGCGAGAAGATCGCGCTGCCCCGCCGGCTACCCGCGACCCCCCGTTCGCGGCCCGGTTCTCCCCCCCTCTCGCGCTTTTTCCTTTCCCCGCCGGCGCGCGGCGGCTAGAATACTCAATGTAAAATCCAGAATCCGACTCTGACCCGCCCGCGCGGGCGGGCGGAGCGGGTCTGATCCAGGAGAGTCTTTGTTTCGTCAACGGTTGCGACTCTGGTTCTCGGTGGAGGGTGACAAGCGGTTCCTCAGCCATCACGACATGATGCGCCTGTGGGAACGGGCCTTGCGGCGGGCGGGTCTTCCCCTGCGGCTGAGTCAGGGGTATAACCCGCGCCCGAAGATGTCGCTGCCGGAGCCTCGCAGCGTCGGCATTGCCTCAGAGGCGGAACTCCTCGAATTCGAACTCGCCGACTGGGTCAATCCTGATGCTGTCCTCGAGCGGCTCCGCGGCCAGATGCCTCCGGCCCTGGCGATTCGCTCGCTCGACCTCGTCCGTCCCACCGACAAGGCCCATCCGCACACCGTCGTGTACGTCGTCCGGCTGGAGGCCCCGCCCTCCGACCTGGCCGCTCGCGCCCGGCAGGTCCTGGACCGGCGCGAGGCGCCCGTGGTGCGCCCCCGTCCCAAGGGCGACAAGCACCTCGACGCCCGGCCCTTTATCCGCGACCTCGAAACCCCTGACGGCGAAATCATCCGCATGACCCTCGTCACCGGCCCGCACGGCACGGTCCGTCCCGACGAGGTGCTCCGCCTCATGGGCATCGACCGCGACGAGATTCTCCGGGCCGACATCCGGCGGACCGACCTCCGCCTGGACTGACCCCCGGCCGCGCCGCGACGGCGCCGGCAGCAAAAGGATACACCTCCATGACCGCCGAAATGCTGATCAACGTCGTCGAGAACGAGGAGTGCCGCATCGCCGTCGTCCGCGGCGGCGACCTCGAAGAACTCTACATGGAACGCGCCTCGGTCCAGCGGCACGTCGGCAACATCTACAAGGGACGCGTCAACAACGTCGAGCCGTCCATCCAGGCCGCCTTCGTCGACATCGGCATGCCGAAGAACGGGTTTCTCCACGTCAGCGACGTCATCTCGCGCGCTTATCCGGACCGCCTGCGGAAGAGCAAGAAGAAGGGCAAGGGCAAGAAGGGCGGCCGGGGTCGCAAGACCATCCAGGAGATCTTCCGTCCCGGCGACGACGTGGTCGTCCAGATTACCAAGGAAGGCATCGGCACGAAGGGGCCGTCGCTGACGACCGCCCTGTCGATTCCCGGGCGGTACCTCGTCCTCATGCCGCACCTGGGGCGGCTGGGCGTGTCGCGCAAGATCGAGAACGAGGGCCAGCGCCGCAAGATGCGCGAGCAGCTGGCCAGCCTGAATCCGCCGTCGGACCTGGGGTTCATCGTCCGCACCGCCGGCAAGGACCGCAGCAAGAAGGACATCCAGCGCGACCTCAACTACCTCATCCGCCTCTGGAAGGTGGTGCGCGGCCGGGCGAAGAGCGACAAGGCCCCGGCCGAGATCTTCCGCGAGTCGGACCTCGTCCTGCGGACCCTCCGCGACGCCTACACCCCCGACATCAAGACCATCTGGGTCGACTCCGACGCCGTCCTCCGCCGCGCCCGCGACTACATGAAGATCGTCATGCCCCGGTACCAGAAACGGGCCAAGCGGTACGAGGGCGAGGTGCCCCTGTTCCACAAGTACGACATCGAGGAGGCGATCGCCCGCGTCTACAGCCGGACCGTCCCCCTGCCCCGCGGCGGGAGCATCGTCATCGACCAGACCGAGGCGCTGGTGGCCATCGACGTCAACTCCGGCAGTTTCCGCCACGGGCGGGACGCCGAGGAATCCGCCCACCAACTCAACCTCATGGCCGCCAAGGAAATCGCCCGCCAGATCCGCCTCCGCGACCTGGGCGGCCTGCTCATCCTCGACTTCGTCGACATGGAGAAGGCCCAGAACCGGCGGCACATGGAGAAGGTCTTCCGCGACGCGTTCACGAACGACAAGGCCCGCTCGCAGATCGCACGCCTCTCGAAGTTCGGCATCATCGAGATGACCCGCCAGCGCGTCCAGCCCAGCCTGGAACGCACCACCTTCATCGACTGCCCCCACTGCCAGGGAGCGGGCATCATCAAGAGCAGCGAGTCCCTCGCCCTGGAGGTCCTCCGCCATCTCAAACTCCTGGCCGGACGCGACCAGATCGCCCGCGTCCAGGTCACCCTGCATCCCCAGGTGGCCGAGTACGTCAACAACGAAAAACGCGAGGCCGTCACCCGCCTGGAGCAGAACCACGCCTGGCGCATCCGCCTCATCGGCGATCCGGAGAGCGGCGTCGACCAGGCGGCCTACCGGTGCTACGACGGCCAGGGCCGCGAGATGCACGTCGAGGACCCCGCCGAGGCGAAGTGAACTTCGCGTGGCACGCGCTCCTGTCCCGCGCGGTGGCCCGCCCGGGCCACCGCGCTTAGCGCCGGGTGCCACTGGCGGCTTGCCCGCCAGTGTTCATCCCGCCCCGTGGGGGGTGGCACGCTTTCGCGCCGTTGCGAAAGCGTGTTCCCCGATCCGCAGCGCATGCTTTCGCAGAACCGCGAACGCATGGCACCCGGCGCGGCGGGCCGGGAGACCCGCCGCGCGGAAGGCGGCGTTACCCCTCCCCCGCATCCAGGTAGTCCTGGAGGATGACGGCCGCGGCGACCATGTCGCGGCGCGTCTTGCGGTCGCGGCGGCTCTTGCGGTCGCGCACGTGGCCTCCGGCCCGGTCGAGGATCGTCTCCGCCTCGTCCGTGCTGAACCGCTCGTCCCACGTCCGGACGGGCACGTCGAGGGCCCCGGCCAGGGCCGCCACCACCCCCTGCGTCCAGCGGACCTGCTCGCCCGCCGTGCCGTCCGCGTGCAGCGGCAGGCCGACGACGACGCGGCCGGCCCCCTGCTCCGCCACGAGGCGCCGGACGGTCCGCAGGATATCCTCCCGCCGCGCCACGCGGAATTGCATCAGCGGACGGGCGATGGTACCATCCGGGTCGCTGACGGCGACGCCGACGCGCCGCTTGCCCAGGTCCAGGCCGAGGACTCGCATGCCGCCGTTATAGCCCGGCGCCGGGCCGCCGTCAATCGCGACCCCGGCCGGCCTGCAGGGAAACCGAGTGGCAAACGGCTTACGTGTCATTCCGACCGAGGGCCCGCAGGGCCCGAACGGAGGAATCTCGTCTTTGGGCCCGACAATGCGTTCCGCGCGGTGGCCCTCCCGGGCCACCGGCCTTCGGCCTGCCACGGCGCGGCGGGTCGGGAGACCCGCCGCGCAGAAATCCGCCCACGGGCACCGGACGGGCGACGCAAACCGCAATAACCCCGGCCGCCGGACGTTCAGTAAAGCGGAACGGATGACCGATAAGCCGGATGAGCCCGAGAACCTCCAGGACCTGCTGGTCGCCAGCGCCCCGCGCGTGTACGGCCTGCTGTTTCGCATGGTCGGCCGCCGCGACGTGGCCGAGGACCTCATGCAGGAAACGCTCCTCCGCGCCTTCCGCGGGCTGGAGACGTACCAGCCGGAAGGCAAGTTCCGGGCGTGGCTGTTTCGGATTGCGGCGAACCAGGCCCGCGACTGGATCCGCCGGCAGAAACGCCGGCCGCTCGTCGCGGACGAGCCCGAGGCGGTGGCCGAGATGCCCCCCGACTCGGACGCCGTCGCCCGCGAACGGGCCGGGCATGTCGAGCAGGCGCTGGCCCGGCTGGCGGAGCCCGACCGCGAAATCCTGCTCATGCGGTATTATGGAGAGATGACGTTCAAGGACATCGCCCACGCGAACGGCGAGCCGATCGGCACGGTACTCGCCCGGGCCCATCGGGCCCTGAAGAAACTGGGCGAGATGATTCCGGAGGACGAACGATGACGCGTTGCCCTGAACCCACCGAGTGGGTCCTGTACGCGGCCGATGAACTGCCGGCCCCGCGCCGGGCGGAACTCGACCGGCACCTGGCGGCGTGCGACGCCTGCCGCCGCGAGGTGGACGGCCTCCGCCGCGGCTTCGAGGCCCTCGACGTACTCGAGGCCGCCCCGCCGCTGCGGGCCGAGGCCCTCGCCGCCGTGCGCCGTCGCCTGGCCGACGACGCCGCACCCCGCGGCAAACCGCGCGCCCGGCGGCGGTACCATCCGCTCCGGTGGCTGGGCGCAGCCGCGGCAGCCGCGGCCGCCGTCGTCGCCCTCGTCCTGCTCCTCGACACCGAGCCCCAGCCGGCCACGTGGCCCGAGCAGGAACAGGTGGATGCCGAGATCGTCGAGATCACCGCCAGCCTCGAACTGCTCGAATCCGACACATCCGCGTTCGCCTGGGACCTCGATTGGCCGGACGAACCCGCCGGTCCCGACACGCCGCCCGGCCAGAGCCGGTCCGGCGGCCCGGCGGCCGGCGCCCGGCACGGATGACCCTCGGCCGGCCCCGGCCGGCCGCTCAAGCAGGAGAGACGAGATGCGTAAGGTGCTTCTGATCCTGGCCGTCCTGGTGGCCGTCGGATGGACGGCGTCGGCGGTCAGCGGCGGCGACCGGGACGGGTGGCGGCGCGGTCCGCGGTCGGAGTCGGCTCGCGACGACCGGGACCACGACCGCGACCGGCCGCACGGCCCGCCGCGCCGCGGGCCGCCCGGCGGCGGGCGGCCTCCGTTCGGCCGGCGGCACGTGCCCCCCATGTTCCAGGAACTGACCGACGAGCAGGTCGACGAGATCCTCGCCTTCGTCAAGGAGAAGATGCCGTGGCGGTACGAGCGGCTCAAAGCGTGGCAAGAGGAGAAGCCGGAGTTCTTCCGCCGCATGTGCCGCAGGCTCCGCTTCGAAATCGGGCAACTGAAGCGGCTCAAGAAGGATAACCCGGAGGCGTACGAGGCGGCCCTCGAAGAGCACCGCCTGCGGGCCCGCGCCGCCGAACTGGCCGCCCGGGCACGCAAGGCCGAATCCGAAGAAGCCCGCGAGAAGACGAAGGCGGAACTGCGCGGGGTGCTCGAACGCCTCTTCGACGCCGAACGCCGGGCCCGCGAGGCCCAGATTCACGAACTCGAAGAACGGATCGCACACCTCCGCCGCCAGTTGGCCGAGCGGGCCGAGAAGCGCGACCGCATCATCGATTGGCTGCTCGAACGGCTGATGGCCGGCAATCAGGACCGCGACGAGGACGAACCGCCGCCCTCGCCGCCCTCGCCCTGACCCTCGGTCCCCTTCGCGGCGTCCGCGATTCGCGGGACGGCCGGCCGGGCGGGCTCCTCCAGCACCGCCACCACGCACGCCGCCAGCAGCAGCACCGGGCCGAGGAACTCCAGCGACTCCTCCACGTAGCCGAGCCAGCCGCCGGCCTTCCAGGCCGCCAGGTCCGTCCCGAGGTGCCGGTCGACCGTGCCGTACTTGTCCATGGCCTGGGCGGCCGCCAGCAGCACCGCGCCCATCGCAAAGACCCATCCGCTGGCGGACCGGACCTTCTCGGCCAGCAGCCGGCCCACGTCCCGCGCGTGCCGCACCACGTACACCACCAGCAGCAGGGCGACGACCATCGACCCGCCGCCGAGCACGACCTGGGCCCACACGGGCACGTCCGGGCTGCCCACGTACTTGGCCCAACTGAACGTGTTGGCATCGTTCAGGAGGCGTCCGTCCCACGGCAGTTCACGCCACAGGAGCCAGGCCAGGACGAACGCAAGGAGGACCCAGAGGGGGCGCCGGGGCCTCCGGTCCCACGTACGGACCACCATGACCAGACACAGCGCCAGCGCCGCGACGTACGGGGGGACCGACAGCCAGTCCATTGGTGTCTCGGAGGCGTGCTTCCCGTAAAGCGGGGTCTGGCCGGCCCATTTGGCCGCCTCCGGCCACAGCACCGCCGCCGCCACCAGCCCGAGCGCCGCCACCCCCACCACGACGGCCGAGGCGAGGAGCACGCGATGTCGGACGACGGCCTGATCCATGGTTCAGTTCCCCTTCTCTTCCGGCGGAGGCGATAGCAGCCGCACCAGCGTCGCGACCGCCCGGTTGGCCGACACGTCCACATGGTGGG
>JAWODB010000169.1:0-5751 GCA_046483505.1 Phycisphaerae bacterium
GGTGACCATTCCCAGGTGACCTCGCGGCCGACCTCCGTGAGCGGCGCCCCGGCCTCGCGGCAGGCCCTACGGATGACGCGCGCGGCCTCGTCCGCCTGCGGCTGCGAGACGACCGGCACGCCCGCCTTGACGATGCCGGCCTTCTCGGCGGCAATCTCCGCAAGCGTCGTCCCGAGTTGGGCGGTGTGGTCGAGGCTGACCGCCGTGATGACCGAGACCTGCGGCCGCAGGACGTTCGTGGCGTCGAGCCGGCCGCCCAGGCCGACCTCGGCCACGGCGAGGTCCACGGCCTCGCGGGCGAAGTGGTCGAACGCGAGGGCCGTGAAGATCTCGAAGAACGTCGGCGCATCGCCGCCGCCGCGCATGCGGTCGACGTGGGGGCGGGCCCGACGGATGAGCGCCGCCAGGTCCGCCGGCGCAATCATCGCCTCGTCCACGCGGATGCGCTCGTGGATGTCCACGAGGTGCGGCGAGGTGTAGAGGCCCGTCCGCAGTCCGGCGGCGACGGCCAGGCGATGGACCATCGCCGCGGTCGAGCCCTTGCCCTTGGTCCCCGCCACGTGGACCGCCCGCAGGCGGCGGTGCGGGTTGCCGAGCGCCTCGAGCAGCCGGTGCATCCGGTCGAGGCTGAACGTGTCGGCGTTATACCGGACGCGGCGCATCCGCTCGTAGTCGGTGGCCGAGAAGAGGTAGGCGAGCGCCGCGTCGTCGTCGCCGCGCGTCATGGTCCGTCCCTTCTCGCTTCGTTGCGGTGCGATTATAGCGGCCGCCGCAAACGGCCCCGCCGCAAAAATTTTCGCGCACCAAGGGTTGCCGAAGCCCCCCGGAACCGCGAATACTAGTAATGGAGACAGGAGAAACCAAGCCCGGTTGTGGGGAGCGGTTGGCGACGTAGCGACGGCAGTGGAGTTGAGGGGTAGGATGGCCAACGGCACCCGCCGAAAGGTCCAGGCAGTCAAGAGGGGCGCGGCTGCCTGACCGGCGGGTGCCCGCGGCGCCGCGGAGCGTGTGGGCTCCGCGGCGCTTTTTTGTGCGCCCGCGGTGCGACATCGCCCGCCGGCGTCCGTTCCTATAGCGGAAGGGCTCTGGGCCTGTCCGGGATTCCTTTTGACCCCTTCCGAGAACGCTCATTACAATCTGCGAAGGAGACGAACCGATGTCCCGCCCATGGTACACATCATGGCCTCTCGTTGCGGCGGCCGTCTGGCTGATGGCGACGGCCGTGCCCTGCCCGGCGGCCGCGGACGGCGAAGCCGCTTCGCCCGATGCCGCAACGGACACGCCCGCCGAAACCGCACCGGCCGAGGCCGCGGACGATGAAACCGCGGCGGAGTCTGCCGCCGAAGCGGCCCCGGACGCCCCCGCCGAGACGCCGGAAGAGCCGGCCGACGAGGCCGGCGGCCCGTCCAAACCCCCCAAGGGCCAGAAAGAGATGCGGCTGGAGGACATCAGGGACCTCCCGCCGCTCCGGCGGTACGAACTCCCCCTGGAGAAGGGCGAGCAGTTCCTCGGCGACGTCGAGGACAACACCTTCGGCTACGACGAGTCGGCCTTCTGGTGGATGGTCCACCTGGTTCACAAGATGCCCGCCCAGGCGTTCGACCCCGGCGACGCGACCGTCGGGTTCGCCCAACTGCTGGCCATGCCGTCGGCCTACCGCGGCAAACCCGTCACCGTCAAGGGCGCGTACATGACGTGCGCCCCGTTCCAGACGCCAGTCCTGGCCATCCGCAAGGACGTCCCCACCCTGTACGAGTGCAACATCCGCGAACTGCCCCTCGAGGAGCAGCGGCCCGTCGCCACCGTCATCGTCCTGGAGGACCCCATGGAGTACCTGCGGGTCTGGGACACCGTGAAGGTGCGAGGCTATTTTTACAAAGTGCGGCGGTACCAGGGCTCGAAGGGCGAGGGCCTGGCGCCGATGCTCGTCGCCCGGCGCCTCGTTCCGGTCGAACCCACGGCGGGCGGCACGAAGCCGTCGTCCACCGTCGACATAAGCGGCGGCAGCGTGCTGCTCGTCTTCATGATTGCGGCCATCCTGGCCCTCGGGGTCGTCTACGTGTTCCTGCGGTACAAGACGAAAGCCACGCCTCATGCAGCACATCCAGGTACGAGTCACCGGTTCAACTTACGGCGTCCGGGTCGGGACGAACCTGCTGGCCGCGGCGGGCCGGGAAGCGAAGACGGCCGCCCGCAGCCCTAGCGCCGTCCTCATCACCGACACGAACGTGGCCGAGCACTACCTCGAGCCCGCGGCCGGGAGCCTGCGCGAGGCCGGCCTGGAAACCGAGACCGTCGCCGTGCCGCCCGGCGAGGCCTCGAAGACCCTGGAGCGGGCCGGCCGGCTGTACGACCGGATGCTCGCGGCGGGGCTCGACCGCGGGTCCGTCGTCGTCGGCCTCGGCGGCGGCGTGGTGACCGACCTGGCCGGCTTCGTCGCCGCCACCTACATGCGAGGCATCCCGTGG
Organism: Phycisphaerae bacterium; assembly: GCA_046483505.1. GTDB lineage: Bacteria > Planctomycetota > Phycisphaerae > FEN-1346 > FEN-1346 > BS750m-G62. The sequence goes on from JAWODB010000169.1 coordinate 2,469, forward strand.
GTCGCCGTCTCGACGAGCCTCCTGGGCCAGGTGGACGCCAGCGTGGGCGGCAAGACGGGCGTCGACCACCCCGAATGCAAGAACCTGATCGGGGCATTCCACCAGCCGGCCGCCGTGCTCGCCGACGTCGGGACCCTGGCCACCCTCCCCGCCGAGGAACTGCGGACGGGCCTGGCCGAGGTCGTCAAGCACGCCATGATCCGCGATGCCGACCTGATGGCCCGCCTGGAACGCGACGCCGACGCCCTCCTGGCCTGCGACCCCGAGACCGCCGAGGACGTCGTCGCGCGGAACGTCGCGATCAAGGCCGAGGTCGTCTCGGCCGACGAACGCGAGGGCGGCCTCAGGCGGATCCTGAACTACGGGCACACCGTCGGCCACGCCCTGGAGAGCCTGGCACTGGAGTCGGGCGGCCGGCTGGCCGGCATGCCGCTCACGCACGGGCGGGCGGTGGCCCTCGGCATGGTGGCGGAGGCCCGCATCGCGGAACGCCGCGGCCTGCTCGCGCCCGAGGCCGCACGGCGCCAGCGCGACCTCCTGGACCGCTTCGGCCTGCCCGTCGCCCTGGAGGAGGCGCCGGAGGTCGACCGGGTTCTGGCGCTCATACGGCACGACAAGAAGGCGGAGGCCGGCCGGCTGCGGTTCGTTCTGCCCGAGGCCGTCGGATCGGTCTGCCAGACGGACGACGTGACGGACGACGAAATCCGCGACGCCCTGGCCCTGCTGGCGGCGGGCTGATCGTAGGCCGTACGCCCCGCGAATTGTCCGCCGAAAAGAGTTGACGCCTGTCCCCTGGGGCAGGTATCCTTCCTTGTACACGTGCATCGACCGTTCACCCCCGCGGAGGAGCAGCCGCGCGATGGACACCGACGAACGCCTGGCGGCAGTGCGGCTTCACCTGACGCCCGGCGTCGGTCCCCGCCTGTATGCGGCGCTGCTGGAGCACTTCGGATCGGCGCGCGCGGCCGCCGAGGCCCCGGCCTCGGCCCTGGTCGAGGCGCCCGGCATCGGCCGCGACACGGCCCGGCGGATCCGCGACGGCCTGCCGCAGGCCGACCCGGAGGTGGAACTCGACCTCGCCGCCCGCGCCGGCGTCCGCATCCTGGTTCGCGGCGACGTCGCCTACCCGCCCGCCCTCGCGTACCTGTCCGTCGCTCCGCCCGTCCTCTACGTCAAGGGGACGATCGAGGCCGAGGATGCCCAGGCCGTCACGGTCGTCGGCACGAGGCGATGCAGCCTGTACGGCTCGGACCAGTCGGAGCGTCTGGCGGGCGGCCTGGCGCGGGCCGGGTTCACGGTCGTCTCGGGGCTGGCCCGGGGCATCGATTCGGCGGCCCATCGCGGGGCGCTGGCGGCGGGCGGCCGGACGCTGGCCGTCCTCGGCAACGGCCTGGGCACCGTGTACCCGCCGGAGAACGCGCGGCTGGCGGAGGCCGTGGTGGCGCGGGGCGCCCTGGTGAGCGAGTTTCCGATGGCCGCCGAGCCCGCCGCCGAGAACTTCCCGCGCCGGAACCGCATCCTGGCGGCCCTCGGGCTCGGCACGGTCGTCGTCGAGGCCGGCCGGCGCAGCGGGGCCCTCATCACGGCCCGATTTGCCGCCGAACTCGGCAAGGACGTCTTCGCCGTGCCGAATCGCGTGGACGCGCCCGGCGCGGCGGGCGTCCATGCCCTGCTCCGCGACGGCGCCAAACTGGTCGAATCGGTCACGGATATCCTGGACGAGTTCCCGGACCTGGAGGTTCCGTCCGGGGCGGCCGGCGCCGACGAGCCCCACGAGGCCACGCTGGCCCTGAAGGCGAACCTGTCGGCCGAAGAGGGTCGGCTGCTGGAGGTCCTGGACGGCGACCCGGCGGGGGTCGACGCGCTGGCGGCCGGCAGCGGCCTGGAGGCGGCCCGGGTCAGCGGCGCCCTGACGCTGCTGGAACTCAAAGGGCTCGTGCGCGCCCTGCCCGGCGGACGCTTCATCCGGCGCCGGCAGGAGGCGTAACGGGATTGACACGCGGCGGCTTTCCCGTTACAAAGGACGAAGAAGGCTTCGGTTTTTCGAGATGATATTTACATTCAGGAGATTCGTGCGTGGGAAAGAACAAGCCGCGACGCCGCCGCAAGGCCGGCAGCAAGAAACGCCGCATGCGATGGAAACGGCGCCATAAGAAACAGTAGCGCCGCCACCAGCCACGCCGCACGCCACGCTGGGACGGCCTCCTGCTTCCGCGAAAAGGGGGAAGACGAATGGCGAAGGCGTTCGAAGACCGACGGCAACTGGCGGGCGACGTTCCTGAGCAGGTCGAGGAGATCCTGGGCGTGGATCGCCGGCAGTTCCCACCGCCCGACGACGCGTCCACCGTGACGGCGCAGGCAGCGGAACTCCAGGACGCCATCGACATGTACAAGATCCAAAACGGCCTCAAGCGCATCACGGTCGTGGACCTGCTCGGCCTGCTGGAGAGACTGGGCTACCGGCGCGACTGACCGCCCCGCCCGGCCGGTGCGAGACCATGCCTCACCTGGGCGTCAACATCGACCACGTGGCCACGCTGCGGCAGGCGCGCGGCGGGGCGGAGCCGGACCCCGTCTGGGCCGCCGTCGAGGCCGAACTCGGCGGCGCCGCCGGCATCACGCTCCATCTGCGCGAAGACCGCCGCCACATCCAGGACCGCGACCTCGAACTTCTTCGCCGCACCGTCCAGGTCAAACTCAACCTCGAAATGGCGGTCACCGACGCCATGGTCGACGTCGCCTGCCGCGTCCGGCCCGACCAGGCCACCCTGGTGCCCGAAGGGCGGCAGGAACTGACGACCGAGGGCGGCCTGGACGTGGCCGGCCGGGAGCAGGCGGTGACCGAGGCCGTCCACCGCCTGCGGGGAACCGGCATCGTCGTCAGCCACTTCATCGACCCGGCGCCCGAGCAGATCGAGGCGGCCGCCCGCACCGGCGCCGAGGCCGTCGAGTTCCACACCGGCGAGTACGCGAACGCCGTCGGCCCGGAAGGCCGGAACCGTGAACTCGCCCGCCTGGCCGAGGGGTCGGAGCGAGGCCGGTCGCTCGGTCTCGTCGTCCACGCCGGCCACGGCCTGACCTACACGAACGTGCAGCCGGTGGCGGCGATTGCGGGCATCGAGGAACTCAACATCGGCCACAGCATCATCTGCCGGGCGATCTTCGTCGGCCTCCGCGAGGCCGTCCGCGAGATGGCCCGCCTCATCGAGACCCCGACCGCGTAAGCCCTGCGCCGCTGGACTTCGCCCGGCCGGTGCCGCATAATGCACGCGGGCCAATCGCG
>JAWODB010000277.1:0-11045 GCA_046483505.1 Phycisphaerae bacterium
CCTCGCCATCGGGAACCTGGAACGGTTCGCGGCGGACTGGAAACGCGCCCACGGGTCCGCCGACCTGCCGCCCGCCCCGGAACCGACGGGCAAGCGCGTGGCCGTCGTCGGCTCCGGCCCGGCCGGGCTGACCTGCGCCGGGGAACTCGTCGGCCGCGGCCACGAGGTCGTGCTGATGGAGGCCCTGCACGCGACGGGCGGCGTCCTGGTGTACGGCATTCCGGAGTTCCGCCTGCCGAAGGCGATCGTCCGCAGCGAGGTCGGCCGCCTGGAGGCCCGCGGCGTCGAGGTCGTGACGGACGCGGTCGTCGGCAAACTCGACCGCGTCGACGAACTGCTCGAGGCGTACGACGCGGTCTTCCTGGGCATCGGGGCGGGCGCCCCGCGGTTCCTGAACTGCCCGGGCGAGGACCTCGTGGGCGTCTACAGCGCCAACGAGTACCTGACGCGGGCCAACCTGATGCGGGCCTACGACCGCGAGCGGGCCCATACGCCCATCCTCCGGTCGAGCCGCGTGGCCGTCGTCGGCGGGGGAAACGTGGCCATGGACTCGGCCCGGACGGCCCTCCGCCTCGGGGCCGACGAGGTCACCGTCGTCTACCGCCGTGCCCGCGAGCAGATGCCCGCCCGGGCCGCCGAGATTCACCACGCCGAAGAGGAGGGCATCCGCTTCCACCTGCTCACCAACCCGGTCCGCCTCCTGGGCGACGACCGCGGCCGGGTCTGCGCCATGGAATGCCTCCGGATGGAACTGGGCGAGCCCGACGAGTCCGGCCGGCGCCGGCCGGTGCCCATCGAGGGCAGCGAGTTCACCCTCGAGGTGGACACGGTCATCGTCGCCATCGGCAACCGGCCGAACCCGATCGTGCCGGAGACGACCGAGGGACTCGACACGACCCGTTGGGGCACCCTGGTGGCGGACGAAGAATCGGGGCGGACCACCCTGGAGCGGGTGTGGGCGGGCGGCGACATCGTGACCGGCGCCGCCACGGTCATCAGCGCGATGGGCGCCGGCCAGCGGGCCGCCCGCGACATCGACGCCTGGCTCCGCGCGCCCGAGCCCGGACCGTGGAAACTGGACGCCTGCGACGTGCCGGGCGACGGCGAGGGGTAAGCGTCCGATGGGGAAGAAAAGGGTTCAACGCCCCATACCGGGGAGCACGTTTCCCGAATCCCAATGCCCGGTCCGTATGGCCCTGGGGGAGATTCCATCTCCCCCAGACCCCCTCGGCCCAAGCCCAACGCAAGAGGGGGGATCCCCCATCGAAGGGCCTCTCACGCCCCTGGAGCCCCGTCGCGTCGGCGTCGGCCTCACCCGCGGCCCGAAGGGCGCCGGGCCGACGCCGAGGCGACGGGGCGGAAGGGGCGTTCCCTGGCAGCCCCGGAACTGAGGCTGAGGCCGGTGTCCCGGTAATGGGCGTTGAACCAAGAAAAGGGCTTGTCCAGGCTTCACCAGCCGCTTACCAGGGCCGGCAGCCGGGTAGCGAACCACGGCATGAACGCCAAGGGCTTACTCCAGGGCCTGGTCGATGGCCGCCTTCAGTTCGTCCTTCTGCGTCACGCCGGTGAAGCGTTTGACGGCCTCGCCGCCCTTGAACACGATGAGCGACGGAATGGCCGTGATGCCGAACTTGCCGCCCGTGTCGCGGTTGGCGTCGACGTCGACCTTGCCGATCTTGGCCTTGCCCTGATACTCCTCGGCCAGTTCCTCGATGATCGGCGTAATCATCTGACAGGGAGGACACCACTCGGCCCAGAAGTCCACCAGGGCCACACCGTCGTCCTGCTCGATCTCGGCGGCGAAGTTATCGTCGGTCAGTTCCAGCACGTTCTCGGCCATGGGTATCCTCCGTTGCGAACCCTCTTGCGTTGCGGCTGCCGCCCGGGTTTCCGGGGGGTGAACCGGGCATCGACGGCGGCGAACCCGTCCATCCCCCTGGTCCCGGACTCAACCTATGCCTCGTTCGATGCCAGGATTATAGGCCGCGCCGTCGGTAGGGGTCAAAGGGAAAACGATGTCACCCGTTCCGCCAGCAGCCGCGGCGGTGGCGGCGGGCCTCGTCCTCCAGCATGAGGAACTCCGCCCGGTACCGGTACGGGGCCAAGCGATCCACCGCGGCCAGGCCTTCGCGGACCAGGACGGCCCCGAGCAGCGACGCGTCGGCGTACGGGAACGGCCGGTCCGCCTGGGCGTCCGGCGCGGGGAGATAGACCGAGGCGAACCGCCGGCCGCCGTCCGGCCCGCTCCACTCCGGCTCCACGTAAACGCGCGTGCCCGGCGGCGCCCGTTCCGCCAGGCGCGCGGCCAGGTCGGCCCGGGCGTCGGCGTCCTCGGGCACCGCCACACCTGCCAGACGGACCTCGCCCAGACGTTCCAGGCGAAGGGACACCGGCCCCGCAGCCTCCTCGACCGTGTCGAAGACCCCGAGCGGCGCCAGGTCTTTGCGGGGAACGCGGACCGGCAGATACTGCTGCACCGCGTGCCATCCCCAGAAGATGAGCGAGGCCCACGCCAACACCAGGACGGGCCAGGTCAGACGCCGCTGCCACAACGGCGGGGTGGGTCCTTCGCGGGGCTGGTCGGAGGCGTCCGCCACGGTGGCCTTACCGCCTCAGGAAGTACTCGATGAGTTCGTGGCCGACGGCCACGTGCATGCCGGTCTTGCGGGCGTCGGCCTCGGTCATGGGCCGGCCGCCGCGGCCGGGTTCCAGCCCCTCGCCCATCATGGCGAAGGGGACGGGCTTGCGCTCGTGGGTACGCATTTCCAGCGGCGTTTCGTGGTCCGGGGCCACCAGGATCCGCCAGGGCGCCTCGCCCCCTTCCAGCGCCTCGAGCAGGGGGCCGACGACGAGGCGGTCGATGCTCTCGAGGGCCTTGACCTTCTCCCGCGCGGCGCCGTTGTGGCCGGCCTCGTCGGTGGCCTCCACGTGGACGACGACGAGGTCGTGGTCCGCCAGCGCCTGGATGGCCGCCCGGCCCTTGCCTTCATAGTCCGTATCGTAGTACCCCGTGGCGCCGGGGACGTCGACCACGTCCCAGCCGATGAGGCGGGCGATGCCGCGGACGAGGTCGACGGCGGTGATGACGGCCCCGGTGAGTCCCCACTGCTTGCGAAAGGAGGTGAGGGTCGGCCGCCGGCCCTCGCCCCAGAGCCAGATCTGGCTGGCGGGGTTCTCGCCCAGGTCCTGGCGGATCCGGTTGACGGAGTGGCCCTCCAGGACCTCGCGCGAGCCGTCCATGAGTTCCCCCAGGCGGTCGGCGCCCTTGCCCTTGGGCAGGTACTTGCGCACGGGCCGGCCGAGGATGTCGTGCGGCGGGGTGGTCCGGACCTTGAACGTCTCGCCGCGGACGACCAGCAGGTGGCGATACCCCACGCCCGCGTAGAACCGGAGCGTGTCGCTGCCGAACTGCTCTTCCAGGGCGCGGATGAGGACCTCGGACTCCTGCGTCCGGATGTGACCGGCCGAGTAGTCCACCATCACCCCGTCCGCCACCGTCACGAGGTTGCAGCGGAAGACCCAGTCGTCCGGCCCGCACTCGATGCCCTGGGCGGCGGCCTCCAGGGGGGCGCGGCCGGTATAGCACGTGACCGGGTCGTAGCCGAGCAGGCTCAGGATGGCGACGTCGCTGCCGGGGGCCATGCCGGGCGGCACGCTCTGGACCGTGCCGAGGCGTCCCTCGGCGGCGATGCGGTCCATGTGGGGGATGCGGCCGACCTCGAACGGCGTCCGGCCGCCGAGCGCCTCGCTGGGCCGGTCCGCCGCCCCGTCCGGAATGATGATGGCGTACTTCACGGCACCTCTCCCGCCTGGTGGTGGTCGAGCATGCGGACGCGGACGGCGGGCCCGGCCATCGCGGGCAGGTGCCGGATCTCCTCCATCGCCGACGCCATGTTCCCTTCCGGCGCCTCGTGGGTGGTGATGACGAGCGGCACGGAATCGGGCCGCGTCGGCTCGTGCTGGAGGACGGAGGCCACGCTGATGTCGTGCCGGCCGAGCGCCCCCGCGATGCCCGCCAGGACCCCCGGCTCGTCGGCCACGTCGAACCGCAGGTAGTAGCGCGATCGGACCTGGTCGATGGGCCGCACCGGCAGGCGCGGGCACCGTCCCGCCAGCCATGCCACGTGCCGGAACGTCTGCCGGGCCCGCCCGAGGGCGACGTCGATGACGTCGGCCACGATGCTGCTGGCGGTGGGCAGTTCGCCCGCCCCGGGACCCGTGTAGAACGTATCGCCGACGGCGTGGCCCGTGACGAGGATGGCGTTGTCGGCCCCCGAGACGGTCGCCAGCGGACTCTCGTCCGGGATGAACGTCGGGTGCACCCGCAGGCTCAGGCCGTCGGGGCCGGCGCGGCCGATGGCCAGCAGTTTCAGCACGTAACCGAGTTGGGCGCCGAACTGGATGTCGTGCGGGCTGACGCCCTCGATGCCCTCCACGTACACGTCCTCGAGGTCCACGTGCGTGCCGAACCCCAGGGCGGCCAGGATCGCCAGTTTGTGGCGGGCGTCCTCGCCGCTGACGTCCAGCGTCGGGTCCGCCTCGGCGTAGCCCTTCGCCTGCGCCTGGGCCAGGGCGTCGTCGTAGGCGGCGCCGGTGGAGGTCATGCGGCTCAGGATGTAGTTGCACGTGCCGTTCAGGATGCCCGTGATGGCCAGGAGACGGTTCGCCGCCAGGCCGTCGCGGATGGCCCGGATGATGGGGATGCCCGCGGCACAGGCGGCCTCGAAACTGACGCTGCGGTCGGCCCGGCGGGCGGCCTCGAAGAGTTCCTGACCGCGCCTGGCCAGGGCCGCCTTGTTCGCCGTCACGACGTCCTTGCCGGCGGCCAGGGCCCGCTTCATGAGGTCCACGGCCACGGTGGTGCCGCCCACCGTTTCGACGACGACGTGGACGTCCGGGTCGGCGAGGCAGGCGTCGGCGTCGGAGGTCAGGAGGTCGGCGGGCACGTCCACGCCGCGGGGCCGGTCCAGGTCGAGGTCGCAGACGCGGCGCAACCGAAGGCGGCAGCCGGCGGCCTCGGCCAGGCGGTCGGGGTCCTCCAGAAGCAGCCGGACCACGCCCGTCCCCACCGTGCCGAACCCGATGACCGCCACGCCGGTCGTCTGCATGGAGTTCCCCGTCGATGGCCCGCGACCTGAATCGTGGAACGATACGGCCACCGGGGGGACCGTTCAAGCGAAAAAGGCGCAAAGGAAGGGGCGGAACGGGGCGGACCGCGCTCCCTGCCCCGCGAAACGCCGCCGGTACGACCGGGCCTCACGAAACGCTCACCCGCTGGCGGCGCGGGCCTGCTTCACCTGCTCGATGAGCGTCTTGATCTTGTCCATGCGGTCCTGCTGGGGATGCCGCCACCCCTCGGGGAAGGGGAGCCCCATCTCCTTGCAGTCGGCCTGCAGTTTCTCGCGGACGCGATCGATCTCGCTCTGCTTTTCCTTGTAGACGTGCTGGAGCGTCTCGGCGGAGTGGAAGGCACCTTCAAACTCCACGATGCCGTGCTTGCAGCGGACCTCCTCCGGAACGGCCCGCAGGGCGTCGGCCATCTCCTCCACGTCGTTCTCGATGACGTCGACGCGGCGACCGTGGGCCCGGACCTGCTCGACGACGTTCTCGGAGCGTTGGAGGGTCGGCGCGGCCTTGTTGTCGTATTCCTTCTCGATTTCTTCGAGTTGCTTCATCAACTCCCTGGCCTTGGCCTGGAGTTTGGGCAGTTCCTGTTTGGCCTCGGCCTGCTTCTCCTGATACTCCTTCATCTCGCGCTGGTACTTCTCCATCTTCATCTCGTTGTGGCGTTTGATCTGGTCGCACGCCTGCTGCCACTGACGGCGGGCGCGCCGGTAGGAGTCGTCGCGCGAGCGGCCGTAACTGTCGTCGCCGCTGTAGTTGCGGCTGCTGCTTCGGTTCGGCCGCGGCGGGGGCGGCGGCAAGTCCTGCAGCCTGGGCTTGGCCGGCGGCTTCATGCGAAGCATGTTGTTGTACTTGCGCAGCCCCTGGCGGGCGAGGCCGAGTTCCCGCCGAATCGGCTGCTCGGCCTTCCGTTCCTCCCCCCGTATCTGGGCCATCTCGCGATGGAGTTCGGTCAGTTGTTCCTGGCTGTCGCTGCCGTGCTTCTGGATGTACTGCAAGCGGTCGTAATCCTGCCGGTACTTCTCGAAGAGTTTCTCGATCGGCATCCATTTGCCGTCGTAGAGCGCTTCGCCCTTGGCATACCGCTGCTCCGGGGTCAGGGCGACGGCGCTCTCGTCGGCACCGGCCTTCGCGTCCGCGGCTTCGGCCTCCGCCGCCGCAGCGGCACCCGCCGCTCCGGCCAGAACCGGCACCCCAACGGCCAGCACGAGCAGCCAACGCATATCCATTCTCGTCCGCATGGGTCTGCACCTCCTCCGCAGAACCGGTCTCTACTGTCTTTATACGAATTGGATGCCCTGACGGCAAGGGTAATCAGAACCGGCCTCCCGTCAAGTCGCAGTTGGCCGTTCTTGGCGCCGAAACGGTCTCCAGAAGCCCGTTTGGCCCTTTCAGGAGCCGGCCGGGCGGAAGAACCTTGCAGGCTCCCCCCGCCCCGATTAGACTGGGCGAATCGACCGCACACGGAAGGCACGCATGGCCAAGCGCCGCACCCAACGCCGACCGCGGGCCGACCTCGCCTACGCCCGCCGCGTCATCCAGGCCGAGGCTCGGGCCGTCGAGGGACTCCTCGACCGTATCGGACGCCAGTTCGCCGACGCCGTCCACATGCTCCTCGAGTGCGACGGCAGCGTCGTCACGAGCGGCATCGGCAAGGCCGGCATCATCGCCCGCAAGATCAGCGCCACGCTGGCCAGCACCGGCACGCCCAGCCTGTACCTGCATCCGGCGGAGGCGGTGCACGGCGACCTGGGCCGCGTCCAGCCCAAGGACATCGTCCTGATTCTCTCCTACGGCGGCGAGACCACCGAGGTCACCCGCCTGCTTGCCCAACTCGAGAAGATGCAGGTACCGGTCATCGCGATGACGGGCAACCGCGACTCGACCCTCGCCCGCAAGGCGGCGGCGCTCCTCTGGATGGGCCGCATCGGCGAGGCCTGCCCGATGGGCCTCGCGCCCAGCGCCACGACGACCGCCATGCTCGCCCTCGGCGACGCCCTGGCCCTGACGGTCCTCCAGATGCGACGCAAGGCCGGACGCTTCGACCGCGAGGCGTTTGCCCTCTATCACCCGGGCGGCAGCCTCGGACGCCAACTCGTCCTGGTCGATACGGTCATGCGGCAGGGCGACGACCTGCCCGCCGCGCGCGACGACCGGACCGTCCGCCAGGTCCTGGCCGACCTCAAGGCCATGCGCCGACGCAGCGGCGCCGTCTGCCTCGTGGACGGCCGGCGCCGGCTGACGGGCATCTTCACCGACGCCGACCTCCGCCGCCTGCTCGAGAACGGCCGGGTCGACGCCCTCGACCGGCCCATTGCCGAGGTCATGACCCGCGACCCGAAGACGGTCCGCGCCGGCGACACCGCGGGCGACGCCATCGAGATCATCAACCGCTACTTCATCGAGGAACTGCCCGTCGTGGACGACGGGGGCCGGCTCGTGGGCCTCGTGGACGTCCAGGACCTGCTCGCCACCGGCGTCAATCTCTAGGAGAAAGCGGTGCTCGACCGCATCCGCCTGCTCGTCCTCGACGTCGACGGCGTCCTGACCGACGGCCGCATCGTCTACGACTCCGCCGGCGCCGAGACGAAGGCGTTCAGCGCCGCCGACGGGCAGGGCATCAAGTACTGGACCCGGGCGGGGCACCAGGCGGCCCTCCTGACCGGCCGCGACTCCCCCGTGGTCGGCCGGCGGGCCGAGGAACTCGGCATCTCCCTCGTCCGGACGGGCGCCAAGGACAAACTGCCCGTCTTCGACGACCTCCTGGAAGAGGCCGGCTGCACCGCCGAGGAGACCTGCGCCGTCGGCGACGACCTGCCCGACCTGCCGATCCTGGCCCGCTCCGGCCTGGCCGTGGCGGTACCCGGTGCCCCCGAGGCGGTCCGCCGCGTGGCCCACTACGTGACCCGTGCCGCCGGCGGGGCCGGGGCCGTCCGCGAGACGATCGAACTCCTTCTCCGCTACCAGGACCGCTGGGAGGGCGTGACCCAGCGGTACGAGGACCGGCTGCCCGGGCACCTGCCCGGGGCCCGCCGGCCGTGGAGGGCCCGCTCGTGACCTTCCGCCGCGTCATGCTCGTCCTGCTGCCGCTCCTCGGCGTCGGCTTCGTCTTCGCCGTCATGTGGTACCTGTACCGCGACTGGGAACGGAGCCTGGTGCAGCAGCACCGGCCCGAGATCCGCGAGATGACGAAACTGCCCGAGGGCAGCGTGGAGATGGAGACCGTCGGCGGGGTGGGCCATACCGACACCGAGGACCTGTATCTCGTCCGCAAGGACCGGACCGGCCGCGTCGAGAGCGTGTTCATGGCCGACCGCGTCGTCCATTTCGAGAAGACGACCGCCGACATCTACCGGCCGCACATCGAGTTCTACACCGAGGGGGGCGAGGTCATCACCCTGCTCGCCGAGCGCGCCCACCTCAAGACCCGCGGGGCCCTGACGGACGTCCAGGACATCGACTCCGGCCGCCTGTGGGGAAACGTCATCCTTGAACACGACAACGCCACGCCCGACGACTACACCGACGACATCCTCGTCGGCCTGGACGAGGTGACGTTCGACAACGACTCGCAGGAGATCGCGACCGACGGCTCGGTCGTCATGGCGGGCGGCGAGATGACGCTGACCGCCACGAAGATGCGGATGGCCCTCGACCGCGAGACCCGCCGACTCGACACGATGACGTTCCTCGAGGACATCCTCATCACCTTCGAGGCGGGCGAGGGCATGCGCGTGAGCCTGACGGCCCCGGCCCCGACCCCGCCGGCCGCGGGGGTCGCCGACACAGCACCCGCCGCCTCCGAACTCCCTCCGCTGCGCACGGAAGCGGACGGCGAGGCGGCGTCCGGGACGGCGGCCGACGCCGAGGACGCCGGCGACCTGTGGCGCATCGACCTGGGCGGCGACGTCCATGCCCGCCAGGACGTCCAGCGCCTTTGGTGCGACCACCTGACGCTTTACAACCGATCGCGCGGTCCGATGCCCGGAACGTCTGACGCGTCCGGCGCGGCCGCCGCGCCGGCCCGCGACACGCCTCCGGCCGCAGCGAACGAAGACACGTCGGCAGAGCCGCCGACGGAGGACCAGCAGGGCCAGGCCGCGGCGGACCTGGAGCCCCTCATGACGATCGTCGCCGACGGGCCCCTCATTATCACGCCCGTCGATGCCGCCGAACGCCGGACCCTCGGCGACGAGCAGTACCAGGTCTCCGCCACGGGCGGACCCGCGGTCGTCGAGGACGGCGACACCACCATCACCGGCGACACCGTCCGATACAACACGCGGGCGGGGTCCGGCACCGTCGTCGGCGGGGACTCGCCGATGCGGCTGGAGCAGCCCGGGCAGATTCTGCTGACGGGCGGCCGCCTGGACTTCAACCGCGCCGCCGCCACCGCCGAGGTGACCGGCGAGGGCCGCCTCCTGGCCCAGGTCCGGACGACCGGCCTGACGGGCGTCACGCCTTCGGCCGCCGACAAGGCCGCGGATGCTACGCCCCCTGCCGAGGGCGACGAGGCCGTCTCGACCGGCGCCGGCGACGCGCCCGAAACCGACCGTCTCGACGCCACCTGGCAGAAGGGCCTGCGCCTGGTCTTCTACCGCCTGCCGGAGGATGCGAGCCAGGGCCTCGGCGAGATTCAGCAGGCCAATTTCCGCGGCCGGGCCGTCGTCAAGCAGGCCGACGGCCTCCTCAAGGGCGACGACCTGACCGTTGATTTCTACCCGGCCGAAGGCGACCGCGGCCAAGCGATCCAGCGGCTCGTCGGCCACGGGGACGTGTTCCTGAAGAACGCGCCCGTCGGCGGGACGGGAACCGACGACGCCACCCAGGTCGGCGACATCGCCGCCGAGGACCTCGACATCCGCTTCGCCCGCGACCCGGACGGCGGGGCCCGTCCCGCGCAACTCGACGCCGCCGGCGACGTAGCCATCAACGATCCGCAGGGCAAGATCCGGGCCCAGCAACTGGCCGTCACCTTCGGCGTCTCGGAGGCAGGCGACACGGAGGCCCGGTTCCTGGAGGCCCGCGGCGACGTGCTCATCGACCGCGAGGACCTGCGCGCCGAGGGCGACCACGTCCGGCGCGATACGGCCGCGGGCACACTCCTGCTCGAAGGCCAACCCGCCCGTGCCCGGCGGGGCGAGTCGCGCATCGTCGGGCCGACCATCCGCTTCTCGCGCGACGACGGACGGGCCACCGTCGTCGGGGCGGGCGAACTGGAGGTGCCCGCCACGACGGACCTTCGCGGCCGGCCGCGGGACGAGCCCGAGCCGCTCCTCGTCACCTGGACCCGCGACATGCACTTCGCGGACCGGCGCAACTTCGCCCGCTTCGACGGCGACGTGACGGCCAAGACAAGCGGCACGAACCTGGCCTGCGAGCGCCTGTGGGTCCACTTTGCCGACGCCCCTGAACCACCGGAGACACCGGAAGCGGCTGCGGCGGACGTGCCCGCCGCACCGGCGAACGCGACCGCCGGGAAGGCCGACGACGAGGAGGCGGCCGCCGACGAAGGACTCCGGAACCTCTTCGGCCGCAAACGCCTCGTCCGCGTCCTGGCCGAGAAGGACGTGACGGCGGTCGATCAGCGGCTCGAGGAAGGCGAGGCCATCCGCCACCGGATGGAAATCACCGGCAACAACCTCACCTACCTGGAGGAGAGCCGCAAGGCCTACATGCACGGTCCCGGGCGGCTGTGCATCCTGGCCCGCGAACGCGACGAGGCCGACGCCGCGCCCGCCCGTCCCCTGACGCCCGAGACCGCCGCCGACGCCTGGCAGGGCGAGGTGCCCGACGGCTACGCCCGCACCGGCGTCACCTGGACCGAGAGCATGGCCTACGACGGCGTGGGCAGCCAGGCGTATTTCCAGGGTGGCGTCGTGGCCGTCCATACCGGCCACGACGCCACCCTGGAAATACGC
>JAWODB010000091.1:0-11717 GCA_046483505.1 Phycisphaerae bacterium
CCACGGCCGCCAGATCCGTGACGACGAACCGGCCGTCGCCCAGTGCGAACCCGCTGGCCACCGAGACCGGCACGCCCCAGGCGTTCTCGGCGGTCACCGTACAGACGGCGTCGCCGACGCGGGCGCGCAGGGCGTCGGCGGCCGCGCGGTCGATCTGCGCCGCGAGAGGGCACGCAGCCGCGGCCAGGAGAATCGGTGCCAGAAGGATGGTCGCTCGACGCATGGCGGCCTGGCTCAAGGGCATGACTCTCTCTGCACCCCGTCCGGTCCGTACGGACTCGATGGGAGAGGGCTTCGAGACAGCCTCTTGGACGTTCGGCGACCCGGTTTTATTCCTCGCGCCGGAGGATCTCGGGCTTGTACGCGTGGTCACGCTTGCGGTCGACCGTGACGCGGGTCATCTTGTCGCCGCGCTCGATGGCGTCGACCACGTCCATGCCCTCGACGACCTTGCCGAAGACGGCGTGCTTGCCGTCCAGGTGCGGGCACGGCACGTGGGTGATGAAGAACTGGCTGCCGCCCGTGTTCGGGCCGGCGTTGGCCATCGAGATGACGCCGCGCTCGTGCCGCAGGGTCGGGCTGATCTCGTCGGCGATGGCGTAGCCGGGTCCGCCCCGGCCGTCGCCCTGCGGGCACCCGCCCTGGATCATGAAGTCGTCAATGACGCGGTGGAACGTGAGGCCGTCGTAGAACCCTTTCTCGGCCAGGTGGATGAAGTTGGCGACGGTGTTCGGGGCCTCGTCCTCGGCCAGTTCCAGGATGATGTCGCCCTTCTCGGTATGGATGGTGACCTGGGGCGGTGGCTCGGCCATGGGCTTCGTGTCTCCCTCGCTGGAGTCGGCAACAGGTTCGTCGCAGCCGGCCAGCACGGCCAGCGCGACGAGCGCGGGCAGCCAGGCGGCCATGGATGAAGTAATCGATTGGCGCATGCGGTTCCTCCTTTGGCGGGCAGTATAGCGGAAAACGGGCCGCGAGGCCAGCGCTGAGACGCCGTTCGAGCCCGCTGCGGAAGCAGCGGGTCATCGGCATCGGCCGGGGCCCGTGCCACGACAGCGGGGCATGACCGGCCGCTTCCGCGGCCGGCCCGCAGGAAGGAATCGAGCGCGGCAGGTACGGAGACCCGCCGCGCACAAACGGAATCGGCGATTCGACCGCGGTGGGTACGGAGACCCACCGCGCAAGATGCTTCGTAGCGTTGTCGTGTCAGGCCTTCAGAACCTCGGCCACGTGAGTGTCCATCGCCTTCTGGTCGGCGGCGAAGGCGCCCAGGCCGGCCAGGTTCATGAGGGCATCGAGGCCCACCTCGCCGGCCGTCAGGGCGTCTCGCCAGTTCGCGAGCGTCGGGATCTTGCCCTCCGCGGCGCTCGTGGCCACCTGCTCGTCGGTCCAGTCGACCAGCACGTCGCCGCAGCCGTGGTCGGCGAAGAAGCGGACGAGGTCGCCGGGGGTGAAGGCCCGCAGGTCTTCCTGCTCCAGCGCGTCGAGGCAGGCCAGGAGCCGCTCGTCCACCTCCCACAGGACGGGCAGGCCGATGTCCGTCGGGTCCACGGCCTCGGCGAGCGGCGGCTCGGGACGGCCCGTGGTCCGGTTGTCGAGATCGTCGGGTCCGAGGCCGAGGTCGAGGAACTCACGGGCCACCTTCGGCGGCATGGTCAGCACGTCGACGCCCGCCAGGTCCTGCACCTGCGGGCCGGCGCGGAAACTGGCCGCAATCTGCCGCGACGGCGTCTTCCCCTCCTCCCGCAGGGCCCGGACCACGCGCTGCGAGGCCAGCGTGCTGCGCTGACCCACGTACTCCCCGCCCCCCAGACCGTTCGTCTTGACGAAACTGCCCAGCCGCCCGAGGAACACGTTGACGAACCGCGGCCGCGCGATCCGCGCAATCACCACGTTCTGCCGGGCGCTGAACCCCAGCGTGTGGTTGACGGGCACGCCCTCGTCCGCGAGGCGGCGGGTGGCCAGCAGCCCCGCCGGCGTCAGCGGCACCTTGATGATGAACCGCTCCGGGCAGATGGCGTGGTACCGGCGGGCCGTCTCGACGGCGGCGTCGACGTCGTGGGCGAGGTCCGTATGCTCCTCCACCGAGACGTACGCGTCGAACCGCTCGACCAGCCGGAGGGCATGCCGCGCGTTCAGGATGAACGCCAGTTCCAGCAGGCGGTCGCGGTCCGAGAGGTCGGCCTCGGCGGCGAGGAGGTCGGCGGCCTCGTGAATGAGGGCGTCGTACACGCCCCGCTGGACCTCCTTGTTCAGCAGCGTGTTGTTGGTGGTCAGGGCGCTGAACTCGCGGGTCCACACCTCGGCCGCATCGTCCAGGCTGCCCGTATCGAGCCACAACTCGCTGCCGAGGTCGCGCAGGCGCGACCACAACGGGTGGCCGGGGAAGGGCTCCGCCCGCTCGCCGAAGTGGGGCGTGAAGTCGCGGCGGACGAACTCGGCGATGCGTCCGGCCAGGTCGGAAGAAGCGCCAACAACGGTCATGGTCAGGTCTCCTTGGTGGTTCAGGTCATCCGTGATTATAGGCCCTGCCGCGGCCCCGCCTCAACCGGGTGGCCGGGTTGCGCCGGCGGCGAGGATTTCCTGCGTGATTTCGCCACGCTGCACGAGATCATAGTGGCAGGGCCGGAGGGAGCCGACCCGGCGAACCTCGAAGCAAAGGCACCGCCCGGTGACCGACGCCGACCTCATCCGAGCCGTTCAGTCCGGCGACAAGGCGGCACTCGACACGCTCTACCGGCGTTACCTGCCGTCCGTCTGGCGGTACGCCTTCGCCCGGCTCCAGGGCGACACGGCCGCCGCCGAGGACGTGGTCAGCGAGACGTTCCTGGCGGCGGTGCGGCGCATCGGCCGCCTGAAGCCCGAGGGCGGCAGCGTGGCGGGGTGGCTCATCGGCATCGCCCGACACAAGATCGGCGACATCTGGCGGCGCCGCCGCCGCGTGCACAGCGGCGGGGCCGCCGAGGAGCAGGCCGAGGCCACGCCGGGCGGCGTCGACCCGGCCTCGCCGCTCGTGACCGCCGAGACGCGGGCCCGTGTGGCCGAGGTCCTCGACACGCTGCCCGACGACGAGCACGTGGCCCTGGAATGGAAATACGTCGAGAAACGGAGCGTGCGGGAGATCGCCCGGCGCCTCGGCCGGACCGAGAAAGCCGCCGAGACCGTCCTCTACCGCGCCCGGAAGGCGTTCCGGGAGGCATACAGCCGCGGCATCAAAGCCGAGGAGGTTCCGTAGCCGCCGCTGGAGGCCAGAGCGGTTCCGGTTCGCCGCCCCGCTTGCGGGGCGCGTGCCGTGGGCAGGGAGTAAAACACGATGACTCAGCCCAACAATCACGACGACCTGGAAGACCTGTTCGGCGCCTACGACGCGCCGGCCCCGCGGCCGGACTTCGTCCGGCACCTGCGGGCCCATCTTCAGGAGGAACTCGACGCGGCGCTGGCGGCCCGGCGGCGGGTGATCCGCCTCTGGACGTACCTCGGGGCGGCGGCCGCGGCCGTGCTGGCCATCGGCCTCGCCGCCTCCTTCCTCGACGACGCGCCGCCGAAACCCGTCGGCAACGGCCAGGGCGACCCGATCACCTTCGGCACGCCGCGTCAGGTGCCGTTCACCTATCCCGATGCGACCTATGCCTGCACGCCGCGGGCCGTCCCCACGGGCCCGCACATCGAGCCGTACCCCGGCCCGGAGCCGCCGGCCGTCATCGTCCCGGCGGGCACGCGGAACCTGGCCCTCGACAAGCCGGTCACCAGCAGCGATCCCTCGCCCATCATCGGCAGCGCGCACCTCGTGACGGACGGCGAGAAGCGCGGCTCGGACATGACGCTCGTGGAACTGGCGCCGGGCCTGCAGTGGGTGCAGATCGACCTGGAGCAGACCGCCGTCATCGACGCCATCGTCGTCTGGCACTACCCCGCCACGCTTCGCGTGTACCACGACGTGGTCGTGCAGGTGTCCGACGACCCCGAATTCCGCACGGGCGTGACCACGGTCTTCAACAACGATTACGACAACTCGGCGGGCCTCGGCGTCGGCCAGGACATGGAATACGTGGAGGACTACCGGGGCCGGGTCATCGACACGGGCGGCGTGCGCGGCCGGTACGTCCGCCTCTACTCCAACGGAAACATCGACAACGATCAGAACCACTACGCGGAGGTGGAGGTGTACGGCCGGGCGATGAAGGATGCCGTTCCCCCTCTCCCTTGACGGGAGAGGGCCGGGGTGAGGGTGAGAGACAAGCCACGTGACGAAGTAACGCAGTGACGGAGTCACGAAGGCAGCATGGGGCCGGGGTGCAACGTTCAAGGTTCACGGCAGAACGTCGCCCGGGATGAGCGTCCCACAGGCCGCAGGCCTCCTTGGTCATTGAACATTGGGCATTGGACATTCGCGTGCCGGCCTACCCCGGCGGCCGCATCGCCAGGATCTTCTCCGGATACCACGACGCCGGCCCCCGCCGGTTGTACCGGTGCAGGACGCACAGCGTCTGCATGCACCGGCCGCCGTCCTGGCTGCACCGGACGTAGTCGAGCAGGTACTGCCCGTCGGCGGTGTACCGGAACCGGCCGTCGTCCCCCGACTCGTACCATCCGCGCACCTGCCTCACGTGCTGGGGGCAGATGATGAAGATGGGTTGGCGGCGTGTGGGCATCGTGCGCTCCCCGTCGGCCCAATTGTACGCGCCCGCACGGCGCGGGCAAGCGCCCGCCGCAGACCCACAGTCCACGTTTGTCATTCTGAGGAGGCCGACAGGCCGACGAAGAATCTCGCCGTGGTCGCAGCCGTGTGCTCTCGCGCACGGCGAGATGCTTCGCTTCGCTCAGCATGACAACCTTGTGAGCAGGCACGGCCTTGACACGCCCCCTCCCGTCTGCAATAGTTCTACAAGTACGCTCCGAAGGACTGCGCCTGGCAAGGGGCTCCGTGTCCATGCGAATCGTCAATGCCTTCGCGGCCGTGCTGTTGCTCGTGGCCGCGGCCGCGCTCGCCGACGACGCCGACGAGGCCCGCCAGCGTCTCCTGGACCTCCGGCGGAAGCAGTTCGAGGCGGCCCGCGGC
This sequence comes from Phycisphaerae bacterium, assembly GCA_046483505.1. Lineage (GTDB taxonomy): Bacteria > Planctomycetota > Phycisphaerae > FEN-1346 > FEN-1346 > BS750m-G62. The sequence goes on from JAWODB010000091.1 coordinate 5,057, forward strand.
GAGGAACGCAAGGCCGCCGGCGAGGCCCTCCTCGATGCCCTCCTTGAGCGGGCCGAGACGCAGGAGGAGGCCGGCGACACCACGGCCGCGGCCGCCCTGTACCGCGAGGCCCGGTCCGTCGCGAAGGCGGCGGGCAGCGGCCGGCTCCCGCAAATCGAGCAGGCCGCCGAGGCCCTCGCCCGCCGCGCCGACGCCGCAACCTTGACACGCCCTCCCCCGCCCGGCATCCTGGGAGCATGGACGCTCCCGCCGAGACACGCATGCCGTCGCCTGACGACACCCATCCACCTCAAGAGACCCCGCCGTCCGCCGACATTCCGCCACGCGCCGCCGGCTCCGTCCCGGCGGCTTCTACGAAAAGCATCGGGCCGCGGGCGCTCGCGCTCCTGGTCGACGGCTTCCTGCTGGGCGTGCTGGACCTGGCCTCGGTGCTCGTCGCGAGCGTGACGGTCCTGCTCGCCGTCAGCGCCCTGCGAAGCCTGGCCGGCTCCGGCCTTCCGTTCTTCCGCGGCGAGGGGTTCGCGTGGCAGGGGGCCATCGCCGTCGAACACGGCAACCCGTGGCCGACGGCCATCGCCCTGGCCGCCACGATGCCGGTCGTCTACTTCCTCCTGTTCGAATGGCTGTACGGGGCGACGCCCGGCAAACTCCTCCTGAACATGCGGGTCGTCAAGACCGACGGACGGCCGTGCGACATGAAGGCGGCGGCGGTGCGCGGCCTGCTGCGGTACGTGGACGTGATGGTCCTGGGCCTGGTGGCGATCCTGCTGATGCGCCGGCCGCCGCACCGGCGGCTGGGGGACCGGGCGGCCGGCACGATGGTCGTCGACCGCGAGAGCCCCGGCCTCCGGCAGCCGCGCCCGCGCCGGCGGTTCTGGACGGCGGGGGTGCTGTACTTCGCCCTGGCGTGCGTCGTCAACGGGACGCTCTTCGCCCGGGCCCTGGCGATTACCGGGCCGTGAGGCGGGAACACCAGCGGCTGCCTGTGTGGCCCGGTCGGTTTGTCCAACCGGTTGATCCACCCTCCCGGCCGGACAAGCCGACCGGGCCACACAAGCGGGGGCTAGACGGTCACGGCCTCGCCGCTGCGGGCGGCCTGGACCTCCGCCTCGACGAGGGCGACCGCCGACGCCGCCTCCTCCACCGGCAGCCGCGCGGGCGCCTCGCCCCGGTCCACGCACCCGACGACATATCGGAGTTCCTCGGTGTATCCGTCCGCCGCGGGCACGTCGGGATGGACCGGTTCCTCGGCCCCCTCCTCGTACACCGCGAGCGTGGGCGAGGTCATCGTGCTGAACGCGACGGCCGCCTTCTCGAACACCAGGCTCGCCTCCATCCGGAACGGGAACGCGGCGGGGTAGTCCCATCCGCCCTCGGCGACGACGGCGGGCCCGTCCGGCCAGTGGTACGTGGCGACGATGTGCCCCATGCCCTTCGCCTCCTCGGTGCCGACCGCACGGACGCGCTCCGGCCGGCCGAAGAACCACTGGACGGTGTCGGCGTCGTGGATGTGCAGGTCGAGCGGTGCCCCGCCGCTGCGCGACTCGTCGAGGATCCAGTCCTCCCATGTCCATCCGGGGCGGGGGCTCAGGCGCGTGAACGTGGCGCTCGTGACCTTGCCGTAACGGCCGTCGTCGATCATGTCCTTGATGAGGATGTACTCCGGCCAGAAGCGGAGGACGTGGCCGACGGCCAGGACGCGGCCGGCCTGCTCGGCGGCGGCGATCATGCGCTCGCACTCGTCGGACGTGCGGCCCATGGGCTTCTCGCACATGACGTGCTTGCCGGCCTCCAGGGCGCGGACCGTGAAATCCGCGTGCTGGAACGTGGGGACGCACAGGTCCACGAGGTCGACCTCGTCGTCGGCGAGGAGCGCGTCGACGTCCTCGTACGGCCTCAGGGCGGAGAGGTCCTGGCGGGCGGCCGAGCCCGTGTCGATGTTGCCGGCCGCCTCCGACCAGTCGCCCGAGAGTTTCTTGCCGGAGACGTCGCAGACGGCCACCACCCGGGCCTCCGGAATCTCCTGGTACCCGCGGAAGTGCGTCGTGCCCATCATGCCCAACCCGACGACGGCAACGTTGACGGCCATGGTTCACCTCGCGTTCGTTCAGGGTTCATGTTGTCGGCAGAAATCAGCGTACCGTTTCGCCGGCCGGCAATCAACCGGGTTCGGGGGGCGGGCGGCATAGATTGCCGGAGGATTTCGGCGCACGCTCTGGGAACGGTCCGGGGAGGCTGCCCCGCGCAGCGCGGTCCGTGTTCGCCGGCCCGCTTGCGGGCCGCGCGCCGTTTCGGCCCGCACTGGCGGACAAGCCGCCAGTGGCACCCGGCGCAGCGGGCAAGACTGCCCGCCGCGCACACATCATGCCCGGCGCTCGAAACCTTGCACTCCCCGCCTTCGCCCGGTACCGTGCACGTGAGGAACAGAGCGAAACCGTGTCCATGCGACCCTGCCTCCCGACGTGGCTTGCGCTTCTGGCGGTGACGACAGCGGCAACCGTCGCCGCCGCGTCCGGAGCGCCCGAGGCGTCGCCGGCGCCGGCAGCCGCCGACGCCCGCGCCCTCCTCGCTCGCTTCTTCGCGGAGCCGGACGCCGGCGCCCGCCGGCCGCTGGCCGAGCGGTTCGGCGAGGTCGCCCCGGACGACTGGACCGCCGTCACGGCCCTGCTGCACGCGACGGCCCCGCGGCCGTCGCTGGCGCCCGGCACGCACGCGTTCGAGACGCCCGCCGCCGACCCCGTCCCGCCCGTCCGCTATCTGCTCCGCGTCCCGGACGGCTACGAAGCGCACGCCCCGGAGGGCATGCCACTGGTCATCGCCTGCCACTGGACGAACAGCACCGCGGACCGGGCCATGGAGTGGATCCGGTGGGTCCTCGGACCGGACGCCGACCGGTACCTCCTGGCCTGCCCGGACGCGCCGGACCCAAGCGTCTACCGCGCCGGCCGCGTGACGGACACGTATCCGCTCGAGGTGCTGGCCGACGTGCGGCGGCGGGCGAACGTGGACGCCGACCGCGTCGTCCTGACCGGATACAGCCGCGGCGGGTACCAGACGTGGGCGACGGCCCTGTTCTCGCCCGGCCGGTGGGCGGGGGCGGTGCCCATCGCCTCGGCCCCCATCTCCGAGGCCGGCCTCCGCTGCTCCACGATGTACCTGGAGAACGTGCTGCGCCTGCCTATCCAGGCCCACTGGGGCGACCGCGACATCGTCCGCGGCGAGACCGACGGCATCAACACGCTCTCGAAGGCGGCGGCCGACTGGTTCGCGAAACGCAGCGCGGCCTGCTTCGAGCCGATCGAGTACGAGGGCCAGGGGCACGACCTGGACCTGCGGCGGGAACCGATCCGGGCGTTCGTCGCGCGCGTCCGCCGCGACCCCTGGCCGCGCACGTTCACGTATCTCTTTCACCGCATGTACCATGGCCGGGCGTACTACGTCCGTGCCACGCAGGCCGCGGCGCCGGAGGTCGACTTCCGCGAGCGCGTCCCCGTGCGCGGCGTCCGGCTGCCGGAGCAGGTGCCGGCCACCCTTCAACGGATCTGGAAACGCAAAGGATACTACCTGGCGGCGCAGATGCCGGAGGGCGAGAACCGCATCATCGTCCGCACGCGGAACCTGGCCGAGGTGGCGGTCGACCTGCCGGCCGAGCGGCTCGACTATACAAAGACCGTCCGCGTCATCGTCAACAACCGCATGCGGTATGCCAGGCAGGAGGGCATGGACTGGGTCTGTCTGCTCGAGACGGCCCGGCAGACGTGGGATTTCGAGCGGCTCGTGGCCCGGCGCGTGAGGGTGCGGGCGCGGTGACGGCACACGAGCGGATTCCGCGCGGTGGTCCTCCCGGGCCGCCGCGCATCGCACGGATGGCATTTGCCGCAGCGCGGCAAGCCAGGAGCCCCGACGCGCATGAGTCAGCGTTATCGTGTTAACGCACCGCGGTCTTGCGGTCGCCCACAGACCGCAGTCGCTCCAGCGCTACCGCCATGCGGCCGTCACCGCCGCGGCGGGCCCTGCAACCGCTCGAGCGCTTTCAGGGCGCACGCGTGGCCAGCCTCGGTCTGCGTCACGATTAAGGCGTTGCCGAACATGCCCGCGAACGCCGGGCCGCCGTCCCTGGTCCAGGCGGCCACGCGGTCGGCGGCGGGCGGGCCGCCCTCAGAGCGGAGGTCGCCCACCACCGTCTCGAACGCCTGACGGAAACCGTCCAGAGCACCGGCCCCCGGCCGGTCGGGGCGAATCGCATCCGCGCGGTAGACCCGCAGCGTCAACGGCAGGTCGTCGCGCGGTAGGACCAACACGTACCCCGGCCCCACGGTGCAGGCCAGTTCCGGCCCGCAGATGCGCTCCAGCACGCGGCCGACGGGCATGGACGCGGCCTTCAGGTCCACGAGCGTGGCGGACGGGTCGATGCCGCTTGCCTGGATGGACGGCGACAGGACGATGTTCAGGCCGCGCTGCACCTCGCTGATATAGTTCAGGACGGTGGCGAGGCTGGTCCGCTCGAAGTCCATGTCCATCCGCTCGCGGAGCCACTTCTCGGTTTCCTTCATGCGCGGGCCGGGTTCATTCAGGAACAGGACGGGTTGCTGCCGGGCCACGTCCGTCCGGGCGCGCTGACGGTCCGCGGCCTGCATCGCCTTCTCCAGCACCGGCAGGAAGGCGGCGATGACGTCGTGGCCGGCCTGCGTCTGCGAAACGACCAGACGTTGCCCCTGTACGGCGATCGTGCCAGGGCCTCCTCCCCAGTGGGTCCAACCGGCCACGCGGGCCAATGCCGTCGGCGGCACCACCACCGTGACCAGGTCCACCAGGTTCCCCGCCGCATCGCCGGGCCCGGTCAACGGCCCCTGATCCTCCCGGCGGAGGGCGCGCAGCAGCCCGTCCACGGGATACGTCCGGGTGACGAGCCGGCGCTGGGCCACCCGGCGGGTGGTGATGAGAACGTCCGTCTCGCGCGGCACGTACGCCAGCTCGTCGCCGAGGACCAGGTCCAGCACCCTGCCCACGGCGACCTGCTTGACGCGCAGGTCGATGACGCGCGTGCCGAGGTTGATGCCGGCTTCCGCGACGGCCGGGTCGATCACGATCGTCAGGTCGCGCCGGACCTCGTCGATGTAGGCGAGGACGTTGTCCAGGCTGGTCTTCTCGAAATCGAGATCGACCCGGGCCTCCAGCGCCTGGGCCGCTTGCGTCTTCGCCGGCGCCTCCGCGCCGGTTGCCGGCCGAGCGGCGCTCACAACGCATGCCGCCAACACAACCGCGATGCATGTCCGCATGGTACGCCCCCCTTGCTCTGCCACGTATTCTTGCTGACGCGCCGGGCAAGCCCGGCGGCTAACTGTGGCACGCTGTGCGCCGTTGCCGAGGTTATGGCCTATTGCCTATTGCCCGTTGCCTATTGCCCGTTGCCTATTGCCCGCCTTGCGGCGCAAAGCCCAGCGACCGCAGCCACGCGGCCGCCAGGGGCGTCCACTGGCGGACCTCCGGCACGTTCTTGCCGCGCTTGCCCGTCCCGAGGCCCATCCCGTGCGGGCCGTGCGGGAAGACGTGCAGCGCGAACGGCACCTTGTGCTTGTGCAGGGCCGCCGCGAACAGGAGGCTGTTCTCGACCGGCACGACGCGGTCGTCGCTCGTGTGCCAGAGGAAGACCGGCGGCGTGCGGTCCGTGACCCGATTCTCCAGGCTCAACTGCTCGCGAAGGGCGGCGTCGGGCTCCGGCCCCAGCAGGTTCCGCATCGACCCGTCGTGACGGAACTCGCCGAACGTCAGGACGGGGTAACACAGGATGGCGGCGTCCGGCCGACACGAGTGCCGGTCGATGGGATCGGACGCCTGCGGGTCGCCGTCGTCGAAGAGGGTCGTGGCCGAGCCCGCCAGATGCCCGCCCGCGGAGAAGCCGAGGATGCCGACGCGTTTCGGATCGATGCGCCACTCCCCCGACCGATGGCGGACCAGGCGGATCGCCCGCTGCGCATCGCCCAGCGGAATCGGGTGCCGGTACGGCCGGAGGCGGTAATCCAGCACGCACGCCGAGAGGCCGACCGAATTCAGCCACCGGGCGACCGGCTCGCCCTCGTGGCCGGCCCGGTGGGCGTACCCGCCGCCGGGGCAGACCACGATGCACGCCCGCGGCCCCTCGCCTCCCGCGAGGTACGGCGTGAGGCGCGGCGTGTCCTCCGGCCCGTCGCCCTTGGCGCCGGGGGCGCCGTCCGGCCACAGGGGCAGCGTGGCGCGTTTCTCCGTGCCTTCGACGGCCGCGGCAGGCGCGGCGACGGCAAGGCAGACGAGCAGACAGACGATGAGTCCTCGGCGGCAATGGATCATGACGGTAAGCCTCCCTTTCGTTTCTCGACACGGCCGGACAAGAACGGCCGTGGCACGCGGCGTCTGAGCACGGTCCTCGCAGGCTGCCCCGCGCAGAGCGGCCCGTGTTCGCCGGCCCGCTTGCGGGCCGCGCGCCGTTTCGGCACGCACTGGCGGGCAAGCCGCCAGTGGCACCCCCCTTGCGGCACGGCCGGGCAAGGCCGGCCGTGGCCCCCCTTGCGGCACGGCCGGGCAAGGCCGGCCGTGGCCCCCCTTGCGGCACGGCCGGGCAAGACCGGCCGTGGCCCCCCTTGCGGCACGGCCGGGCAAGACCGGCCGTGGCCCCCCTTGCGGC
>JAWODB010000134.1:0-27280 GCA_046483505.1 Phycisphaerae bacterium
GGAACACCGCGGCCCCCGGCTCCCACGAGCCGGGGGCTTTTTTTGGTTCAACGCCCAATACCGGGGAGCACGTTTCCCGAATCCCAATGCCCGGTCCGTATCGCCCTTGGGGAGATTCGATCTCCCCCATACCCCCTCTGCCCAAGCCCAACGCAAGAGGGGGGATCCCCCATCGAAGGGCCTCTCACGCCCCTGGAGCCCCGTCGCGTCGGCGTCGGCCTCACCCGCGGCCCGAAGGGCGCCGGGCCGACGCCGAGGCGGCGGGGCGGAAGGGGCGTTCCCTGGCAGCCCCGGAACGGAGGCTGAGGCCGGTGTCCCGGTAATGGGCGTTGAACCCTTTTTTTGATCTGGCACGCGTGGCCCCCGCCCATTCGCCGCTGAAAGTCCGTTGCCCGCCGCCCTTCGCCGTGCGACAATGCCGCCCGCCGCCTGATCGCCTTCCGCTAGGGGTCGGTCAAGTTTCAGTCGGCGGGCGCCACTGGCGGCTTGTCAGCCAGGGTTCCCATAATCGCAAGGCGCACTGGCGGGCAAGCCGCCAGTGGCACCCCGCAGAATCAAGCCTGACACAACACGAGGGACGTGCCCCATGATGCCGACGCCCGAACACACGCCCGCCGAGGCCGACGACGCCCGCTGGATGCGCGACGCCCTCCGCCTGGCCGAGGCCGCCCGCGAGGCCGACGAGGTCCCCGTCGGCTGCGTCATCGTCCACGACGGCCGCGTCATCGCCCGCGCCCACAACCAGCGCGAGACGCTCCGCGACCCCACCGCCCACGCCGAGATGATCGCCATCACCCAGGCCGCCGACGCCCTCGACTCCTGGCGCCTCGACGGCTGTACCCTCTACGTGACGCTGGAGCCGTGCGCCATGTGCGCGGGGGCGATGGTCCTGGCGCGCATCGACCGCCTCGTCTACGGGGCCGACGACCCGAAGGCCGGAGCGGTCGCCTCCGTCTTCCGCCTTCTCGACGAGCCGCGCCTGAACCACCGCGTCCGCCTCACCGGCGGCGTCCTGGCCGAGGCGTGCGGCGAGATTCTGACGGCGTTCTTCCAGGCGAAGCGCGGCCGTTGAGCCGGCGACGGCACGTCGCCGGCCGTTCGAGCCGGCGGTACCCGCTCTCGCGTCGACCTTCGGTCGACGGCTCAAGGGTGCGTGGTCACCCTCACCCCGGCCCTCTCCCGTCAAGGGAGAGGGAGGAGCGCGGCGGCTCTCCTGAGCCGCCGCGCGGCAGCGTTTCCCCGCTCCGCGCAAACCAGTTGACCGTCTCACCCCGCCCCGCTACAAGAGGGGCTGCACCCGCACAAAAGGATCCGCCATGCCCGACACCGACGTCCGCATCCGCGAGGTCGAGACCTTCGAGGTCCCCGTCGCCTGCCGCACGCCCCTCAAGTTCGGCGCCGTCGTCGTCGAGGAGACCGTCATCGGCTACGCCCGGGTCACGGCGGAGAACCGGGCCGGCGGCGTCGGCACGGGGTGGGGGGCGATGTTCCTCATGGACTTCTGGGCGTGGCCCGTCTCCAAGGCCCCGCACGCGGCCCGCGAACGGGCCATGGCCGACCTCTTCCGCGCCTACGCCGCCCGCGTGGCCGGTTTCTCGGAGTACGACCATCCTATTGCCATCTTCCACGAAACGGAGGCCGACCTGCCGGCGCTGGCGGCCGAGGCCGCGGGGCGTCACACGCCGGACGATGCGATGCCGAATCTCGCGCACCTGGTGGTCGCGAGCATCGTCGACCACGCCGTCCACGATGCGTTCGGCCGGGCCGCCGGCATCGATGCCTACCGCGGGATGGGGCCGGAGACGATGGGCTTCGACCTCTCGCGGTACCTGGGCGATGCATTCCAGGGCGTGTATCCGTCCCAGTTCCTGCGGCAGGACTACGCGCCGCGGCTGCCGGTGTTTCACCTCATCGGCGGCCTCGACGTGCTCCGCGAGGCCGACGCGGGCGACGGCCTGCCCGCCGACGGCGTGCCGAACTCCCTGGAGGGCTGGATCGCCCGCGACGGTGTCTTCTGCCTGAAGGTGAAACTGCGCGGCACGGACCTGGCGTGGGACCTGGACCGCACGCTCGAGGTCAGCCGCATCTACCACGAGGTGCAGGGGACGAGCCGGCCGGACCTGCCGCTGCACCCGCACCTGACGGCCGACACGAACGAGCAGTGCGAATCGCCCGAGTACATCGTCGAGTACCTCCGGACGCTCCGCGAGCGGTCGCCCCAGGTGTTCGAGGAGGTCCTCTACATCGAGCAGCCGACGGAGCGCGACCTGCGGGCCCACCGCTTCGACCAGCGGCCGATTGCCGCCCTCAAGCCCGTCCTGATCGACGAGAGCCTCACCACGCCGGACGACTTCCGCCTGGCGATGGACCTGGGGTGGTCCGGCATCGCCCTGAAGTCGTGCAAGTGCCTCTCTGCGGACATGCTCTTCGTGCCGATGGCCGAACTCGCCGGCGTGCCCTACGCCGTCCAGGATCTGACGAATCCGTCGCTGGCGCTGGTGGAATCGGTGGGGCTGGCGGCTCGGACGCACACCATCATGGGTGTGGAGGCGAACGCCCGGCAGTTCTTTCCGGCGGCCAACGAGGCCCTCGGCCGGGTCCATCCCGGCCTGACCGAGATCCGCGACGGCTACGCCTACACGGCCACGATGACGGGGCCGGGCCTGGGGTACCGGATGGACGAGGTCGGCCCGGAGCGGCTGGGGCTCGGCGCCCGAAACTGATTCCCGGTGGCGCAACCGTTGAGCCGTCGACCGAAGGTCGACGCGAGCGCGCGAACACCTGCCCGCACGCCGAACGACCGGCGACGTACCGTCGCCGGCTCAACGTGGGGCAGGGGGCGGGCTCGAGGGGCATCGCGCGGCGCTGACGCTCGGTCGTCGCCTGCACCGATCACCCGGGGCCTTGCGTTGCCGCCACGGGGTAGCCTATCCTGAGGGGCGCGTCGCGCGGGCCGCGCGCGGCGTCGGCAAAGACGGTATCGGCGGAGGCCACGGCGCCTGGGATGCGGGGTCGAAGGGGATTTGCACGGGCTGGACGGGGCGCCAAAATCTTCCCCGTTTTGCCCTTGACACTTTCGCGAAACCCGCGCTACACTCCGCCCCGGACAGCCGAACGGGAGAGGCAGGATCGCATGCCGCCCAAGCGTCAGTATCTCCGCAGGGTCCGGGCCGTGACGGCAGCCGGTGGCCCCGAGGAGTCGCCGGGAGCGGCGCCGACGCCCCCCGGCGAGCCGGACCTCGTCCTCCTCATCCACGCCGAGGACATGGCCGAGGCCGAACGGTACCGAAGCCTGCTCGAGGGGCACGGCATCCCCGTGGCCATCGAGGGCGACGGGCCCGGAGGCCCTCGCCTTGCCGCACGGGGCGTACCGGTCCTCGTGGCCGAGAACCTGGCCGACGCGGCCGCCGACGTGATTGCCGAACTTGAATTCATCAGACCGGAGGGAAGGCCCGTGGACGAAGAAGACATCTTCGACGGCGAGGAAACCGACGACCTCGAAGGCGTCCCCGCAGAGGACCTGGACGACCTCGACGAGGGCGACGACCTCGACGAGGACCTCGATGACGACCTTGACGAAGACCTGGACGACGACCTCGACGAGGACTGGGACGACGAGGACGACTGGGACGACGACGAGGACGAGGACGACGACGAGGACTGGGACGAGGACCTCGACTAGGTCCCGCCGCCGGTTGCCGCGTCGTCTCTCCCCTTCGGCCGTCCCGAGCCCTCGCCGCTCCGCCGGCGCGTTCGTCCACGTCCGGGCCGCTCGCCGTCGCCGGTCCGTCGGTCCTATCCCCTGAGCGGTACGGATGCCGCGGCCGCGCCGGGACCGGACGCACGCCGTCTGCACCGCAAAGGAGGCACACCTATGGCGTACCTGCTCGGCATCGACATCGGGACGAGCGGCACGAAGACGCTTCTGGTGGACGAGGACGGCCGCATCGCCGCCTCCGTCACGGCCGAGTACCCGGCCTACGCGCCGAAACCGGCGTGGAGCGAGCAGGACCCCGCCGACTGGTGGCAGGCCACCGCCGACACCATCCGCCAGGCCCTCCAGAAGGCGGGCATCGACGGCAAGGAGGTCGGCGGCATCGGCCTCTCGGGGCAGATGCACGGCAGCGTGTTCCTCGATTCCTCCGGCAACGTGCTCCGCCGCGCCATCCTCTGGAACGACCAGCGCACCGGCGCCGAGTGCGCCGAGATCACCGACGCCGCCGGCGGCCGCGAGGCCCTCATCGGCATGGTCGCGAACCCCGCCCTCACGGGTTTCACCGCCCCGAAGATCCTGTGGGTCCGCAAGCACGAGCCGCACGTCTACGAGAAGACCGCGAAGATCCTCCTGCCGAAGGACTACGTCCGCTACCGCCTGACGGGGGAGTTCGCCACCGAGGTCAGCGACGCCTCCGGCACCCTGCTGCTCGACGTGGCCAGGCGCGCGTGGTCGGCGGACCTGCTCGGCCGGCTCCAGATTGACTCCGGCCTCCTGCCCGAGGTGTACGAATCGCAGGAAGTCTCCGGCCGCCTGACGGCCGAGGCCGCCGAGGCCACCGGCCTGGAGCCCGGCACGCCCGTCGTCGGCGGCGGGGGCGACCAGGCCGCCGGCGCCGTCGGCAACGGCATCGTCCGCCGAGGCGTCATCAGCGCCACGCTCGGCACGAGCGGCGTCGTCTTCGCCCACGCCGACGAGGTCGAGACCGACCCCGAGGGCCGCGTCCACACCTTCTGCCACGCCGTCGAGGGCAAGTGGCACGTGATGGGCGTCGTGCTGGCGGCCGGCGGCAGCCTCCAGTGGTTCCGCAACACGCTGTGCCAGGACATCGTGGCCGAGGCCAAAGAGAGCGGCGTCGACCCGTACGAACGGATCACCGCCGACGCCGCCGACATCCCGCCCGGCAGCGACGGCCTCTACTTCCTGCCGTACCTGACGGGCGAACGCACGCCGCACGCCGACCCGAACGCCCGGGCCGCCTGGATCGGCCTCTCGAACATGCACACACGGGCCCACATGGCCCGGGCCGTCATGGAAGGCGCCACCTACGCCATGCGCGACTGCCTGGAGATCATCCAGGGGATGGGCGTGCCGGTGGAGGAAGTCCGCGTGGCGGGCGGCGGGGCCCGCAGCGCCGTCTGGCGGGGCCTCCAGGCCGACGTGTACAAGCATCCCGTGTGGACCGTCTCCAGCGAGGAGGGGCCGGCCTACGGCGTGGCGCTCCTGGCGGGCGTCGGCACGGGCGTGTGGGCGTCCGTCCCGGAGGCGTGCGACGCCACCATCCGCACCCTCGAGGAAACCAAACCCACGCCCGAGCACGTCGAGCGGTACGACGCGCTGTACCCGGAGTACGGGCAACTCTACCGGAGCCTGAAGGACGACTTCACCCGCATCGCCGAGTTGGCCTAAAGCATATCGGCACACCAAGGCGCTAAGATGACAAAAGCAAAGGCGGTCTCACGCAAAGGCGCCAAGCCGCAAAGAACAGCAAACGACAACGGCGGAATACCGGGAAAAGGCAACGGCAATCATCCAGGCCGTGGCTTACGTTTATGCCGTTTTGTTTTCTCTCTTTTCCGTCGTTGTTTTTTTGTCGTTCTTTGCGGCTTGGCGCCTTTGCGTGAGGTGCCTTTGTCTTTTCAGTCCCGCCCGAAGTGCTTGTCCGCGAAGTCCAGGTACTGCCGCCAGTCGTACTCCGTCAGGTCGTGGCCGCCGGTCCGGACGTGGTACCCGATCTGGCCCATGACGGGCGTATCGAGCGGCGGCATGGTGTCGGTGGGCAGGCCCTTCGTGCCGAGGAGTTCGTAGACGGGGTCCGCGCCCTTGCAGGCGAGGAACTCGCCGCGCGGGTCCGCCCACAGGTCCTTATCGGCGCTGGCAACGTACACCGGCCGCGGGGCCATCAGGGCGATCAGCATGTGCTGGTCGACGGGCAGGTCGCCCTCCTTGCCGTTGTATTTCCTGAAGTTGCCGCAGAACCAGTGGGGGAAGGACTTGTTGATGCGTTCGACGGTCTCCCCGAGCGCCCGGCGCGAGAGCGCCGCCCCGCCGCACCCCGAGTTGTTCGAGATGACGATGGCGAACCGCTCGTCCCGCGCCCCCGCCCAGAGGGCCGTCTTGCCGAGCCGCGAGTGCCCCAGCACCGCCACCCGCTCGGCGTCGGCGCCCTTATCGGTCTGGAGGTAATCGAGCGCGCAGGCCAGGCCCCAGGCCCAGGCGGCGATGGAGGCCCACGCGTCCTTGCCGCGCGCGCCGGGCGAGTCGAACGCCCCGTGCACGCCGTTCTTGAACCCGTCGTGACGGTCCGGGTCGATGTCGCCGTAACAGGCGGTGGCGAAGCCGTAGCCGCGCGAGAGGACCAGTTCCACAGGGTACCGGTCGGCCCGCATGCCGCGCGATTTCGCGATCGCCTTCTCGGTCGGCTTCTCGCCGCGCTTGCTGCGCTGCCAGATCGTGCCGACGCGGACCGCCGGGTCGGCGATGACCGTCTGGTTCCCGTAGAAGTTCAGGCACAGGAAGCAGGGGACGGGCCCCTTGGCCGCGGCGGGCAGGTAGACGAGCAGGTCCATCCGCGGCCCGTCGTCGGAACCGGTAAAGCGGACGGCCACCTGGCGGCGGACGGCTTTGCCGCCGAGGGCCTTCTCGTCGCGGTCGAAGACCTCGAAGGTCATCTTCTCCGGCCGCCCCGGCGCCCGGCCGTAGACGTGCGTGCGGAAGAGGTCGAGGATTTCCGCCCGCCGCGCCGGCCACTGCTTCGGGTCCGTCACCTTCGTGCCGTCGGCCATCGTGAGCGGGTCGGGGAGGGTGTACTCGGGCACCTCGGCCTCGGCCCAGCGGGTGCGGCCGCGCTTCTGCTGGAGGTCCTTGACGAGGTCGGGGTCGGCGTGCCAGGTGTCGGCGCCCTTGCCGGCGGCCTCGGCTTGTGCGGCCGCCGCGAGAACGACGAGCCACGTGCCCGCCACGAGTGCCAGGCTCAGAAGGTCCGACAGGATGGCGAGATGTTTCATCGGTCTTCTCCTTGGTCGGTGCGGCGGTACTCCGTGTCGGTGTGCCATGACCTTTCCTCCCCTGGCGAGGTGGGCAAGGCTGCCCATCGCGCCAATCCCACGGCCACGCAAGCGTGGCCATGCCACTCCCGTTCGTACCGGTTGCCAGGAACGCCTGCCCCATCCGTCTCGCACGGCCGGACAAGGCCGACCATGGCACGTGTCCCGTATCGCGCGGCCGGCCAAGGCATGCCCTGAGCGAAGTCGAACGGGCCGGCCGTGGCACGGTTTCTATACGCGTTCGACGGTCAGGTCGTACGCCCCGCGCGTCTTGCCCGTCTCTGAGTTCGCCAGCCACGTCTGGAGCCGGGCGGGGCCGGCCGCCAGGTCCACCTCGAACGTGACCGCCTTGGCCGATGGCTCGGTCTGCTTCGTCTCATCGACCTCGCCGATCTTCAGCCGCGCCTCGTCGGCGTCGAGCGCCATGTCCGCCTGCTTCGGCGCCCGCCGCAGCGTGATGCGGTACGTGCCGGGCCGGGCGATGCGGACGGCCCACCACCCGTTCGCGTACAGGTCCTTCCTGCGGACGTGGCTTTGGCTCCACGGGCACGGGCCGTCCGTGGGGTGCCAGTCGTGGGCCACCAGGTGCGAGGGATTCTCCTCGTCGGAGCCGAGGCCGATGCGGCAGTACTCGTCGAACCGCTCGTCGATGTCCTGCCACCACGCCTCGTAGGCCGCACGGAGCCGCTCGACGACCTCCGGATGCTCGCCGGCCACGTCCGTCTTCTGGCCGGGGTCGGCCGGCATGTCGAAGAGTTGTTTCCCGCTGACCAGCCGCCACCGGTCGGTCATGACGGCGCACTTGCGCCACTTCTTCGGGTGGTCGATGCGCTGGGAGTGGACGAAGAGGGTCCGGTCCGGCCACTCGCCCTCGCCGCGCAGCAGCGGCGCCAGGCTCATCCCGTCGAACGCCACGCCCTCCGGCGGCGGCAGGCCGCACAGGTCCGTCAGCGTCGGCAGGATGTCCACGTGGGCCGTGAGGGCGTCCACGTCGCCGCGCGCCTTCAGGCCGGCCGGCCAGTGGATGAAGCACGGCACCCGGTGCCCGCCGTCGTACTCGGAGCCCTTCCGGCCGCGCATCGGTCCCTGCATGCCCGCGCTCGTGCCATTGTCGGTTATGAAGAGGAGGATGGTGTTCTCGGCGAGGCCGAGTTGCCGGAGGCGGACACGGAGCCGCCCCATGTTCTCGTCGATGTTGACAATCATCCCGTAGAAACGGGCCCGGCCTTCCTTGACGCCTCGCTCGACGAACGGCTTCCAGTACTTCTCCGCCACGTTGTACGGGCCGTGGGGCGCGTTGGTCGAGAGGTAGCAGAAGAACGGGCGGTCGCGGTGGGACGCGATCCACTTCAGGGCCTCGCCGAACCAGACGTCGGTGCAGTAGCCGTCGTACTTCTCGGGCGTGCCGTTGTGGAAGTAGGTGTCGTCGAAGTAATCGTTGCCCCAGTAATCGGGTCCCTGCCCGACGCCCCCGCCGCCGTGAATCAGGACTTCCTGGAAGCCTCGGTCCTGCGGTCGGAACGGGTAGTTGTCGCCCAGGTGCCACTTGCCGAAGATGGCCGTCGCGTAGCCGGCGCCCGCGAAGACGTCGGCCATGGTGGTCTCGTCCTCGGCGAGGAAGTGGCGGCCGATGATGGTGTGCCAGACGCCCACCCGCGACGAGTACCGGGCGGTCATCAGGGCCGACCGCGTCGGGGCGCACGTCGGGTCTACGTGGAAGTCCGCGAGGTGCGTCGACTCGGCGTGCAGGCGGTCCAGGTTCGGCGTCTTCAGCACCGGGTTGCCGTGGCACGAGAGGTCGTAGTACCCCTGGTCGTCGGTGATGACGAGGACGACGTTCGGCGGGCGCTTGCGGGGCGCCCCCGCGGCTCGCGCCGTCCGCGGCCATGCGGCCGTGCATCCGGTGGCGACGGCGCCGAGGGCGGCGCCGGAAGCGGTTCTCAGGAAGTCGCGGCGGTTCATCTGTATCTCCTCATGCGCCAGGATGCGGCCGATCCGCCGGGTGCCACTGGCTGCTTGTCAGCCAGTGCTTCACCATGTGCCGGCCCATCGATACACACGGGCGGACGAGCCGCCCGTGGCACCCGGCGCGTCAGCCTCTGCGTGTGCTCGGAACGAACTTGGGGTTCTTCTCCGTCGGGACGGGGGCGCCCGTCTCTTTGCGCCACGCGACGAGGCGGCCGTGCAGGGCCTTCGCCTTCTCGGGCTGGCGGTCGGCGAGGTTCGTGGTCTCGCCGATGTCGTCGCGCAGGTTGTAGAGTTCGAGGTGTCCGTCCTCGAAGTATTCGATGAGTTTCCAATCGCCGGAGCGGATGATGCCGCCGGGCGTGGTCCGCCACGTCCCGCCCCCGCCCTGGAGGTACGCGGGGAAGTGCCAGTAGATGGCGTCCCGGTCGAGGTCTCCCTTTTGCGTCATGAGCGCCACGAGGCTTTCGCCGTCGAGGACCTGGCCGTCGGGCGGTTTTCCGCCGGCGGCCTCCAGCAGCGTCGGGTAGAAGTCGAGGCCGATGACGGGCGCCGCGCACCGGGTGCCGGGCGGGACGCGGCCGGGCCATCGGACGGCCATCGGCACGCGGATGCCGCCCTCGTACAGCGTCCCCTTGCCGCCCTTGAGCGGCGCCTGGCTCGTAATCTCCAGGCCCTTGACGCCGAGTTCCTCGTACCCGCCGCAGCCGCCGTTGTCGGAGAAGAAGACGACGAGCGTGTCGTCGGCGAGGCCGAGGTCGTCCAGGCGCCGGAGGATGCGGCCGACGCCCTGGTCCACGCTCTCGATCATGGCGGCGTAGACGGGATGATCGTGGCCGCCGGACGGTTCCTTCTTCTCATACTTCTCGATGAGTTCCTTCTTGGCCTGGACCGGCGTGTGGACGGCGTAGTGCGCGAGGTAGACGAAGAACGGTTCGTGGCGGTGGGCGTCGATGAAGCGGAGGGCCTCGTCGGTGAGGCGGTCGGTCAGGTACTCGCCCTCGGGACCGTCCTCGATGTCCGGGTTCCTGTACGGGGAGAAGTACGTCCGCGGATGGCCGGCGTGATTGCCGCCCACGTTCACGTCGAACCCCTGGCCGCCGGGCTTCGTCTCCGGCTTGCCGCCCAGGTGCCACTTGCCGAGGTGGCAGGTGGCATAGCCGGCGGCCTTCAGGCTCTCGGCCAGGGTGACGACCTCGGCCGGCAGGGTGGTGTTGTTCTCGATGGGGATGAGTTTGCGACCTTTCGCCTTGCCGCGCGTGCTTGACCCCACCGTGTACACGCCGTGCCGCGGCCCGTACTGGCCGGACATGAGGCACGCCCGCGTGGGCGCGCAGTTGGGGGCGTTGGCGTAGGCGTCGGTGAACACCATGCCGGCGCGGGCCAAGCGGTCGATGTGCGGCGTCTCGTAGAACGTGCTGCCCATGAAGCCGACGTCGCGCCAGCCCAGGTCGTCGATGAAGAGAAAGAGGATGTTGGGCGGCCGGTCGGAGGACGGGGCCGACGCGCGGCTGGGCCGCGCGCCCGTGCACGATGCCACGGCGACTGCGGCGCCGGTGCCGGCGGCGCCCATCAGGCGAAGGAAACGGCGGCGGTTCATGCGGCACCTCCGTTCTGCGAGTCGTGCCGCTATTCTAAGCCCGCCGGCGGGGCGGTTCTAATCCTTTCTGGCCTGGATGCATCGATCCCGAACCGGCGCCTCACGCAAAGGAAAGACAAGGCAGAAAGACGTGCCTCACGCAAAGGCGCAAAGCCGCAAAGACGGCAAAAGCAAAAACGGGGAGACAGGGAAAAGACAGCGGCCACAACGCCGGCTGCGCCGAAGTCGCGTCCAACTCGACCGAGTAAATGCTGTTGCTTTTTCCCAGCCTTCCGCCGTTGTCGTTGCCGTCTTTGCGGCTTTGCGCCTTTGCGTGAGGCTGCTGTTGCCTTTGCCGTTTTGGTGCCTTGGCGTGCGCGGTGCGTCAGCGAGGGAGTTGTTCGGCGGCGAAGGTGAAGGCGTCGAGCATCACGGCCTCCGCCCGCGGGCCGCGCAGCAGACGGAACCAGACGTACAGCACCCGCCCGCCGCCCGCCGGCTCGGCGCAGGCGATGGCGTCGCCGAGCGCCGTGCCGCCGCCGTCGCGCAGAACGAGCAGCGGCACGTGCCGCTTGTGCCCGTCGCCCGCGAACGGCCGCCAGCGCAGGTCGCCCGTCTCGGGGAAGGGAAACGCCGTCGGCAGGTGCGGCAGGCGGCGCTCCGGTTGGACGAGGCGGAGCGTCCGGCCTTCCGGCGGACTCTCCCAGCCGCCGCGTAGCGTCACGCCGAACCGGGCACTGTGGTTGACGGGCGTGCCGTCGGCGTTCCGGAAGAACGGCCACGGCCGCGACGGCATGACGAGCAGGAACCCGCCGGCTTTCAGGTAGGCCGCGAGGCCGGCGTCCACGTCGCCTTCGGAGTCGACCGTGGTGCGGTACTCCTCGCCCGCGGCATACAGGAGGAAGGGAAAGCCTTGGGGCGTCACGCGGCCCGCGGCCACGTCGGCCCAGGTCACCGAGCGGACGTCGGCCTGCACGTCGGCTGCCAGGAACCAGAAGGCGGGCGATTCTGCGCCCGGCAGGACGCCCACCGGCCGGCCGTCCAGAGCCTTTCGCAGACGCGCAAGGTCTGCCTGCGTCACCCCGCCCTGCGGCGGCGGGTGCGGCGTGCGGGGCCGGGATTTGAACCGCTTCGCGAAGGCGGCCGTGGCGTCGAGGTACGCCCGGCCGTGCTCGCGGCTGGGCTCGATCTCGCTCCCCTCGTGCCACTCGTTGAAACTCGTGATCAGGATCCAGTGCGGGTCCGCCGCAATCGCCTCCTCCCACTGCACGCGGTACGACCGGCCGTCGTGCCGCGGCACCGCCAGGCCCGGCTCGCGAATCTTCGTGTCGTCGTACCCCGGGATGACCGTCAGGGTGCTGATGCGGCGGGCCTTCTCCGCCAGGCCGACCCAGTGGGGATAGACGGCCCGGGCCCATTCGCGGACGGCCTCCGGCGGCTTCTGCCGAATCTGCCCCGCCGTGTTGTACGTGTGCAGGCCGTCGAAGACGCGGGCGGCGGCGGCCGAGAACCCGTCGGCGATGAGGGCCACGCCGGGGTCGGTCCGCTCGTTCAACAGGACGGCGGTCCGCAGCCACCCTTCCAGGCCGAGTTGCTGCATCGCCCGGACGTAGACGAACACGACCGGCTTGCCGCCGGCCTTCAGGTAGGCTGGATGCCTGCCGTACCGTTCGGCCACGCGGGCGAGGTCGCGGGCCGTGGCCTCCGGCGTCTTCGGGTTCGGGCACGTTTCGTAGTAGATGGCCGCCGAGAGGCCGTGGGTCCGGCAGGCGTCGAGGATGCGCGGCACGGGGCGGTCCGTGTACTTCCCGTGGCCCCACCAGGAGAGGACGAGCGTGTCGATACCGGCCTCTTTCGCCCAGGCGCAGTGGCGGTCGACGACCTCCGGGTCGTGCGAGTCGTAGGGACCGAGAGCGGGCCAGTGCTCGCTCTTGGCGATGTCGTGCTTGTCGGGATCGATGCGGCCCCAGTGGACGATGCGGCCGTTGCCGCCGGGGCCGTCCGGCAGCCCGTACCACGGATAGTAGAACGTCATGACGCGGCGGGGCGTGCGGCGGTAGTCGAGGGTCCCCCGCCGGCGGACGAGGCCGGCGAGGTCCGGGCCGTCCTGTTGAGCCGCCGCCGTGACGGAGGCGGCCAGGATGGACACGGCCATGGTGAGCAGCAGGCACAGCGCACGGGAATTGCGGCGGGGGTGATGCATGGGGCGATCCTTCATTCCGCGCGGCGGCCTTCCCAGGCCGCCGCGCACTCGGGCGTAGGGTGCGGCGGGTACGGAGACCCGCCGCGCGGGATGATCTTGGCCCGCCGCGCGGGATGGTTTCGACCCGCCGCGCTCGACGTTTCGGCAGGCGCTTACTCCTGCACGAACACGTGCACGCCCTTCTTGTTCGACGCCACGATGTCCGGCTTGCCGTCGCCATTCATGTCGCACACGGTGAACTGCGTGCCGATGCCGGAATCGTCGTCGATGAGGTGGGGCACGAACTCCCATTTGCCCTTGGCCGGCCGCTTCAGTTCGAACCAGTAGAGCAGGGCGGGTTCGTTGCCGCCGGGGTCCTTGCCGTTGTGGGCGTGGTACCGCTTGCCGGTGATGAAGTCCATCAGGCCGTCGCCGTTGACGTCCACGAGTCGCACCGCGTGGGTCTGGCTGAACGCCTTGTGGAATTCGTGCCGGCGGAAGGTGATCTGGCCGCCCTCCTTCACGTGCTCGTGCAGCCAGATGCCGTAGGAGTGGGCCGAGGAGGAGAGGACGTCGTTGTCGCCGTCGCCGTCCACGTCGTAGACGACGAGGTCGGCGCACTTGTCGCCGAGGTCGGCCTTGTGGAACGTCCATGGCGTGCGGCTGCGGTCCTCGGGGGCTTCCCACCATCCGGTGCGGATGAGGACGTCGTTGCGGCCGTCGCCGTTGACGTCGCCGACGCCCAGCCCGTGGCTGTACTGCTGGGTGCCGGGCGCGCCCTTCGTGCTGACGGCGTGCATCGTCCACTCGCCCGACGCGGCGGTCGGCGGCGTCCAGTAGGCCATGACCTTGTCCGGGCAGAAGGCGGCCAGGAGCACCTTGCGGCCGTCGCCGAGGAGGTCGGCGAAGACGCTCGTCTCGTTGCCCGCGCTCTTCGTGATGAGGCGCTCCTTCCAGTGGCCGGGCTCATTTCTGGGATTCTCGTACCAGAACGCCTGCTTGCCGGGCCAGTTGACGATGATGGAGTCGATCCACCCGTCGCCGTTGACGTCGGCGGCCCAGTTCTGGAAGCACTGGCTGTAGCCCTTGTCCGGATTGTAGTCGCCGGGTTTGCGGACCTCGTGCATCGTCCAGTCGGGGGCGGCGTACCAGACGTCACCGGCCAGGACGTCGAGTTTGCCGTCGTGGTTCACGTCGCCGGCGGCGGCGCCTTCGCTGCGGAAGGCCGTGTCGAGGACGCGTTTCTTAAACCGGACCTCGCCCCGGACGGGCAGGGTGCAGGCGGCGGCCAGGAAGCCGGCAAGGATGAGAAGGGGCAGACGTTTCATGGTTCCCTCGCGCGTGCGGGTGCAATGAGCGTACGGAATCGTGTTCTATGGTATGCGGTTGGCCCCTGCCGTCAAGGCCATGCGCGGCCGGCATGCCCGCCGGGGGTGCCGCCGTGGGCTCAAACCGCCCGTTCGGGGCGAGGTGTCGGCCGGAAACCGGAGGTGTCCGGTCTTCTCGACCGGCCCGGCTAATACTTGACCCGGAACTCGCCCCTCCCTAGACTGGTTCAACGTTTCGACGGCCTCGGGTGCGGATGGCGGCACGTCACGGCCTCGGCCCGGCACATCTTTCGGAGGACGGGCAATGAACGATGCGGAACTGACGCGGCGGGGGTTTTTCGCGGCGACGGCGGCGGGCGCTGCGGCCGCCGGCCTGGTCGGATGCCAGCCGGCTTCCACCGAATCGAAAGGAGGCACTTCCTTGAACGTGCGATACGGCCTCAACCTTCTCGTCTACACGGCGGCGTTCACGAAGGAGAAACTCGACCTCATCCCCAAGGTGGCCGACCTCGGCTACGACGGCGTCGAGATTCCGTTCAACGACCTGAGCCTGCTCGACGCGCCCGCCACGAAACAGGCGCTCGAGAAGGCCGGCGTGGGCATGACCGCCTGCTGCGTCATGATGCCCGGCGAGAATCCGTGCAGCCCGGACGCCGACGAGCGCAAGAAGGCCGTCGCCCGCCTCAAGAAGATGGTCGACCTGACCGGTGAGATGGGCGGCGATGCCGTCGCCGGGCCGCTCTACTCC
Source organism: Phycisphaerae bacterium (assembly GCA_046483505.1). Taxonomy (GTDB): domain Bacteria; phylum Planctomycetota; class Phycisphaerae; order FEN-1346; family FEN-1346; genus BS750m-G62. Next base: position 14,844 of record JAWODB010000134.1, read on the forward strand.
CCGTGCGGGTACCTGACCGGCAAGGCGCCCACCGACGAGGAGTTGAAGTGGTGCGCCGAGTGCCTGTCGGCGGCCGCCGACCACGCCGAGACGGCCGACATCCCCCTTGCCATCGAGCCGCTCAACCGGTTCGAGACGTACGTCATCAACACGGTGGACCAGGCGCTGGCGATGGTCGAGACGGTCGGCAGCGACTACCTGACCATCCAGGTCGATACGTTTCATGCGAACATCGAGGAGAAGGACACCGGCGCGGCCATCCGGAAGGTCGGGAAGAAGCACCTGGGGCACTTTCATGCCTCGGAGAGCGACCGGGGCGTGCCCGGCACCGGCCAGGTGGCGTGGGACGATGCGTTTGCGGCCTTGAAGGACGTGGGGTACGATAAGTGGGTGACGATCGAGAGTTTCGCCATCGGCATCCTGGACCTGTGCGCGGCCGCGAGCATCTGGCGGCCGATTTACGAGTCGGCCGACGGCTTGGCCCGCGATGGATTGGCTTTCCTCAAGAGTAAGAGTTAGAGAGCAGGCAACAGGCAACAGGCAACAGGCAACGACAACAGCAACAACGGCAACGGCCAGTGGCAAGTCACGTTTAGCCGCGAGGCGAAGCCGAGCGCGTCGCAGGCGGCGCATCATCGTGCGGCGCGCATTGAATCCAACCGAACACGGGGCAACACAAGGGGTACGATCATGGGCAATTCAATCGACCGTCGTCAGTTCATGGGCCGGACCGCCGCCGCGGGCGTCGGGGCGGCCGTCCTGGGGCAGCGGGCCTTGGCGCAGGGTGGCTCGGACGGAAAGGCGCGAGTCGTCAAGGCCGTCCGTCCGAATGCCGTCAAGGACAAGAAGCCCGACCCGAAGGTGGCGCGCGAGATGGTCCACGCGGCGGTGATGAAACTCTCGGGCACGTCCAGTCCCGAGGCCGCCTGGAAGACCTACATCAAGCCCGACGACGTGGTCGGCGTGAAGATCAACTGCCTGTTCGGCGTCGGTGCCTGCACGCATCCGTGCGTGACGGCGGCGGTGGTCGAGGGCGTCCGGATGGCCGGCGTGCCCGCCGAGAAGATCATCGTCTGGGACCGCGAGGACAAGCACCTCGAAAAGAGCGGCTACAAGGTCGGCACGATCGACGGCGTCCTGTACTCGGGTGTCAACGGCGACTGGGAGGACGAGCCGAGCGATATCCACGACTGCAAGGGCCGGCTCGCGAAGATCCTGACACAGAAGATTACGGCTCTCGTGAACGTGCCGATTCTGAAGACGCACGGCCTGGCGGGCGTGACGTGCTCGCTGAAGAACCACTACGGCTCGTTTCACAACCCGAGCAGCGCCCACGGCGGCCGGGGCGGGCGAAAGGCGCACGGCGGCATGTGCGATCCGTACATCGCCGAACTCAACGCCCTGCCGGTCATCCGGGAGAAGACCCGGCTCATCGTGGTGGACGCCCTGCGGCCCGTGGCCAACGGGGGTCCTCAGGCCCGGCCGCGGTTCACGTACGACGAGAAGGCGATCATGGCCGGCCTCGACCCGGTGGCCCTGGACACGGTCGGCCTGAAGATGCTCGACGCCTGGCGCACCAAGCGCGACTATCCGTCGCTTGAGGAGACCGGCAGCGCGGTCAGCATCACCACGGCCGCCAGGAAGGGCGTCGGCGAGGGCGACATGAGCAGGATCGAGATCGTCGAGGCGTAGGACGGCAGGCAACAGGGAACAGGCAACAGGGAACAGGCGAACGGCAAAACGGCAAAGGCGCCTCACGCAAAGCCGCAAAGCCGCAAAGCCGCAAAGCCGCTAAGACGGCCAACAGCAACGGCGGAAAACCGGGAAAAGGCAACGGCAGTTATGTAGGTCATGGCCAAGTGCTAGTTTACGTACTCAGGTACTTAGGCACTTAGGCACTACTGTTCCTTGCGCCTTTGCGTGAGGCACGCCGTTTGCCGTGGTGTCTCGGCGTGAGGCAGCGGAGGGGGCGGGTCTAGCCAAGGAGAGGAAACGTTCATGGCACCGAAAACCGTCAAGGACCTGAAGACGCTCAGCGAGAACGCGCGGCCGATGCTCGAGGCCGCCCTGGAAGCCGGCGGCGGATGCCTCCGCCTCGCACCCAACTGGGTGCCGCGCTCCTTCCTCCATCCCGGCAAGCGCCTGAAACTCCATCCGGACGACCTGTACGCCTACGGCCTGGACCGCGGCGGCATCGACGAGCGCTGGTTCGGCTCGACCACCGAGGCCGCCAACGAGGGCCGCGTGCCCGACGAGGGCCTCTCCTACGTCGTCCACGAGGGTGAGCGGGTCCTCCTGCGCGACGCCGTCGAGGAAATGGGCGCCGACATCGTAGGGCAAGCCATCTGGGAGAAGTACAAACGCTGGCCCGTCTACTCGAAGTTCTTCGATAACATGGGCCCCATCCCGCACCACATGCACCAGAACCAGGAGCAGGGCGAACTGGTGGACCAGGACGGGAAGCCCGAGTCGTACTACTTCCCCGCCCAGCACAACAACGTCGGCAACCACTTCCCCTACACGTTTTTCGGCCTGTGCCCGGGAACGACGAAGGCGCAGGTCCGCAAGTGCCTGGAGGATTGGAACAAGGGCGACAACGGCATCCTGGACCTGGCCCCGGCGTACCGGCTGAAGGTGGGCACGGGGTGGTTCGTCCCGCCGTGCGTCCTGCATGCCCCGGGGTCCCTCTGCACCTACGAGCCGCAGTGGGGCAGCGACGTCTTCGGCATGTACCAGAGCCTCGTCGAAGGCCGCGAGGTCCCCTGGTCGCTCCTCGTCAAGGACGTGCCGCCCGACAAGCACAACGACCTCGATTACCTCGTCGAGCAACTCGACTGGGAGCAGAACACCGACCCGAATTTCAAGGCCAACCATTACCTGGAGCCCGTCCCGGTGGCCGACACCGCCTCCGAAGGGTACATGGACAAGTGGATCTGCTACGGCAAGGTCAACGGCTGGCAGTGCGTGACGGCCAAGGAACTGACCGTGGACCCGGGGGCGAAGGTCACGGTGCCGGACAACGGCGCCTACTGCCTCATCACGGTCGAGGGCGAGGGGCACATCAACGGGCTGCGTCTGACGTGCCCGAAACTCATCCGCTTCCACGACCTCACGGAAGACGAGGTCTTCGTGACCGAATCGGCCGCCAAGGACGGCGTGGTGTACGAGAACACGTCGGACTGCGAGCCGCTGGTCGTCCTGCGGTACTTCGGTCCCGAAGTGAACCCTGACGCCCCCGCGGTCGGCGACGCGAACGGATAGGCATTCGGCAATAGATATTCGGCATTAGGCAACGGCAACAACGACAGACAACGGGCAACAGGCAACGACAACAACGGCGCCAACGGCAAACCACATTTAGCCGCCGGGCTTGCCCGGCGCGTTATGTCGGCGGCGCAGCGCCAGGCCGGACGCCTCGATGTTCGGCTCGCGCCCGGAAGGCTTGAGCAGCCCAGCACGAAAGGATATGGCGACCATGAGCGATCATCCCAACACCTACCCCAAACTCCACAATGCCGCCTGGCCGGGCGTGGTCGGCAAGGGCGACGGCGGCGAGCCGCCCATCGCCCTCGACACGATGCTCGACCTGACGGCCGCCGCCGAGGTCGACGGCGTCCGGTTCGACGGCGTGGACCTCTTCCTGTTCGCCCCGCACGTGGACATCGACGCCTCCGACGACGACCTCAAGGCCCTGGCGGACAAGGTGGCCGCCAAGGACCTCGTCATCGGGTCGGTCGTGGCGCCCGTGTGGCCGCCCACCGGCGGCGGGAGCGCCATGGGCGACGAGAGTGAGCGGAAGAAGTGGCTCGGCCAACTCGAGAAGGGCCTCCGCATCGCCACCAAACTGCGCGAACTCGGCATCCGCCCCTACGGCGTCGTGCGGATGGACTCCGCCGGCGACCCCGGCACGTGGGCCGAGGACCCGGAGGGCAACCAGCAGCGCATCGCCGAGACGTTCCGCGAAGGCGCCCGCATGGCCGAGGACCACGGCGAACGTCTCGCCGCCGAGGGCGAAATCTGCTGGGGCGGCATGCATTCCTGGAAGACGATGCTCGACCTGCTCGAGCGGGTCGACCGGCCCGACGCCCTCGGGTTCCAGGCCGACATGGCCCACACGCTCCTGTACCTCCTGGGCTACAACGCCCCGGAAGACGCGATCCTCGACCGCGACGCGGACCTCTCGAATCGCGACGTCATCGACTCTGGGCTCAAGACCCTGACCGACGCCCTCCGCCCGTGGACGATCGACATGCACGTCGCCCAGAACGATGCCACGGTGCACGGCTCCGGCTCGCACGACAAGACGGGGCGGCACTGCCTGCCGAACGATCCGAACGGCAAACTCGATATCTCGCACCACGCCGGCTTCTGGATGCGCGACGACAGCGGCGAACTGACCAAGGCCTTCCAGCACGTCTGCTGGGACGGGTGCATGTTCCCCAACGAGGTCATGATGCAGCCGGAGACGTGGAACGAGATCCTGGGCGTGATGCTCGCCGTCCGCGATGCGCACGGCTGGTCGTAGAACGGCAGGCATTCGGCAATCGGCATTCGGCAGCAGTCAACAGGCAACGGCACAAATCGCAAACCACATTTAGCCGCCGGGCTTGCCCGGCGCGTTTCTGGTCGTATCGAAACGTGAACCTCAGACAACAGGAGCACGCACAATGGCCAAGCCACTCCACGTCGGCATCATCGGGTACGGGTTCATGGGGCGGACGCACGCGAACGCGTATCGCCGGGCGCCGAATTTCTTCGAACTGCCGCGCGACCCCGTCCTGAAGGTGGCGTGCGGCCTGGAGGAGGACGAGGTCAAGGCCTACGCCGATACGTGGGGCTTCGAGTCGGCCGTCACGGACTACCGCCAGGTCCTCGACAACGACGCCATCGACGTCGTGGACATCTGCGTGCCGAACAACGTGCACGCGGAGATCGCGATCGCGGCGGCCGAGGCCGGCAAGATGATCATCTGCGAGAAGCCGCTCGCCCTCGACGCCGCCCAGGCCCGCACGATGGTCGAGGCGGTCGAGAAGGCGGGCGTGGCGAACATGGTCTCGTTCAACTATCGGCGGGTGCCGGCGGTGACGCTGGCCAAGCGGCTCATCGAGGAAGGCAAACTCGGCCGCATCTTCCATTACCGGGCCAACTTCCTCCAGGACTGGACGATCTCGGCCGACGTGCCGCAGGGAGGCATGGCCACTTGGCGCCTCGACGTGAAGGCGGCCGGCAGCGGCGTCACGGGCGACCTCCTGGCCCACTGCATCGACACGGCCATGTGGCACAACGGCCGCATCACCGCCGTCAACGCCATGACCGAGACGTTCATCAAGCAGCGCAAGCATGCCGAGACCGGCAAGGTGGAGGAGGTCGGCATCGACGACGCCTGCACGTTCTTCTGCCGCTTCGACAACGGGTCGCTCGGCAACTTCGAGTCCACGCGGTACGCGCGCGGCCACAAGGCGCTGTACACGTTCGAGATCAACGGCGAGGACGCCTCCATCTGGTGGAACCTGCACGACATGCAGTGGCTGTGGTACTTCGACCACCGCGACGAGGAGAAGGTGCGCGGATGGCGGAAGGTCCACATCACCGACGCCGGCGGCGACCATCCGTACATGGACCACTACTGGGTGCCGGGCCTGACGATCGGGTACGGCGAGACGTTCATCCACCAGGTGGCCGAGTTCATCGAGGCGGCCGAGCAGGGCGAGCCGTGCTCGCCGACGTTCCGCGAGGCGCTCGAGACGCAGAAGGTGTGCGACGCGGTCCTCGCCTCGGCGAAGTCCGGCACGTGGGTTGACGTGCCCGAGGAGTAAGAGCAGGTGTGGCGCGGCGGGTCTCCGCCCCCGCCGCGCTTATGCGCCTGTATTGAGCCGTCGACCGCAGGTCGACGCGACGCGCGGCGCCCGATGCGGGGCCAACGACCGGCGACGTGCCGTCGCCGGCTCAACGAGCGCTCAAGAACGCGCGACGCCGGGTCCTCGGCGCCGCGCAGAACACTCAGGGCCCGGTGGGGACGGAGACCCACCGCGCCCTTCTGTTACCCGTATCGAAGCGGCGTTACTTCTCCGCCTCGCCCATCCACCCGCCTTTGATGAGTTCGCCCGTCTTGCGGTTCCACCGCACGTCGCGCGTGACGATCCGGTGCTTGCCGTGGCAGTCCGTGCACACCTTCTTCATCTTCCCGTCTTTCGGGGCGAAGATGTCCACGTGATGGTCTTTGCGGGAAAGTTTGTCGGCCGGGTGGCATTTCATGCACGAGTCGATGATGGCGTCGCGGGGGTACATGATGTCGGGCGGCGTGATGTTGTTCTCGTCGGAGCAGTGGGCGTTCGACGGGCCGTGGCACTTCTCGCATCCCACGCCGTGGGCCGCATGGACGACGGAGAGTTCCTCATTCCGGAAGTTACCGTGACACACGAGGCACCGCGAGTTGTCGACGCGCTCGTCGGGGTCGGCGTCGGCGACGGCCTCGGGCGGGTCGTCGTCGACGCCGAGGAGGGCGGCCGCCTCGGCGCTGTCCAGGCGGAGCGGTTCCCCGCCGCCGCTGGCCGGCGTGCTGTCCGGGTTCGTCTTCGCCGTGCCCGACCCGGGATTCGTGCCGGAGGCGTCGACGGTCACGGCCGGGTTGTCCTCGGTGGCCGAACCCTGGCATCCCGCCACGAGGGCGGCCGCGAGCGTCATCGCGATGATCGTGTGCATGTGGCGCATCATCATTCCTTACACCGTGGGTCGGGGGTCCGACGGCCGCGCCGGGCAAGCCCGGCGGCTGAATGGCGCGGATTCAACGTTGAAACGCAACAGGCCCCCAAGCCCCTGGATCCCCGTCGCGTCGGCGTCGGCCTCACCCCGCGGCCCGAAGGGCTCCGGGCCGACGCCGAGGCGGCGGGGCGAAAGGGGGCCCCGGCAGCCTCGGAGCCGAGGCAGAGGCCCTCAAACGCCTGAAGGCGTCGTTTGGGATGTTGCGTTTCAAAGTTGAATCCGCAGGCCTTTGCCGTTACCTAATGCCGAGTGCCTAATGCCGAGTGCCTGCCGTTACACGTATTCCCAGTCCCGGAGCCACTCGTAGCCGCGGGGCAGGTTGGCCCAGGCCTCGTCCATCAGGCGGTCGACCTCGGCTTTCTCCTCTTTCGGCATATCCAGCGTCCGGTACTCGGTGACGGCCTTGGCGACGTTGTCCACCTGGTGCGGGCTGATGAGGCCCGGAATCGGCGCCGTAATCTCGTTATTCACCAGGATATACCGGAGGACGAGGCGGGCCCGCCGGTCGTCCTCCTCGGCGTGCGGGTTGTCCGGGGCGGAGTTGCCCTTGAAGATCGAGTTCGACGCGAACGGCTTGATGCCGAAGGTGCCCACGTCGCACTTCCTGACGGCCTCCAGGAGGCTCTCCTTCGATCCCGTCGGTCCGTCGCCGTGCGGTATCCGCTTCGTCTTGGCGGTGTACGGGAACAGGATGACCTCGATCTGGGGGAACTGCTCGATCATCATCTTGGCCCACCGGCGGTCGTGGGTGGAAATGCCGATGTGGCGGGCCTTGCCCTGCTTCTTGGCCTTCTCCAGGGCGGCCACGATCTCGCACGAGGTGTTGAAGGTGTGCCGGCCGCCGGGCTCGAAGCAGGTGATCCGCCAGAGGTCGGTGTACTCCTCGCCGGCCATGCCGAGCAGGCTCTCGAAACTCTCCATGAGTTTGTCGGCGGTTCGGTACTCCGCGTTCCGGACCTCGCGCGCGCAGTAGGAGAGGGCCATGTACATTTGGTCGCGCCGGCCCTTGAGGGCCTTCGAGTAGGCGAGGACCTCGGGCCGGCAGCAGGCGTCCACGTAGTTGATGCCGCGCTCCAGGCACCGCGTGACGACGTCCCGCCGGTTCTTGTCGAAGTCCTGGTCCATCACGTTCACGCGCTTCCAGTGGCCGCCCAGGCACACCGCCGAGACCATAAGGTCGGTCTTGCCGAGCCGGCGGTAGACCATGTCGGGGTTGTGACCCAGGATTTTGGACGTGTCGGCGGCCCGTGCGGCGGCGGCCGTGGCGGCCACGCCGGCCGCGGCGGCGGCCCGGTGGAACTGGCGGCGGGTCAGTTTCGAGTCGGACATATCCCTGCGCTCCCTTCGTCTGTTCATGAACGCGCCGGACAAGTCCGGCGGGTAATTATATATGCCTGTTTCCTGTTGCCTTCCGTTCAAACGTACTCCCAATCCCTGAGCCACTCGTAGTCGGGGCCGAGTTTCGTCCAGGCCTCGTCCATGGCCTCCTCGAGTTCTTTCGCCTCGGCCACGTCGAGTTGGCGGCGTTCGGCGACGGCCCTGGCCACGTTCTCCACCTGGTGGGTGTTGATCATGCCCGGAATCGGCCCCGTGATGACCGGGTTGCACAGGATGAACCGGATGGCCAGGCGGGCCCGCCGGTCGTCGGCGTCGGCTTCGGCGTGGTCGGGCGTGGAGTCGCCCTTGAACAGCCGGTTCGACGAGAACGGCTTGATGCCGAAGAACCCGACCTTCTGCTTCGCCAGCGTGTCGAAGAGACTGTCGCCCGGCATCTTCTTGGTCTTGGCGGTGTACGGCGTGACGATCGAGTCGACGATGTCGGGATACGCTTCGATGAGTTTCTTGATGTGCGGCCGGTCGTGGCTGGAGAAGCCGGTGAAGCGGGCCTTGCCCTGCTTCCTGGCCTTGGCGAGGGCCTCCATCATCTCCTCCACCTCGGCGTCGGAGTGCTTGCTGGACTGCTCGTGCATCGTAATGCGCCAGAGGTCGACGTACTCCAGGCCGGTCATCCGCATGCCCTTGTCGAGGGCCTCCAGGAGTTTCTTGGTCATCCAGCCGGCGGGCTTGGGTTTGCCGGCCTTCTCGGCCTTCTTCATCTGGTTGTGCAGCGACCGCATCTCTTCCTGGTACCAGGAGAAGCCGAAGTACATCTTGTCTCGCCGCCCCTCCAGGGCCTTGGCGTAGGCCCGGCACTCCTGCGTGGTGCAGGCGTCGATATAGTTGATGCCGACCTCGATGCACTTCGAGACGACGTCGCGGCGGTTCTTCTGGAAGCCGGGGTCGTTGATGTCGAACCCGAGCCATCCGCCGCGCCCCTTGTTGCACGAGGGCACGACCTTGTCGATGCGTTTCCAGTGGCCGCCCAGGCAGACCGACGAGACCATGAGGCCGGTCTTGCCCCAGGGGCGGTACTCCATGTTCTCGTTGTAGTTGAGAATCTTCTGCTTGTCGGCGGCCGAGAGGTTGGACGCGGCCATTCCGGCGGCGGCCCCCGCCGCAGCGGCGGCGCTCGTCCGGACGAAGTCGCGACGTGAGTACCCTTTGCCCGCCATGGTCAGCCTCCTTTTGCGGTCCCCGTCTTGCTGGAACTGTAAACGTGCATCCGAGGCGTGTCAACCCGAAAGGGCGTTTGTGGCACGCAGGGCGCGTCGGGCGCGGCTGGCACAGCGGCCTCGGCCCGCCGACGGGTTCAACCCGCGCCGGCGACGTTTGCATCGGCCGAATCGAACGGCGCGGCCCGGAGGGGCCAAGGTTCGGCGCGGCGGGTGCGGAGACCCGCCGCGCACAAAGCAGTGTTTCCTGGCTGAATGACGACCGCTTACTTCTCCGCTTTCGGCACGAGCGGCGGGGTGGGTTTGGCGCCGGGCTCGATCGGCCGGATCTCGAGCCGCTTGAAGTGAATCTCCATACCCTTGAACTGCTCGCCCCCGTGGACCTGGATGCCGACGGGTCCCTTGGCGTGGGCGTCGTTCTGGCAGTCGCCGGTCTTGGTGCCGTTCAGCCACAGCATGAGGTGGTCGCCGGCCGCGTACACCTGGCCCTCATTCCAGCCGTCGCGGCGTTCGAGGTCCTCGTTCAGGTTCCGGGTGATGAACGTCTTGGGCCATCCCGGCATGTACAACGTGCCGCTGAAGCCGACGGGGTTCTTCCATTTCAGGATGTCGTACTGGTACTTGCCGCGAAACCAGACGCCGCTGTTGGCCGGCCACTTGACCTTGTAGGTGAATCGGAGTTCGAAGTCCTCGTAGGCCTTCTCGGTGTAGAGGTCGCCGCCGCGCCCGTCGGTCTGGGTGCCGAGGAGATGGCCGTCGCCCGTCACCTTCCAGACGGCGTGGCCGGTGGCCTTCCAGCCCTCCAGGTCCTTGCCGGGCAGGAGGGAGTTCCAGCCGGCGTCCTTGGCGGCGGTGCCTTTCGCGGCCGGCGACGCGACGGCCGGGGTGTCCTTGCCGGCGCCGTCGGCGGTGCACGAGGTGGCGGCCAGGGCGGCGGCCAGGAGGGTCGTCAGCAGGGCGGGGATTCGCATCGGATCGGTCTCCTTATGAGGGTGGTGTTCGGAGGGCATGATACATCGCCCGCGGGGACGGGACCAGGGATTTGCGGCGGGAAGCAACCGTCACCGCCCCGCGCGCCGGAGGCGGTTCGTGTTCGCCGGCCCGCTTGCGGGCGGCGCTCCCTCGCGGGTGGCATGCTTTCGCGTGCGAGAGCATGTGTCCCGCTTTGCCCCAGCATGCTTTCCCAACAGCGGGAAAGCATGCCACCCGTCACGCGGCCGACCTGGGCGAAGCGCGGTGGCCCAGGAGGGCCGCCGCGCGGAACCTGCCGCGCGATTCCCGTCTACCCTCGCTTCTGGCCGCGCATGAAGTACTGCCGGATGCGGGCCTTGTCGGCGTTCCAGTCCTGGCGGAGCCCTTCGATGGCCTGGAGCCGCTTCTCCTCCGGGCCGTCCAGGTACAGTTCGTAGGCGCGTCCCATGATGCGTTCGACGGCGTCGGCGGCCCGGCGCCGGACCAGGGGTTTGGGATCGTTCAGGGCTTGGAGGAGGGCTTCCATGCTTTCCATGGCCCGCATGTGGCCGAGGGCGGTCACGGCCGCCGCCCGGACGTGCGGCTCGGGGTCGTCGCGGGCGAGGTCCTTGAGAGGTTCCTGCGCCTTCTCCCGCTCGGCGACCATCGGGTAGACGAGGGCGGCCTCGGCCCGGACGACCGGCTTGCCCTTCTGCATGGTCTGCCGAAGGGCGGGCTCGGCCTGTCGGCCCATGCGGCCGAGGCTTCGGACGGCCAGGCGGGCCTCCATCGGCTCGGCCTCAATGGCCTTCTCGGCCAGGGCATCTACTTTGCCCGCTTTCTCCAGTTCCTGGATGCGCTCGACCTCACTCTCGGGTTCCGCGCAGCCGGCCAGACCCGCGGCCGCAAAGGCCAGGGCGCCGCCAAGGATCACAAGGATGGGACGATCGGATGGAACGTTCACATGGCTCCTCATTTCAACTTGTTCGTTCTTCCCGGGGGCAGGCTCATGGCTCTCCGGGTTGCATCAGGGGAGGATACCTCACGGTCCCCAGTATTGCAACTGGAGGGCCGGCACGGCCGGGTTGATCTCGTCCGGGTGCAGCGTCTTGACGGCCCCGTCGGTGAAGAGGACGTTGACGCGGTGGTTGTGCCGCGCAAAGACCGGCACCCCGTCCTGGTTCGGGTCGAGGTCCGTGCCGTTCCAGACGTCGGAGGCCAGGGCCAGCGGCTTGTAGTAGTCCATGAGGAGGACGCGGCCGGGCTCGTCCGCGAGGTACCGCGAGTTCTCCTTGGTGATGGCCGACTGCGCGTTCAGGCCGTAGTTCGTCATGAAGGTGAGCGTGGCCTCGCTGCCGATTTTCGTCCCGCCGTACGGATTGGCGACGCTCTCGAATCCGCCGACCGCCTGTTCCTTCTCCTCCTCCACTTCGCCGACGTTCAACTGAATGTTGGAGGCCCGGGCCGGCACGTCGGCCAGGTGCTCGTGTTCGGGCAGGCTGACGATGGCGTTCTTGCCCCCGGTCGTCCCCGCATTCAGCGACAGGTTGAACGTGCCGTCGCCGTTGTCGTGGACCTTGACCATGACGTCCTTGAAATCGCGGTCGGATCGGCCTGCGTCCTGCCAGTCCTCGAAGCAGTACCAGGTGTCCGGGCCGCCGTCCGACTGATACTGGTCCGAGGACAGTTGGCTGCGGACGTTGTCCGCTCTCTCGGTGAACAGGCCCCTGCCCACCGCCTTCTGGTACTGAGCGGGCGAGAGTTTGATGCACCACGGCCCCGGCTCAAACTTCGTGTAGCAGGCGCCGGACCGGAATTTCGACCGCACGGCCACGAGTTCGGAGATGTCGACGCTCTCGTACGGGTCGTCCTTCAGGACCTCCTCGGCGCCGTCATCGATGCCGTCCCAGTCGGCCAGTTGCCCGAGGTCCCACCGCTGGTTGAACTCCTCGTCGTTGACCCGGGTCTCGGTCGAGCCCTGGGCGGGGCAGAGCAGGATGTCCTGCTCGAAGTCCACGTACGGCAGGACGCCCCACTGGGTGGCCCAGTGGCTGACCTTCATCGGCGGCCGCTGGCTCGTCAGCGAGTCGCTTTGCCGCATCTTCAGCGCCTGGTACAGGTAATGCAGGTTGCTGACGCACTCGGTGCGCTCGGAGAGCCGGATGGCGTTCG
>JAWODB010000261.1:0-8238 GCA_046483505.1 Phycisphaerae bacterium
CAAATCTCTAGAGCACCTTAACACTACAACGCTAAGTCGGCCATTTGCGCGGCGGGTCTCCGCACCCACCGCGCTCGAAACGCCCTTTCCAGGGCTGCGCGGCGGGTACGGAGACCCGCCGCGCACCAGGCGGCTCGGAAACCGGTTCTACTCCCGCCGGCCGCAGCACCGCTTGTACTTCTTGCCGGACCCGCACGGGCACGGATCGTTTCGCCCGACCTTGCCCTGGACGGCCGCCGCGCCCCCACCTGCCTGAAGGCCTGCCGCAGCGGCGGGCGGCGCACCGCGTCCCCGGCCCCGCGGGCCTTCCGACGGCGGCCGCTGCGCCGCGGCGACCCGGTCGGCCCGCGTGGGCGGCACGTCGCCTCGCCGGATGTACTCGGCGATGCGCCTGAGTTCCGGCAGCGCCTCCGCGAAGAACATCTTGTACGCCTCGCAGAAGTGGTTGACCCGTTTCGGGTCCCGCCCGATGGGCCGGTGATGCTTCGGGCACCCCGCCTGGCAGAACTCCAGGAACTCACACTCCCGGCACGCCTCGGGCCGGTCCGTCTTAAGGGCCGCGAACTCCTCCAGCAGCGGGTTCTTCAGCACCTCGACCAGCGGCGTCTCCATCAGGTTCCCCAGGTACCACTCCTTGAAGACGAAGTGGTCGCAGGCGTACACGTCGCCGTTCCATTCCACGATGTGGGCGGCCGCGCACCGCTCCGAGTGCACGCACGTCGACGCCTTCCCGTACAGGATGACGTGCAGGGCGTCGTCGATGAACCGGACGGAGACGCGGCCCACGTCGCGGTCGGCCCACTGCTCGAAGACCTCCAGCATCCACCGGCCGTACTGCTCGGCCGTGGGCGAGAAGTCCGCCGGCTCGTCCGTCCCCGGCACGCGCTCCAGGATGGGGATGAACTGCAGGTACGTGATGCCGCGGTTGACGAAATACCGGTAGATGTTTCCCGCGTGCGGGGCGTTCGTGCGGTTGATGGTGACCAGGACGTTGAACTCCGCCTGGTGCTTCCGCAGGAGGTCCACGCCCCGCCAGACCCGCTGCGACGTGGGCCGGCCCCGGCGGTCCAGGCGGTTCGCGTCGTGCACCTGCGGGGGACCATCGATGCTGACGCCCACGAGGAACTTGTGCTCGGCCAGCAGCGCCGCCCACTCGTCATCGAGCAGCGTCGCGTTCGTCTGGAGGCCGTTCGAGATGGTCTGTCCGTCCCGCCCGAACTCCTTCTGGTACGCGACGGCCCGGCGGAAGAAGTCCTTGCCGGCGATGAGCGGCTCGCCGCCCTGCCACCCGAACTCGCACCGGACGGGCATCGCCTCCAGGTACTGGCGGGTGTATTCGCGGAGGACCTCGTCGGACATCCGCAGCCGCTCGACGCCGCCGTACAGCGCCTCCGGCTTCATCGTGTAATAGCAGTACCGGCAGTCGAGGTTGCACACCCCGCACACCGGCTTGCACATGATGTGGAACGGACGGACGGGTTCGGTCGTGTTCTGCGCTTCACTCACGGCTTGTTCCTGCATGTGGGCACACATGGCGCGGTGTCCAGTCCTGGGCACCGCGCGGTGGGCAAGACTGCCCACCGCGCTACGCGCGCCTTCGCGGCTCTGGCTGGCGGGCGCCCTCGCGGATGACCAGGCTCCCCACGTCGCACCCCAGATGGCCCGCGATGACCGGGCACTTCGCCATCAGGACGAACCACACCGGTCGCGGGGCCTCGCTCAGCGTCTCGTAATTGCCCTGCCCCTTGGCGATGACGAGGTCCGCCGCCATGAACCGCTCGCGGAACGCCGCCGAACACGTCTCCAGCAGCGTGCCGGGGGCGTCGGAGCCGTTCTCGACGATCTCCCACCGGCCCGCCAGGCCGGCCGCCTCGGCGTCCTCGGCCGTCGCGTCGTTGATGACCGGCTCGCTCTTGACGCCGACGGCCAGGTTCGGCTGGTCGAGCGTCTCGATGAGGACGCGGTCGAAGACGATCTCGCCGGCGTTGTCCGCCAGGTACAGGATGTCCTCAGCCTCGGCCGCCGCCTGCCGGAGGTCGTCCACGCCGCCGACGAGCGGGTCGCGGAGGGCCCGGTCGATCGTCTCCTCCACGGCCTCCTCGCTGATGGTCGCGGTGACGCCGAAGTCGATGATGTTGCCGGCGATGGCGAGGCGCACGGCCGTCTCGAGCGGATCGTCGGCCGCCTCCACCCGCCGCTTCAGTTCCGGGTAGAGCCCCATCGCGAGCCGGTTGAACCGCTGCTTGACCGCGCGGTACGGGTCGGCGTTGCCGGTCGCCTCGCGGATGAGGCGATGAATGTGCTGCCCCATGGCGGGCGGGGCCATCCGCATGTCCATCTCGCTGGCGGCGCGGAGCACTTGGCGAAGGACGTCGGCGTGCACCGCCTCGTCGTCCGTGACGAAGCGTGCGGCCTCCAGGGTCTGGCGGACGAAGCACGGCAGGCAGTCGAGGTACGTTCGCATGGTTTTCCTCTACGGGGTCGCGATGAACCCCGTAGTGTACCACAAGCGGGCGGCGGGTGACAGGATGAAGATCGCTGCGACCGCACGATAACAGCGCGTTCAGAGGCTGTTTCAGAACCCCCTCTCCCTTGACGGGAGAGGGAGGGGGTGAGGGTGAAGAGGCTGCAAGCCTCAAGCCCCAAGCGACAAGCCACGGCGACAGCGTGTGGCGTTGTTGCCTTTGCTTGCGGCTTGCGGCTTGTCGCCTGTGGCTTCCTCCCCCTCACCCTACCCTCTCCCGCCAGGGGAGAGGGATGTGAAACAGCCTCTTAGTCGCCGCTCGGATCGGGGCGTCTGACCATCGCCGCTTCAGGCCCCGCAGGGGCCGAAAGAGGGTAGCCCCGGACGCCAGTCCGGGGTGCCGATCGGGCGCGCGGCTTCGGGAGCCCCGCAAGGGGCGACAGAACGCTTTCGCCCCTGCCGGGGCTAGGCTCTCGAAGTCGCTCCCCTATCCCCGCCCTCACGTGCGGGGCTACCCTCTTCCGCCCTTACCGGGGCGGCCAACCGGCCCAGCATGAAAAGCGAGCCCGCTCAACATCTCTTCAGATCAACGGCGCGCCCTACTTCGCCTTCACGTCGAAGCAGTACAGGTTCGTGTCGTAGCGGAGGTACAGCCGCCCGCCGACGACCACGGGGTGGGCCCAACTCGGGCCGCTGCCCTGCACCTGGACCTCGCCGCGCACCTCCAACCCCTGGGGCGAGCACGTGGCCAGGGCCGCCCGCCCGCCGTTCTCGCCGAACAGGTACAGCATGCCGTCGGCCCAGCAGAGGGATCCCTTGCCGACGGCCCGCTCGTACCACTGCTTCTCGCCCGTTTCCCGGTCCAGGCAGGCATACCCGCCGTCGTGATTGCCGTAGATATATCCCTCATGAATAATGTAGCCGCCGTGGTGGCAGACCATATCGCGGGTGGTCCAGGCGGTCCGGGCGGCGAGTTTCCGCCCCGCGCGGGCCAGTTTCAGGCAGATGCCGCCCTTGCCGTACCCGTTCGCCCAGAAGACGTACCCGTCGGCGTAGGCGGGTGTGGGGCAGTTGGCCGTGTTGTTCGCGCTGAAGTCGTTCGACCACAGGAGTTGCCCGTTCTTCGGATTCACGCACACGATGCCGCTCCGGGTGCCCGTGGTCACGAGCGTGGCGCCGGCGAACTCGAACGCCAGGCAGGAACTGTACTCCGGCCCCGCGGAGAACCCGCTGCTGGTCCAGACGTTCCGCCCGGTCCGTTTGTCCAGGGCGACGATGGCCCGGTCGCCGCCGGGCTTGCAGATGGCCAGGTTCCCCAGGATGAGGATCGATTCGGCGTAACCCCATCCGCCGGCCTTGCCGCCGAATTCCTTCGTGTGCCGGCCCCACACCGGCCGGCCCGTCCCCGCGTCGAGGCACGCGACGGCGCCCTTGCCGGACAAGAGGTACAGCCGCCCTTCGTCGATGGTCGGCGTGGCGCGCGAGCCCGCGTGGCTGCGCGTGTAGGCATCGTCGACGGGCACCTGCCACTTCGGCTCGCCGTCCAGGTCGAACGCCGAGAGGACGAGTTTGCCGTCCTTCGAGCCCGTGATGTACACCGTGCCGCCGCTGACGGCGACGCTCGAGAAGCCTTTGCCGATGCCGTCGACCTTCCAGGCAAGCGCGGGTCCGTCGGCAGGCCAGTGCTCCAGAAGGCCGGTGTCGGGCGACTTGCCGTCGCGGTTCGGTCCCCGCCACTGGGGCCACTCGGCCGGCTCGGGCTCCGCCGCGCCCGCGGCCGCGGTTGTCGCGACCAGGATCATCCCCACCAGGACGAGCCGTGCGAGACGCTGCATGCGCATACGGTTGTTCCTTTCGTTGGGCTGCGGAGGACGCGGCCCCCCGGCCGCGCCGCTGAAACCATCCCCCTCACGCGGACGGCCAGGCGTCCACGAGTTTCCCGTCGGCCATGCGGACGATGCGGCCGGCGTACTCGGCGGCCCGCACGTCGTGCGTGACGAGCAGGACCGCCCCGCCGCCCTGGGCGAAGTCCGCCAGGTACTTCAGCACCGTGTCGCCGCTGGCCGGGTCGAGGTTGCCGGTGGGTTCGTCGGCGAGGAGGACGCGCGGCTCGTTGAGCATGGCCCGGGCCAGGGCCACCCGCTGCCGCTCGCCCGTGCTGAGTTCGGCCGGCACGTGGCCGAGGCGGGGCCCCAGGCCCACGTGCTCGAGCAGCGCCATGGCCCGGTCCCGCGCCCCGTCCGACGGCCGGGCCAGCGACGCCGACAGCACGTTGTCCAGGACCGTCAGGTACGGCATGAGGTGGAACCGCTGGAACACGAATCCGATGGCGTCGGCCCGCATGCGGGCCCGCTCTTCGGGCGGCAGGGCATACGGGTCGTGGCCGTCGAGGGCCACGCGGCCGCTGTCCGGCCGCAGCAGCCCGCCCGCCACCAGCAGCAGCGTCGTCTTTCCGCAACCGCTCGGGCCCTGGACCGATACGAACTCGCCGGGCTCGACGGCCAGCGTCACGTCGCTGACGGCGGCGACGGAACCGGCTTGGCCACGGTAGGTCTTGCTGACGTTCTCGAGACGGACCACGGCGAGGTTACTCCTCACTGAGAATGAGGGCGGGGTCTTCCTGTGCGGCCAGCAGCGCCGGCACGAGGCTCGCCGCCGCCGACAGCAGCGGCGCCAGCAGCAGCGCGCCGACGAGCAGGCCGGGGCCGAACAGGGCGGCCGCGCCGGCCGGGCCGCTCGCCACGAGGCCTTCGCCGGCGTCGCGGGCGTCCCACTCGACGGCCAGGACGAAGCCCGCCACGTAGCCGACGACGGCGCCGATGAGGCCGACGAGGACCGCACGGCCAAGGAAGATGCCGACGACCTGGCCGCCGCGGACGCCCATCGCGCGCAGGATGCCAATCTCCGTCCGGCGGGCCCGGACGTTGCCGAGGGCCATCAGCCCCACCCACACGATGCAGCCGACGACGACGAGCGGGACGACCCACGTGGCGAGGGCCTCGCGTTCGGCCCGCAGGCTTTCGCGTCCGGCCTCGCCGAGGGCGACGAATTCCTTGCCTCGCTTGCCAGCGGCGGCCCGCGTGGCCCGCCGGACCGCCGCCTCGTGCTCCAGTTTGATGACCTGCGTGTCGGGCAGGAGGCCGGTAATCTGCTCCTGGAGCGAGCCGAGCGACGTATCGGCACACAAGCAACTGAGCGCCAGGATGGCGTTGATGCGGCCGGGCTGGTCCAGCAGTTCCTGCGCCTCGGCGAGGTTGATCCAGGCCGTCACGTCGTCCTCGTTGCCGCGCCGCTCGTGGATCTTCGTGACCTTGAACTGGCGGCCGAGCAGGTCCAGCGTCGAGCCGACCTCCAGGTTCGCCTTCTCGGCCAGGACCCGGCCGACGACGACCGTGCCGGGGGCCACGGCGTCGATCATCGGCTTCTTGGGGTCGAGGTGGGATCGCGGCACTTCGCCGCGCGTGCCGATGAGGAAGATGGGTTCGCCGACGGCCGGGCAGTCCACGCGCTTGTGCAGGCTCGGCAGCAGGTGCCGGACGATCACGATCTGCGAGTCCGCCAGCGTCCGGGCGTGCTGGATGGGCATCGTCTGCGTCCCGCCGCCGCCCGTGTAGAACTCCGCCAGGCTCTGCTCCTTCGGCAGGACGAGGACGTTGTAGCCGAGGTTCAGGGTGATGCGGCGGGCGTCGTCCCAGAGTTTGTGCCCGAGTTCCGCGGCCTTCTCGGACTCGGCGGCCTCGATGCGCTCGGCCCGGACGTGGTGGCCCTTCAGGAGCGTCAGGACGCCCACCACGGAGGCGACGGCCACCAGCACCGCCACGGCCGCCAGGGCGAAGTTCAGACGCCGGTACGTGATTTCCCGGGCAATCAGCCGCCAGATGCTCATCCTACGCCTCGGCTCGTTTCCCGCGTTTCCAGATGACGATGGAGGCGACGGCCACAATGGCCAACGCCGCCAGCACCGTGCCCCCCCAAAGCATGATCCAACTGAGGTTGATCGTAGCGGCCCCGAGGGGCTCGACGCTCAGGGCGTCATCCTGCTGTCGCCGCTGGCCGTCTGCCGGTTTCGGGTCGGCCCCGGCGGCCTCCTTCTGCGTCTCGCCGGCCTCGGCCGCCTGGGCGAACTTCGCCAGGCCCGTCAGCGGCGGCGGTTTGACCTCCGGAATGGCCGACGCCTCCCCCATCAGCGCGGCGTCCCACTGCACGTTCATCAGCATGTCCACGCCGGGGTTCTGGTACTTGACGATGCAGGAGCACGGCGACGCGACGAATCCGCACACCTCCTCGATGTTGAGTTTGCTGATGCCCTCGCCCACAAGGGCGCACAGGACCCGGCCGCGGCCGAAGATCGGGAACGCCATCGGCCCGGTCTCCTCCTTGAGGCCGGGTTCGCAGCCGAGGAGCATCTCGCGGAACGCCGCCTCCTCGGGGTCCTGGCGCGAGAGCGGGACGATGGAGAACGCGATCTTCAGTTCCGGCGCGCCCTCGGTGTCGTAGATGGGGTCGCCCCACACGCCGCCGGGCGGCGCGGGCGGCTCGATGAGGTCTTCCATCCGCCCGAGGTGCTTCTCCAGGCGCTGGCGGGCGGCCTGGTCCTTCTCGGCGTCGCCGCTCTCGAGGAAGACGAAGACGGTCGTCTCGCCCTCCAGGAGGCGCTTGGCCACCTTCCGACGCGTCGGCGAATCGAGCAGCCCGTTCACGGCCTCCGGCGCGAGGGGACCCGACCACGTGTCGATCGGAATGCCGAACACCCGCGGGTAGCGGACCACCAGCCATGGGGTCTCGGCCGTCTCGGCATGGGCCTCCCAGACCTTGGCGGCCTGGCCCTCCGGCTCGCCCTTCGAGAGGTCGGTCATCCAGAGGTCCAGGACGCCGTCGCGGCGTTCCTCCAGCGACGCCTCGCGCAGCGGCTGGAGCGCCTCCTTGTGCGCCTCCGTCAGATCGCCGCGATGGAACACGTGGACCTCGTACGGGTCCACCATCCACCGCTCCAGCGCATACCGATACACCGGGACGGAACACGCCTCTGCGACGCCCGCGGCGAGCAGCAGCACGGCCGCCAGGACACATCCACCCAACGCTCTATGGATAAGACGCATGGTCTGTCGCTCCCCTGCGGAAATCCGCTGTGCCGGTTCAGGCGATTATACGCGCGGCCCGGGAGGATTTAAACCGCCTTTCCGACCGCCCGGACTGCGCTAACCGGCCGCCGGCGCACGGCCCGCGCCGGCCGCTTCGGCCGTCTCTCGCGGTCCACCAAACCACGCTTGACGCGACGCCCGAAATGCGACATAGTAAGGGCATGGTGAGGTTGACCCACCTCAAGGATCGTCGCACGGTGAACGTACACGGGACCGCAACGCTTCTGGTCAGACAGACCGGCTCGGACCTGGCCCACGCCCTGGAGCGCGGCCTCCGTGCCGCGGGTCTCCCTCTCACCGTTCTCGCGAACCCGTACGACGCCGTGACGGAGGCGGCGAGGGGCGACGCGCCCGTCGGGTACCTGGTCGTGGGCGTGGACTTCTTCGACGCGGAGGCGTTCCGCCTGCTGCCCCTCTTCCGCCGCGAGTGGCCCGACACGACGCTGGTGGCGTACCACTCGCCCGGCTTCGAGCACAAGGGCCGCATCGCCCGACTCGTGGGCGCCGACGTGGTCGTCTCGCGTCCGGCGGAGTTGCTGGATTTGCTGGGGACGCTCTCGCGCGAGGCCCGGCCGCCGGTTCCCTCGCGTTCGCCTGTTGACCGTGAAGCCGAGGCGCCGGCCGCTGCGCCGC
>JAWODB010000272.1:0-11818 GCA_046483505.1 Phycisphaerae bacterium
CGATGCCGGCGGCCTCCTGCCCTCGGTGTTGGAGCGCGTACAGACCGAAGTACGCATGGCGTGCGGCCTCCGGGTCGCCCCAGATGCCGAACAGGCCGCAGCACTCCCTCGGCCGGTCGCTCCCGAAAGTCCGCCGGTTGCCGTCACGTTCGTTCACAGCACGTCCCACCTCTGGTCCTGACATGACGCGGGCATAGAGTGTGCCCACGGTAAACCGGATCAGGGGGAGTATCTTGGGAGGCCCGGCATAGGATTCTAAGGTCCGGCTCCCCGGTGTTCAAGCGAAAGATTGGTCCCTGGTCGTTGGTTCTTTGTCCTTTGTCCTTGGTTTGGGGTCGTCGCGCTTGGTCATTGCTCATTCGTCATTGCCTCGCCATTCGGGCCTCGTCATTCCCCTCTGAGGTAGTCGTCGATGTGGCCGGCCACCTGTCGGCCGGCGGCAATGGCCCGGACCACGAGCGACGCCCCGTGCACGCAGTCGCTGGCGGCAAAGACGCCCTCCCGGCTCGTCATGCCGCGCCCGTCCACCTTCAGGTTCCCGCGCTCGTCGGCCGCGAGGCCGGCCTCGGTCACCATCGGCCCATGCCGGACGTGGACGAACCCGAGGGCCAGGAGCACGAGGTCGGCCTCCAGGTGGAACTCGGAATCCGCCACCTCCTCGAAGGAGCGCCTGCCGCCCGCATCGGGTTCGGACCAGTCGATGCGGACGCACCGCAGGGCGCGGACGTCGATGCCGCCGTGGCCGATGAACTCCTTTGTGAGGACGCTCCAGAGGCGCTCGCACCCTTCCTCGTGGCTGCTGCTGGTCCGCTTGATGGTGGGCCAGGCGGGCCAGGGGCACTCGGCCGGCCGCTCGGCGGGCGGTTCGGGCAGGAGCTCGATCTGGGTAATCGCGGCCGCCCCCTGCCGGCGGGCCGTCCCGACGCAGTCGGAGCCCGTGTCGCCCCCGCCGATGACGACCACCTTCCGGCCGCCCGCCCGGATGGCGTCCTCGTCCGACACGTCCTCGGCGGCGACACGGCGGTTCTGCTGGACGAGGAAATCCATGGCGAAGTGGATCCCCTCCAGTCCCCGACCGGGAATCGTCAGGTCGCGCGGCTGCTCGGCGCCGACGGCGAGGAGAACGGCGTCGAACTTGCGGACCAGGTACCGCATCGACACGTCGTCGCCGACGACGACACCGGTCTCGAACGCCACGCCCTCGGCCCGCATCTGGTCGAGGCGGCGGTCGAGGACCCACTTCTCGAGTTTGAAGTCCGGGATGCCGTACCGCAGGATGCCGCCCGGGCGGGCGTGCTTCTCGAACACGACGACCTCGTGGCCGGCGCGGGCGAGTTGCTGGGAGGCCGCAAGGCCCGCCGGCCCGGACCCGACGACGGCCGCGCGGCGGCCGGTGCGGCGCCCGGGCGGCTCCGGCCGGATGAGCCCGTCCCGCCAGCCGCGCTCCGCCACCGCCAGTTCCACCTGCCGGATGGTCACCGGCTCGGCGCCGATGGAGAGCGTGCACGCGGCCTCGCAGGGCGCGGGGCAGATGCGGCCGGTGATCTCCGGGAAGTTGTTCGTTGCGTGCAGGAACTCCAGCGCCCGCGCCCAGTCCTCGCGGTACACCATCTCGTTGAACTCCGGGATGCGGTTCGCCAGCGGGCACCCGTACGCGTGGCAGAACGGGATGCCGCAATCCATGCACCGGGCGGCCTGCTCGCGCAGGGTAACCTCGGGCAGGCGGCCCTCGACCTCGCGCCAGTCCCGGACCCGCTGCGCCACCGGCCGCTTCGGCGCGGTCTGCCGGACGTATTCCAGGAAACCGGTCGGCTTAGCCATCACGTCCCTCCCGCCAAACACAAACGTCAAACGACAATGATGAACAGAGAATAATGAATGATGAATGCGGAACGGAGGACGCCTGGTCCGCAAGCGGACCGGCGAACACGGACCGCCTCCGGCGCCTCGAGGGCGCCTCGACGCGCCCACCGTGGCCGCCCCGTTGCTGCTGCCGTTTTCGCCGTTCCCTTCATCATTCATAATTCATCATTCCTCGTTCATAACTGTTGTCTCGCCTCACCCCTGGTAGACCTCTTCCGTGGCCGAGACGGTCTCGGCGTCGCGGTCGGCCCGCATGTGCATCCGCTCCAGCACCCGGCGGTACTCGATGGGCATGACCTTGACGAAGAGGGCCGACCGCGCCTGCCAGTCGTCCAGGACGGCCCGGGCCACCGGGCTGCCGGTGACCTCGGCGTGGCGCTCGACGAGGCGGCGCAGGCGCGTGCGGTCCTCGTCGGTCCAGACGCTCTCCAGGTCGACCATGTCGAGGTTGCAGCGGGTGCCGAACTGCTCGGACTCGTCGTAGACGTACGCGATGCCGCCGCTCATCCCGGCCGCAAAATTATATCCCGTGGGGCCGAGCACGACCACCACCCCGCCGGTCATGTACTCGCAGCCGTGGTCGCCGACGCCCTCGACGACGGCGGTGGCGCCGGAGTTGCGGACGGCGAACCGCTCGCCCGCCAGGCCGCCCGCGTACACCTCGCCGCCCGTCGCCCCGTACAGGACGACGTTGCCGACGATGACGTCCTGGTGCGGCTGGAGGCGCGCCCCGGGGGGCGGCTTCAGGACGATCCGCCCGCCGCTCATCCCCTTGGCCAGGTAATCGTTCGCGTCGCCGGTCACGGTGATGGAGACGCCCGGGGCGAGGAACGCGCCGAGGCTCTGCCCCGCGCTGCCCTCCAGGTCGAGGCGGATCGTGCCCTCCGGCAGGCCGTCCGGACCGTGCCGCCGGACGATTTCGCCGGAGAGCATCGCCCCGACCGCCCGGTGGACGTTGCGGACGGGCATCGCCAGGTGCACCGGCTCGGCGTCCTCGATGGCGGGGCGGCACTTGTCGATGAGCGCGGCGTCGAACCGCTCGGCGGACTCGTCCGCGGCTGCGCGGTGGTTCTCCGCAACCACCGCGCCGGGGGCGCCCGGCGCGCGGCGGGTACGGAGACCCGCCGCGCCATGGCGCGTGCACCGGCGGGCGGTCCGCGCGTCGGGCTCGACGAACGAGAGGATGCCCGAGAGGTCCAGCCCGCGGGCCTTGAAATGCTCGACGGCCGGCTCGACGTCCAGCCGGTCGGCCCGGCCGACCATCTCGTCGACCGTGCGGAAACCGAGGCCCGCCATCACCTCGCGCAGGTCCTCGGCGATGAACCGCATGAACCGCACGAGGTGCTCGGGCTTGCCGGCGAACCGCTCCCGCAGCCGCGGGTCCTGGGTGGCCACGCCGACCGGACACGTGTTCATATGGCATTTCCGCGCCATGACGCAGCCCATGCAGACGAGGGCCACGGTGCCGAAGCCGAACTCCTCGGCCCCGAGGAGGGCGGCGACCGCCAGGTCGCGCCCCGTCCGCAACTGCCCGTCCGTCTGGACGCGGATGCGGTCGCGGAGCCGGTTCGCGACGAGCGTCTGCTGCGTCTCCGCCAGGCCCAACTCCCACGGCAGGCCGGCGTGCTTGATGGAGGTCAGGGGGCTCGCCCCCGTCCCGCCGTCGTGGCCGGAGATGAGGACCATGTCGGCCTTGCCCTTGGCCACGCCCGCCGCCACCGTGCCGACGCCGACCTCGGAGACGAGTTTCACGGAGACGCGGGCCTCGGGATTGACGGTCTTCAAATCGTAGATGAGTTGCGCGAGGTCCTCGATGGAGTAGATGTCGTGGTGCGGCGGGGGCGAAATGAGCGTCACGCCGGGCGTCGTGTGCCGCACGCGGGCGATCTCCGGGCTGACCTTGTGCCCCGGCAACTGGCCGCCCTCGCCGGGCTTGGCGCCCTGGGCCATCTTGATCTGGAGTTCGTCGGCGCTCGTGAGGTACTCGGTGGTGACACCGAACCGTCCGCTCGCCACCTGCTTGATGGCGGAGCGCCGGCTGTCGCCGCCCGGCAGCGGCGTGTAGCGGTCGGGGTCCTCGCCGCCTTCGCCCGAGTTCGACTTGCCGCCCAGGCGGTTCATCGCGACGGCGATCGCCTCGTGGCACTCCTTCGAGATCGACCCGAACGACATCGCCGCGCCCGCGAACCGCGCCACGATGGCCTCGACCGGTTCCACCTCCTCCAGCGGCACGGGGTCGGCGCCCTTGAATCGGAACAGGCTCCGCAGCGTGACGCGCGCCGCCGACTGGTCGTTGATGCACCGGGCGTACGCCTTGTACGCGTCGTAATCGTCCGTGCGGACGGCGTGCTGGAGGTGCTGGACGGCCTCGGGCGTCCACAGGTGCCGCGCGCCGCCCGCCCGGACGTGGTAGTCGCCGCCGACGTCGAGCAGCCGGCCGCCCGGCGCGTCCGGCCCGAAGCCGCGGGCGTGCCGCCGCGTCGTCTCGCGGGCGATGCCCTCCAGGCCCACGCCGCCGATGCGCGAGGCCGTGCCCGTGAAGTACTCATCCACGACCTCGGTGGCGAGGCCGACGGCCTCGAAGATCTGGGCGCCGACGTACGAGCGGATCGTCGAGATGCCCATCCGGCTGAAGGTCTTGAGGAGCCCCTTCTTCAGCGCGGTGATATAGTTGTCGACGGCGGTCTCGGTCGGCAGGTTCCGCTCCAGGCGTCCTTCCTGGGCCATCGCGACGACGGTGGCCATGGCGACGTGCGGGCACACGCCGCTCGCCCCGTAGCCGACCAGGAGCGCCAGGTGCATGACCTCCCGCGCCTCGCCGGTCTCGACGAGGATGGAGGCCCGGCTCCGCAGGCCCGCCCGGATGAGGTGGTGGTGGAGGCCCGCGGTGGCCAGGAGCGCAGGAATGGCCGCCCGCTCCGCCCCCGCCCCGCGGTCGGTCAGGATGAGGAGGGTGGCGCCGTCGGCGATGGCGTCCTCGGCCCGCACAAAGACGTCGGCCAGGGCCCGTTCCAGCGCCGCCCCGTCGCCGTCGGCGGGGAACAGGATGTCCAGGTCCCGGGCGACGATGTCCGGGTGCCGCGACCCGCGCAGGCGGGCCATGTCCTCCGGCGTCAGGATCGGATGATGCAGTTTGAGGCGGCGGCAGTGTTCGGGCGTTTCGTCGAGCAGGTTCCGCTCGGGCCCCGCAAAATTCATCAGACTCATCACGAGTTGTTCGCGCAAAGGATCGATGGGCGGGTTCGTCACCTGGGCGAACAACTGCTTGAAGTAGGCGAAGAGCGACTCGTCGCGGTTCGAGAGGACGGCCAGGGCCGCATCGTTGCCCATCGAGCCGACGGCCTCCTGCCCGCGGGAGGCCATCGGGCCCACGACCATCCGCAACTCCTCCTCGGTGTACCCGAACGCCCGCTGACGGGCGCGGAGGACCTCCGGGTCCTCGGGCGGCAACTCGGCCGGACCCAGCAGGCCGCGCAACTCCACCCGCGAGTCCTTGACCCACCGGCGGTACGGCCGCCGGCGGGCGATCTTGCCCTTGATCTCCGAATCCGGCACGATCCGCTTCTGCGCGAGGTCCACCAGCAGCATGCGGCCCGGCTGAAGACGGCCCAGGCGCAGGATGCGCCCGGGATCGAACTCCAGCACGCCCGTCTCCGAGGCCAGCACCACGTACCCGTCGCGCGTAACGGTGTACCGGCACGGCCGCAGACCGTTCCGGTCGAGCGTAGCGCCGATGTACCGCCCGTCGGAGAAGACGAGGGCGGCCGGCCCGTCCCACGGTTCCATGACGGCGGCGTGGTACTCGTAGAACGCGCGCTTGTCGGCCCCCATGGTGAAGGCGTCGCCCCAGGCCTCGGGCACCATCATCATGGCGGCATGGGGGAGGCTGCGGCCGTCGCGGACCAGGAGTTCGAGGACGTTGTCGAAGATGGCCGAGTCGCTTCCGCCCTCGATGACGACCGGAAGGATCTTCACCAGGTCCGTGCCGAACCGCTCGGACTCCAGGTCGGCCTCGCGCGCCCGCATGTGGCTGATGTTGCCGCGAAGGGCGTTGATCTCCCCGTTGTGCGCCAGCATCCGCATCGGCTGGGCCAGGCGCCACGTGGGCAGCGTGTTCGTCGAGTACCGCTGATGGACCACGGCGAAGGGGGCGGCGAAGGCGGGATCCAGCAGGTCCGGGTAGAACGTCTCCAGTTGCGTGCCCGTCAGCATCCCCTTGTAGACGACGGTGCGGCAGGAGAGGCTCGCCACGTAGAACTGGCTCGCGTCGACATCCTTTAACGCGTCCACCTCTTTCTCGACGACGCGGCGGACGACGTACAGGCGCCGCTCCAGGTCGCCGGCGCCCGCCCCGCGCCACGCCACGAACACCTGGTGGACGGCGGGCTGGGTGGACCGGGCCAGGTCGCCCAGGTGGTCGCCGGCGGTGGGCACGTCGCGGCCGCCCAGGACGCGCAGGCCCTCGTCGTCGACCGCCCGGTCGAAGACCGCCAGGCACCGCTGCCGCAGGTCCGGGTCCGTGGGCAGGAACAGCATGCCGGCGGCGTAGGCGCCCGGCTCGGGCAGGGAAAAGCCCTCGTCCTCGGCGACCTTGGCGAAGAAGGCGTGCGGCAGGCCGAGGAGGAGTCCGGCGCCGTCGCCGGTGGCGGCGTCGCCGCCGCGCGCGCCCCGGTGCTCCAGGTTCACGAGGACCCGCACCGCGTCGCGGACGAGCGCATGGTCGGCCCGGCCGTCGAGCCGGGCCACGAACCCCACGCCGCACGCGTCGCGTTCGCGGGCGGGGTCATACAGGCCGTGGGCCCGCACGAATCCGGCGGCGTTGGGTCGCGGCGTGTCTTGCGTGGCGCGGAACATCGATACGGCCTCCGTTCAGGCGATTCGCGTACGTGCGGCCGGCGGCCGCCCACCTCCAGAAAACAACAATGGTGAACAGGGAACGATGAACGATGAACGCCGAACGAACGGCGTTGCGGTACGCTGTTTCTTTCCGTTCATCATTCATTATTCATCATTCCTTGTTCGCTATTGTTGTTTGGCCTTTGAAAAACCGGGGGGCGCCCCCCAATGGAGCGCCCCCCTGGCCACGCAAGAGGGACACGACCCTCTTGACTCCCACGGCGCCGCCGTGGCGGCACGGCGCTCTTAACTGTCGTAGTACAGGTGGAACTCGTACGGGTGCGGCCGGAGGGCCATCTCGGCCAGTTCGTTCTCCCGCTTCCACTGGACCCAGCCCGTCACGAGGTCATCGGTGAAGACGTCGCCGGCCAGGAGGAACGCGTGGTCGGCCTCGAGGGCGTTGATGGCCTCCTCCAGGCTGCCGGGCGTCTTCGGATACGCCGCCAGTTCCTCGGCGGTCATCTCGTAGATGTCGCGGTCGAGCGGCTCGCCGGGATCGATCTCGTTCTGGATGCCGTCGATGGCCGCCATCAGCATGGCGGTCCACGCCAGGTACCCGTTGGCGGTCGGGTCCGGGCACCGGAACTCCAGCCGCTTCGCCTTCGGGTTGTCCGAGTACATCGGGATGCGGACGCCCGCCGACCGGTTCCGGGCGCTCATCACCAGGTTCACCGGCGCCTCGAAGCCGGGCACGAGCCGGCGGTACGAGTTGGTCGTCGGGGCGGCAAAGGCCAGGATGGCCGGTGCGTGCGCCAGAATGCCGCCGATCGCATGCAGCCCCATCTTGCTCAGGCCCGCGTAGCCGTCGTCGGCGAAGAGCGGCTTGCCGTCCTTCCAGAGCGACATGTGGCTGTGCATGCCGGAGCCGTTGTCCTCGAAGACCGGCTTCGGCATGAACGTGACGGTCTTGCCGTGGCGCTTGGCGACGTTCTTGATGATGTACTTATACCACATGAACTGGTCGCCCATCTTCAGGAGGGGCTCGAACTTCATGTCGATCTCGGCCTGGCCGGCCGTGGCCACCTCGTGGTGGTGCGCCTCGACGACGATGCCGAGGCGGCGCATGGTGTTGGCCATCTCGCCGCGCAGGTCGTGGTACGTGTCGGTCGGGCTGACCGGGAAGTACCCGCCCTTGAAGCCGGGCTTGTACCCGAGGTTGGGCTCCTCGAAGCGGGCGGTGTTCCAGGCCCCCTCGACCGAGTCGATGCGGTACATGCCCGTGTGCTGGTTCTGCTCGTAGCGGACCTCGTCGAAGATGAAGAACTCCGGCTCGGGCCCGATGTAGCACGTGTCGGCGATGCCCGTGCTCTTGAGGTACTCCTCGCCCTTGCGGGCCACGTGCCGCGGGTCGCGCGTGTAGTCTTCGTGGGTGACCGGGTCCACGATGTCCGCGATGACCGAGACCGTGGGCTCGGCGAAGAACGGGTCGATCGCCGCCGTCGCCGGGTCGGGGACGGCCAGCATGTCCGAGACGTGAATGCCCTGCCAGCCGCGGATGCTCGAGCCGTCGAAGCCGACGCCCTCCTCAAACGTGCCCTCGTCCCACGTGTCGATGGGGAACGAGCAGTGCTGCCACGTGCCCAGAAGGTCGGTGAACTTCAGGTCGACCATCTCGGCGCCGTGCTTCTTGCCGAATGCGAAGAACTCCTCCGGGGTCATGTCCCTCTCCTTACCTGTGCCAGTTCTCTTGCGTGCCCGCCTTACGTGCTGCAATCTCCGTGCCAATACTCCCATACGGGCTTAACCCCCTGTCGAATAAGGGCTTAGAGCAATTACGCCTCTTCAGGCCTCGCGGGGGAAACGCTACATTCTCGTAGGATCAGCCCGCGTTCCCACAGAAACGTAGGATTTGGCCGCTCGCCTTACCCGATGGCATCGTGGCCGGTCTCTCCCGTCCGGATGCGGATGCACTGATGCAGGTCCAGGATGAAGATCTTGCCGTCCCCGATCTGCCCCGTCCGCGCGCCCTTGATGATGGCGCCGACGGTGCGCTTCACGAAGTCCTCGTTGATGGCGATCTCCAGGCGGACCTTCTTCAGCAGGTTCACCTCGACCTCCACGCCGCGGTACGACTCGCTGTACCCCTTCTGCTGGCCGCAACCGAGAGCGTTCGTGACCGAGACCTTGTACACCTCCGCCTCGTACAGCGCCTGCTTGACGTCGTTGAGGCGCTCCGGCTGGATGTAGGCGATGACCAGTTTCATCGTGGCGCGTCCTTTCGCTCAGTCCGTCTTCAACCTCAATGAGGAGCCGTTCCCGTATCAGGTCGTCGTGAAAACCTGGAACCCGCTGTACGCCTCCATGCCGTGCTCGCCGATGTCCAGGCCCCGCAGTTCCTCGTCGCGGCTCACGCGGAGGCCCACGGTCTTCTCGATCGCCAGGAACACCACGCCCATGACGGCGACGGCGAAGAGGCTGACGGTGACGGCCCCCATGGCCTGGATGCCCAGTTGGGTCCATCCACCGCCGGCGAACAGGCCGTTGCGCGCCAGGCCCAGGGCCTCCTGCCCCCACAGGCCGACGGCCAGGGTTCCCCAGATGCCGTTCATCCCGTGCACGGGCACCGCCCCGACGGGATCGTCCACGCCGATACGGTCGAGCAGGCGGACGCCCAGGACGACGATCACGCCGCCCACCGCGCCGATGGCCAAGGCCGCCGGCACCGACACAAACGCGCACGGGGCCGTGATCGCCACCAGCCCCGCCAGCGCACCGTTCATCGTCATC
Organism: Phycisphaerae bacterium; assembly: GCA_046483505.1. Lineage (GTDB taxonomy): Bacteria > Planctomycetota > Phycisphaerae > FEN-1346 > FEN-1346 > BS750m-G62. The sequence continues at coordinate 9,487 of JAWODB010000272.1, forward strand.
GACGGGTCCGGCTTGCCGTACAGCGCCCAGGCAACCACCATCGCGGCGATGGCGCCGGCGGCGGCGGCCAGGTTGGTGTTGGCGGCCACGAGGGCGGCCTGGTTTACGCTTGCGTCCGTGCTGACGCCCAGCGTCGACCCCGGGTTGAAGCCGAACCAGCCGAACCAGAGGAGGAAGACGCCGAGGGCGGCCATCGCAATGTTGTGCCCCGGAATGGCGTTGGCGCGCCGGTCCTCGCCGTTCGAGACGAACTTGCCGAGGCGCGGGCCGAGAATGATCGTGCCGATGAACGCGATCCACCCGCCCGTGGCGTGGACGACCGTGGACCCGGCGAAGTCGCCGAAGCCCATCCCGGCAAGCCACCCGCCGCCCCAGATCCAGTGCCCGATGATCGGGTACACCAGGGCGCTGACGACCACGGTGTACATGAGGTAGGCGTGGAACTGCATGCGTTCGGCCATGCCGCCGGCGACGATGGTGGCGGCCGCCCCGCAGAACGCCGCCTGGAACAGCCAGAACGCCCACAGCGGGACGCCGGACGGGTTCGGGGCATCGCTCAGGGCGAAGCCCGAGAGACCCACCAGCCCGTTTCCCTCGCCGAACATCAGGGCGTAGCCGACCAGGAAGAACATCACGCTGGCCACGCAGTAATCGAGCCAGTTCTTCATCAGGATATTGCAGGTATTCTTGGCGCGGATGAACCCCGCCTCGACCATGCCGAACCCCGCCTGCATGAAGAACACCAGGAACGCCGCCAGCAGCACCCAGACGGTGTCGACGGCGCGGGCGAGCGTTTCGGGTTCCGGACCCGCGGCGTCGGCCGGTCCGGCAGCCAGGAGCACCAGCATCGCCGCCGCCAACGTGCATCGTGCCAGGCCGTTCATGCGATGGTTCCTTTCCCTTCGTGCCGTTACGGGCCGGGGCGCCGGCGGTCAGAATCCGACGGTCACCGACAGGCCCGCCCAGAAGGCGTCGTCGCGGCCAAGGGCGCCGGAGACGCCGTCATCCAGGATCCACATGTAGTTCACGCAGGGGGTCACGGTGACGTTCTCGCCGACGGCGAAGGGCAGCGCCAGGCCGACCGTCGTGTCCGCCCAGCCGCTGCCGGAGCCGTAGTAAAACGCGTTGTGCTTGCGGGAACCCCAGGCGAACTGGGCGCTGAGGTCCACCGACATCGCCACCTCCGGCGAGGGCGTCCACACGTCCTTGAACGTGTGACCGAAACCCAGCGTGATGTACTGGCCGTCGTGCTCGTCCAGGTCCTGGTAGACGGTCAGGGTGGGCGCGGTCGGCACGTCGGCCGCCAGCGACAGGTACGCCTCGGTCGTGTCGAAGACGTGGGCCTGGGGGAACGCGTAGTGGATCGCCCCGACGGAGGCGGTCAGCCCTTCCCACGAGAAGACGGTGTAGTCCAGGGTGTAGTCGATCTCGTTGGCCTGCCGGCGGAAGTCGTTGACGTCCGTGGTATCGATATTCGCCCAGACGTTGAGCGTGAGGTCGCCGACGGCGACCTCGACGGACGGCTGGAAGACGGGGTCCTCGGTGACGACGATGCCCCGCCACACGTACTTGCCGGCCCAGGCGGCGTCGAAGGCGAAGGAGACGGGCCAGTCCTCGGCCGCCGGCGCTTCGGCGCCGGGGTCGTCCTGGAGTTCGAGGGTGGGCGGCGTCGCCGTGCCGGACACCTCCTCCGCCCACGCCGGAGCCGAGACCCCCGCGACCATTGCCGCCAGCAGGACGGCCGTTGCGAAGCCGGGCCGGTGCGTCCAGTCCATCGTGCGCCTCCTTCGCGCCTCCATATACCTGAGGGCCGCCGGTCCGCCACGGTGGCGGGCGACCGGACGGTCCTCGCTCGTCCCGCCCGTGTGAGGGCAATACGGATGCCAGAAGAGGCGTACGCGGCGCGACAAGGCTCCTAAACCTCTTCTGGACAAAGGCTTAGCAAATCAGATTCTCTGGAGAGATGACCTACGACAAGGTGCTATGAAGCAGAGGGGGCTACGAAAAGGTAGGAGACGGCCGCAATAACTACGCGGAGGTGCGGAATCGCTTCGCGTCGATCCCGTGTTTCTTCACCCGGAGGCCCATCACCCGTTCCGTGATGCCCAGGTTGCGGGCGGCCCGGGCCATGTTGCCGCGGGAGGACTTCAGGGCCTCCAGGATCATCTCGCGCTCCACGCCGTCGAGAACGGCCTCGAGGTCGTTCGGCGGCACCGTGCCGCTCGCCTCCGCCGTCTGGAGGGTGGGCGGCAGATGGTGCCCGTGGATGACGTCGTCCTCCGACAGCAGCACCGCCCGCTCGATGCAGTTCTCCAGTTCCCGCACGTTGCCG
>JAWODB010000312.1:0-5006 GCA_046483505.1 Phycisphaerae bacterium
CCCCCCGCTCCACCCCGCCCCGACTGCGCCGCCTCCACGTCCAAGAGGCCACAGCGCAAATGGCTCGTACAGCGAAGCCAATTGACGCCGCCGCCCCCCACGGCTATCATCAACGTCTACACGATTCGCCGAAAGGGCTGCCGTGACCGAAACGCCCGACATCCAGCACCGCCTCGACGAGTTCGCCGACACCTGGCAGCGCATCACCGACCAGGTCCGCCGCGTCATCGTCGGCCACGAAGAGGTCACGCAGGGGGTGATGCTCTGCCTTCTCACGGGCGGCCACGCCATCCTGGAGGGCGTCCCCGGCATCGGCAAGACCCTCCTCGTGCGGACCCTGGCCGAGGCCCTCACCCTCCGGTTCCGCCGCATCCAGTTCACGCCGGACCTCATGCCGGCCGACATCACGGGCACGAACGTCATCACGGAGACCGAGGGCGGCCGCCGCGAGTGGGAGTTCCGACCCGGGCCCGTCTTCGGCAACCTCATCCTGGCCGACGAGATCAACCGGGCCACCCCCAAGACGCAGTCGGCCCTGCTGGAGGCGATGGAGGAACGCTCCGTCACGGTCGCCGGCACCACGCGGCACCTGGACGAGCCGTTCTTCGTCCTCGCGACCCAGAACCCGCTGGAGATGGAGGGCACCTACCCATTGCCGGAGGCCCAACTCGACCGGTTCCTCCTGAAACTCCTGATGCGGATGCCGGGCCGCGGCGAGATCGGCGAAATCGTCGACCGCACCACCGGCGCCCGGGTGCCCCGGGCCGAACAGGTCGCCGACGGGCCCACGATCCTCCGGATGCGGACCCTGGTGCGCGAGGTGCCCGTGGCGGCCCACGTCCGCGACTACGCGGGCGCGCTCGTCCTGGCGACGCACCCGGACCGCGACCAGGCCGCACCGATGCCGAAGAAATACCTGCGGTACGGCGCCGGGCCGCGGGCCGCCCAGGCGATGGTCCTGGGCGGCAAGGTCCTCGCCCTGGTGGCCGGCCGGTACAACGTGGCGGTGGCCGACGTGCGGCACATGGCGGCGCCGGCCCTGCGGCACCGGATCATCCGCAACTTCGAGGCCGAGGCCGAGGGCGTCGACCCCGACCGCATCGTCGCGGACCTCCTGGAACACGTGCCCGAACCGGCGGCATAAAGCCGCAATGCCAAATGTTAAATGATAAATGCTAAAGCACGCTTCGCGTAGGCCGCAGGCCTCCTTGGGCATTGGGCATTGAATATTGGACATTCACTGAGGGCAACTATGGAGCCGTACGATCCCAAGACAATTGAAGACCGCTGGCAGCAGTGGTGGGACGCGCGCGACACGTTCCAAACCGACGGCACGGCGCCGGCGGACCGCGCGTTCTACTGCCTGACGATGTTCCCGTACCCCTCCGGCACGCTGCACGTCGGGCACGGGCGGAATTACATCATCGGCGACGTCGTGACGCGGTACAAGATGATGCGTGGCCTGGAGGTCCTCTCCCCCATGGGTTGGGATGCCTTCGGCCTCCCCGCCGAGAACGCCGCCATCAAGCACGGCGAACGGCCCGCCGAGTGGGTCGACAAGAATATCGATTACATGAAGCAGCAGTTCCGCAAGTGGGGCGTCGGCTACGACTGGCGGCGGGAGGTCAACACCTCCGACCCCGCCTACTACAAGTGGACCCAGTGGATCTTCCTCGTCCTTTACGAGCGCGGCCTGGCGTACCGCAAGAAGGCCCCCGTCAACTGGTGCCCCTCGTGCCAGACGGGCCTGGCGAACGAGGAGGTCGTCGACGGCGCCTGCGAGCGCTGCGGCACGGCGGCCGAGACGCGCGACCTCGACCAGTGGTTCTTCAAGATCACCGAATACGCCCAGCGGCTGCTCGACGACCTCTCGGAACTGGATCGGTGGCCCGAGACCGTCCGCACGATGCAGGCCAACTGGATCGGCCGCAGCGAGGGCGCCCGCGTCGACTTCGCGCTGGAGGACGGCACGCCCTTGCCGTGCTTCACCACCCGGCCCGATACGCTGTGGGGCGTCACGTTCATGAGCCTGGCGCCGGAGCATCCGCTCATCGCGGACCTCGTGCGCGGCACGGAGCGCGAGGCGGAGGTCCTCGCGTTCTGCAAACGGGCCGCCCGGCAGTCCGCCGCCGACCGCAGCGACGCCGAGGTCGAGAAGGAGGGCGTCTTCACGGGGGCGTACGTCGTTAATCCGGTCAACCAGGAGAAGGTGCCCCTGTGGGTCGCCAACTACGCCCTCATGGAGTACGGGACGGGGGCGGTGATGGCCGTCCCCGCCCACGACCAGCGCGACTTCGAGTTCGCCTGCAAGTACGACATTCCCATCCGCGTCGTCATCCAGCCCGAGGGCGAACCCCTCGTCCCCGACCACATGACCGAGGCCTACGTCGACGCCGGCACGATGGTCGACTCCGGGCCCCTCTCCGGCACGCCGTCGCCGGACGGCATACCCGACGTGATCCGATATCTCGACGAGAACGGGATGGGCGAGGCGACGGTCAATTACCGCATCCGCGACTGGCTCATCAGCCGGCAGCGGTACTGGGGCGCGCCCGTGCCGATCGTGTATTGCCCGACGTGCGGCGAGGTGCCGGTGCCGGCGGCGGACCTGCCCGTCGAACTGCCGGACGATGATCTGGTGGAGTTCCCGCCGAAAGGCGAGAGTCCCCTGGCGCGCCTCTATGACGACTTTGTCAAGACGAGCTGCCCGAAATGCGGCGGCGAGGCGCGGCGCGATACCGACACCCTCGCCCAGTGGCTCTGCTCGTGCTGGTACTTCCTCCGGTACACGCTGACCCGCGAGGAGCGCAGGGCCAACGCGGACAAGCCGTTCGACCGCGCGAAGGTCGACTACTGGATGCCCGTCGATCAATATATCGGGGGCGTGGAGCACGCGGTACTCCACCTGTTGTATACGAGGTTCATCTGCAAGGTCCTCCACGACGCCGGCCACGTGGGGTTCAATGAACCGTTCGCGGCCCTCTTCACCCAGGGGATGATCTGCAAGCAGTCGGACATCACCGGCAAACTCGAGAAGATGTCGAAGTCGAAGGGAAACGTCGTCTCGCCCAATGATGTCATCGAGAAACACGGGGCCGACACGCAGCGCCTCTACACCCTCTTTATCGGCCCGCCGCAGAAGGACGCCGAGTGGCGCGACGAGGCGGTCGTCGGCGCGCGGCGGTTCATCGAGCGGCTGTGGAAACAAGCCCAGAAGTACATATCTCTGCCAAGGCACTTCGCGCAAGAAGTCGACGAAACCGGTACCGGCTCAATCACTGAGACATGGCGAGCAGGGCTACCAGATAAAGCGTATGACGACAACGGCAGCGACCTTGAGGACAACACGAAAGATCTTTGGCGGAAGACCCATCAAACGATCCGAAAGGTAACCGAAGACATCGAAGGCTCTTGGCAGTTCAACACCGCCATTGCCGCGATCATGGAACTTCTGAATGACTTCTCGGAGAAGGCTTGGGGGCTTGGCACACCGAAGAAACAGCACACCGAGGTTGTCCGGCTCTCGTTGGAATCGATGGTCCGTCTCCTGCACCCGTTCATCCCGCACGTGACGGAGGAACTCTGGCAGGCCCTCGGCCACGAGCCGTCGGTCCTCTCGGCCGGCTGGCCCGAATACGACGAGGCCGCCTGCCGCGAGGACCAGGTCGAGATCGCCGTCCAGGTCAACGGCAAACTCCGGGCCCGCGTCACGGTGCCGGCCGACGCGTCCGAGGACGACCTCAAGGCCGCCGCCATGGCCGAGCCGAAGGTCCAGCAGCATCTCGAAGGCGCCGAGGTCCGCAAAACGATCGTCGTCCCCGGCCGCCTGGTGAACATCGTGGCGACGTAGACCGCGGCACGCCGCGGCACGTCGCGCGCGGCGGGTCTCCGCGTGCGCCGCGCACCGCATCGCTTGTTGAAGCCGAAGCGCAGTGGGGACGGAGGCCCACCCCGCCCAACGTCGGAGGCACTCCATGAACGTCCTGGCCGTCAACGGCAGCCCGCGCCCCGAAGGCAACACCGCCCGTCTCCTGCGGACCGTCTGCGACGTCCTCGAAGGCGAGGGCATCGGCACTGAAGTCTACCAACTCGGCGGCCACGCCGTCCGCGGATGCACCGGCTGTTACGCGTGCGCCGAGAACAAGGACGGCCGCTGCGTCCTGCCGGACGATGCGGTGAGCGCGTGTTTCGAGAAGATGAAGGCGGCCGACGGCATCCTCCTCGGCTCGCCCACCTACTTCGCGGACGTGACGGCGGAGATGAAGGCCCTCGTGGACCGGGCGGGCTTCGTGGCCCGCGTCAATGGCGACCTCTTTCGCCGGAAGGTGGGCGCCGCCGTCGTCGCCGTCCGCCGCGGCGGGGCCGTCCACGCCTTCGACACCCTGAACCACTTCTTCCTCATCGGCCAGATGGTCGTGCCGGGGTCCATCTACTGGAACCTCGGCATCGGCCTGAAGCCGGGCGAGGTCGAGGGCGACGAGGAAGGCCTCCGCACGATGACCGCCCTCGGCGAGAACATGGCCTGGGTCATGCACCGCCTCTCGGGCGACTGACGACCGGCCGCGCGCCACCGGCGGCTCGCCCGCCCGTGCGACGCGATGACGGAGGTGCCACCGTTGCCTTGTCAAACCGTGCGCCACAATCGGGAAGCGCCGATGGACACGCAATCGGTGGCACCCGCATGGTGGATATGGCCCTTTCGCCCCGATGCATCCGGACCGGCGTGAATCCCTTTTTCAGGCTCTCCTCCCGAAATGGTGGGAGGACACGCCGTTTTCTCGTGCGTAACCCCAATCCTCGCAAGAGGTGAGGGACGCTGTCCGCCTGAGCGGATGGCGGCGTGGGCCTGAGCAGGGCCGACACGGCCTCTGGGGGAGATTCCATCTCCCCCAGACCCCCTCGGAGCACAATGCTGCTTGTTGGCCTGTTTTTGGCTGATCTGGCGGTTGCACAAGACGGGCCGCAGGATGTGACTATCCGCGACCTGAACACGTATGAGAATTTAG
>JAWODB010000047.1:0-7838 GCA_046483505.1 Phycisphaerae bacterium
CCGCGGGGGACGCTGCCGGGGCGGCGTCGGCCGAGGGCCCCGCCGACGGCTCGGGCGACGAGGCGGCGTAGCGCGCCTCCGCGCTTGAGCACCCGGCGCCGCGAAAGGCACGCGCGGCGCAAGCGCCGCGGCGAACAGGGGCGCCCCTGCACGTACGAGGCGTTGCGACCGTTCGTCGGCGCTCGCGCGCACGTAAAGGTTCGTGTTCGCCGCCCCGCTTGCGGGGCGCGCCGTCAACAGGCCTCACCATGACCACGCACTTCGTCATCATCGGCAACGGCGCCGCCGGCTACCGGGCCGCCAAGGCCCTCCGCCGGGCCGACGCCGACGCCCAGGTCTCCGTCTTCAGCGACGAGCGGTACCCGTTCTACCTCCGCCGCCAACTCGGCGACTTCCTCTCCGGCTCGCTCACCCTGGAGGAGGTCATCTTCCAGAGCCGCAACGCCTACCGCCGCGAACGCATCGACCTGTTCCTGATGACCCGCATCACGGACCTCGACCCGGCGGCCCACCAGGTGGCCTTCGCCTCCGGCCCGCCGGTGCAGTACGACCGGCTGCTGCTGGCCACCGGGACGCGGCCGGCCCCGCCGCCGATTCCCGGCAAGGACCTGCCGGGCGTGGCCACCTTCGACACGCTGACCGAGGCCTCGGCCCTGCGCGCGTCGCTGCGGGCCGTCGAGCGGGCGGTGCTCCTGGAGGAAGGCCTCATCGGCCTCAGCCTGGCCGAGAGCCTCGCCGCGCGCGGCGTGGGGGTCACGCAGTTGATGGACGGCGACCGGTTCTGGCCGGAGATGCTCGACGAGGCGGCCGGCCGGCGCGTCGAGACGCTCCTGGAGAAGCAGGGCGTCCGCCTGCTCCGCGGCGCCCGGCCCCGGCGGATCACGGGGACGGCCGGCCGGTGCGCGGGCGTCGAGATGACCGACGGGCGCTCTCTGCCGGCCGACCTCGTGGCCTGCGGGTGCCGCCGCCGCCCCGCCGTCGACCTGGCCGAGGCCGCCGGCCTCGACGTCGGCACGGGCGTCCGCATCGACGACACCTACCGCACCAGCGCCGAGGACGTCTGGGCCGCCGGCGACGTCGCCGAACCGACCGCCGGCCCGCTGACCGGGGAGGCGGCCGTCTTCTGCTGGCAGCGGGCGTGGGCCCAGGGCGAACGCGCCGCCGCCGCCATGCTCGACTGGCCCACCGACCCGCCGCGCGAGGCCGTCCGCATCCGGACCACCGTCTTCGGCCTCGACGTGGCGGTCATCGGCCAGGGGCACCTGCCGGCCGGCGGCGACGTCGAGGCCGAAAACCGCCACGAGTCGCCCGACGTCTACCGCCGCCTCGTCTACCGCGACGGGCGGCTGGTGGGGGCGATCGTCCTCGGCACCGGCGAGACCGTGGCCGAACTGAACGCCCTCGTCGCCGAGGGGGCCGACCGCCACGCCGTCGAGGCCGCCCTCGCCGCCCCGCCCGAGACCGAGGAGGCCGACCGCGTGCCGAGCACGTTCGCCCGGCACTGCCCGATCTGCGCGGCCGAACTGGTGGTCCATCGCGGCACGCCGGCGGGGACCCGGCTCCGGTGCCCCGCCTGCAACACCGACCTGGTGGTCCGGTGGGACGGCCGGCGGGGCTGGGTCGAGATCGCCCGGCCATGACCGACCCGCCGCAACTCGTCCTGGCCTCGTCCTCGCCGCGGCGGCGGGACCTCTTGCGCGAGGCGGGGTACCGGTTCGCCGTCCGCCCCCCGCCCGTGGGGGAGCACGCCGTGCCGGCCCGCGGCCCGCCGGCCGCGTACGTCGAGAGCCTCGCCTACCTGAAGGCCGAGGCCGCCGTCGACGCCCACGCCCTGGCGCGCGCCCTCGTCCTGGGGGCCGACACGGCCGTCGAACTGGACGGCCGGATCCTCGGCAAACCGGCCGACCCGGACGACGCGCGGCGGATCCTCTCGCGCCTCTCCGGCACCCGGCACCGGGTCCTGACGGGCCTGGCGCTGGTGGACCAGGCGGCCGGGCGGCGGCTCCTCGCCCACGACGTCACCGCCGTCCGGATGGCCGAGATGAGCCCCGAGGCCATCGACGCCTACGTCGGGAGCGGCGAGGCCATGGGCAAGGCCGGCGCCTACGCCGTCCAGGAGACCGGCGACCGGTACGTCGAGGCGATGGACGGCAGCCGGACGAACGTGGTCGGTCTGCCGATGGCGCTGCTGGAGCGCATGCTGAAGGCCGCCGGGTACGAGCCGGAGATGTTTCGCCATGTGTGAATGCCGTCCTGCAAGGAGCGCGCGGCGGGTCTCCGTACCCGCCGCGCTTGCCGCGCTCGTCCTCCTCGCCGGCTGCGAGGGCGAGCCGCCCGCGCCGCCTCCGCCGGCCGAGCGGCCCCAGCACCTGCCCACCGCCACGATCCGCGTCGGCGAGGTGCCCCTCGCGGTCGAGGTCGCTGACACCGAGGCCGAACGGCAAAAGGGCATGATGTTCCGCCGCCGCCTCGGCCCGGACGAGGCGATGCTGTTCGTCTTCGAGCGCGAGCGGGACCTGGCGTTCCACATGCGGAACACGTACGTGGACCTGGATCTTGCGTACATCGCGGCGGACGGGCGGATCCTGGAGATCGCCCGTCTCCACGCCCACCGGCGGGAACGCGTCTACAGCCGGGAGCCCGCCCGCTTCGCCCTGGAGGTGCCCGCCGGCTGGATGGCGGCCCACGGCATCCGCGAGGGCGACCGCGTGACCATCCCGCCCGAGGTCGCTGAGGCGGAGTAGGTCGAGCGCGGCGGGTCGGAGCCTGTCCCGAGCATAGCCGAGGGGCACCCGCCGCGCATAGGGATGTCATTCTGAGGGGCCCGTCGGGCAACGAAGAACCTCGCCGTGGTCCTTGCCGTTCTGCCGTTCGCACCCTGGCACGGGTACGGCTCGTGCCGTGGCCGGCGGCGAGATGCGTCGCCCGCCACCGGCGGGTAAACTTCGCTCAGCGTGACAAGTGCGCGGGCGCGCGGCGCCCGATTGACTCGCCTCTCCCGCCGCCGTATACTCCCGCCGATGCGACACTCAGAGCCTATTCGGAGAACCCCTCCTCGGCCCGAGGGCGAGCGAGGCGGCCGCGGGCAAGGAGGCCGAAGCAGGCAGCCCGTCTCTGGGCTTTCGATGCAGCCCGACGCCGCACGCGGCCGCCGCCCGAAGCCCGAGGGGTCTCCAAACAACCTCCTGGCCTTCATCCTGCTCGCCGCCGCCGTCCTGGCCGCCGTCGCCCTCCCCGGCTGCACGTGGTGGAACCGGGACGGCGAGGACGACGGCGAGCGCCTGGTCATCCGGCCGATGCCCCCCGGCGGGGGCGAAGACGCCCCCCGGATGTACCAGGTCCAGGTCGTGCGCCTCCGGCACCGGATCCGTCCGGACGCCCCCCTGGAAGACACGTGGCGGCTGCTGGGCACCACCGGCCTGCCGCACGAGAAGCGGGCCCTCTGGCGGGCGAACGACCTGCGGCTGGGGGAAGGCGGCCGCCTGGCCGCCGCGCGACTCCAGGAACTCGTCCACGAGACGCCCGACCGCACCGTCCGCTTCAGCCGCCTCGTCATCCCGGAGAACAACGCCTTCGTCGTGGAGAGCCATCCCGGCCGGACCGGCCTCGACGTGGTCTGGACGGACGCCGAGGGGCGCCTGGCCGGCCGCCGCTTCGACCGGGCCACGCCGCGGTTCCGCCTCGTCTGCCGGCCCGTGCCGGACGCCCCGCAGGCCGTCTGCATCGCCCTGGTGCCGGAGATCGCCTACGGCGAGCAGCGGCTCCGCTACGAGCGGACCGAGCACGGCTTCACCCAGCGCATGGGCCGCGACCGCTTCACCCCGGCGGACCTGGCCGCCGAGGTCCGCCTCGACCCCGGCCGCATGCTCGTCGTGGGCGGCGAGCGGTCGAGCGACGTGAGTCTCGGGGCGGCCCTGTGCTACGAACGCCGCGGACCCGACCTCTGGAAACAGACGCTGCTCCTCTCGGTCCGCGCCCTGCCGCCCGGCACCGTGCCGGAGCCGGAGCAGGACGAGACGTTCGACGCCGCCGCCCCCGCGCCGCCGAAGCCGTAAGCCTTTACCCCACGTAGCGCGGTGGGCCGTCCTGCCCACCGCGGAGCCGATCGCGCGCCCGCGCCCGTCGCGCGGTGCCCAAGACTGGGCACCGCGCAGCCTGCGGCGCCCTCACCCCGTCTCGCGCGCCACGAGCGCCCCGTACCCCTCCGCCAGCCGCCGCGTCACCGGACCCGGCGCGCCCGACCCGATGGGCCGGGCCTCCACCCGGGCCACCGGCATCACCTCCATGATCGAGTTCGTCAGGAACACCTCGTCGGCGTCCAGGAGGTCGTGGACGGTCAGCGACTCCTGGGCCGCCGGGATGCCGAGGGCCTCGGCCACTTCGAGCACGGCCGCCCGCGCGACGCCCGGCAGCAGGCCGTCCTCGACGGGCGGCGTCCGCAGCCGCCCGTCCGTGACCACGAAGACGTTCGAGACGGCCCCCTCGGCCAGGCGGTTCTTCGTGTTGAACCGGAGGGCCTCGGCCGCCCGGCCCCGCCGCGCGTCGCGCAGTGCCAGCAGGTTCGCGAGATAGTTCGTCGTTTTGTGATACGTCCGCGGGTCCGTCTCGTTCACGTGGATGTCCGAGACGACGACCGTCGCCCCCTGCTCGTACAGGGCGGCCGGGTACGGCGTCATGGGCCCGGCCGTCGCGAGCAGCGTGGCGGGCGGCCCGGCGGCCTCGTCCCCTTCCTCCGAGACGGGCCCGCGCGTGGCGGTCAGGCGGATGCGGGCGTCGCCCGCCCCGTTCTCGGCGACGAGGCGGTCGATGACGGCGGCGATGTCCTCGTCCGTCTCGCCGACGAGGATCCGCAGGACCGCGCCGCTGGCGCGGAGGCGCGAAAGGTGCGCCCCCAGGCGGAACGGCCGGCCGCCGTAGGTCCGCAGCGTCTCGAAGAGGCCGGCGCCGAGGAGCAGGCCGGCGTCGACGGCCGAGACGCGGGCCTCCGCCATCGGCACGTAGTCGCCGGCGACGTACATGAGGTCGGTGGAAGTCATGGATTCCTCGCGATTTCAGGCGCGGCGGCGCGCGCACGCTGTCGAGCCCGCCGCGGGAGCGGCGGGTCATCTGCATCGGCCGTGGCACATGCCAAGCCGGATGGGGATATCCGGCCGCTTCCGCGGCCGGCTCGAACGGCGCCGCGCCGCGCACCGTTGTTGCCGTTTGCCGTTGTTGTTTGCCGTTAATCCGATTTCCGATTTCCGATTTCCGATTTCGCCGTTTCCGTCAGCCCGAGGGCGGCGAGCATGGCCCGGGCCTTGTCGGTGGTCTCGTCGAACTCGGCGGCCGGGTCGGAGTCGGCGACGATCCCGCCGCCCGCCTGGAGGTGGACGTGCGGCCCGGCGGCCAGGAGCGTCCGGATCGCCAGGTTCAGCACGCACCGGCCGGCCGGCTCGTCCGGCGTGGGCGGCCCGAGGTACCCCACGGCCCCGGTGTACACGCTGCGGCGGGTCGGTTCGAGTTCCGCGATGATCTGCATCGCCCGCACCTTCGGCGCGCCCGTGATGGACCCGCCGGGGAAGGTCGCCCGCACCAGGTCCACCACGTCGCGGCCGGCGTGCAGGCGGCCCTCGACGGTGGCCACCGTGTGGAAGACGGCGGCGTAGGCCTCGACCCGGCGCGGCTCGGTGACGCGGACGGTGCCGTAGTCGCACACCCGGCCGAGGTCGTTCCGCTCGAGGTCGACGATCATCACGAGTTCGGCCCGGTCCTTTTCGGAGGCGAGGAGGCGTGCGACCTGCCGGCGGTTGAACGCCTCACAATCTATCGCGCGGTGGGTCTCCGTCCCCACCGCGCGCGACCGTTCGGTTGCCGCTACGCGCGGGGGGGCTCCGCACCCGGCGCGCGCTTGACACCCATTCGCCGCATGCGCGGCGGGTGCGGAGACCCGCCGCGCTCCGTTCTCGGACACCATCTCGGCCCGCCGCGGCCGGGTGCCCTTGATCGGCCGGGTCACCACCCGCCCGCCGCGAAGGTCCAGGAAGAGTTCCGGGCTCGACGAGAGGACGGCCCGGCCCTGCCCGAGGCCCAGGTACGCCGCGTACGGCGCCGGGTTCGTGTGCCGCAGGCGACGGTACAGCCGGACGAGCCGCGCCGGCGCGAGGGCCGCCCCGGCGGCACCTGCCGGCGTCCGGCCGAGCACGTCCTCCCGCAGGCAGGCGGTGTACCGGCGGCTGAGGTTGACCTGGAAGATGTCGCCGGCGGCGATGTAGCCGCGGGCCCGCCCGACGGCGCGTAAGTACGCCTCCCGGCTGACGTTACAGCGGACCCCGCCGACGGCCGCTTCGGGCGGTTCGGGCGACGGCGCACCGGGGCTCGCGGCGAGCGCCTCGGCCAGGGCGTCGGCCGCCGGCCCGTCCGGCCGGCCCACCAGGTGCGCCTCGCCCCGCGCGGCGTCCAGCGCCAGGACCGTCTCGTAGACGCCGAGGTGCAGGTCCGGCAGGGGGATGTCCCGCACGCGGGCGGCCCCCGCCGTCGGCTCCACGTATCGACCCAGGTCGTACGCGAGGTATCCGTACAGGCCCGGGCCGAACGGGCAGTCGGGCGGGCCGGCGTCGCCGCCCGTCGGCACCTGCGCGAGCGCCTGCCGCAGCGCGCCGAACGGGTCGGCCTCGACGGCCATCCGGACCGCCCCGTCGGGGGCGAGGAGGCGGGTCGTCTCCGCCTGGTGGACGAGGACGGCCGAGGGCTCGGCCGCCAGGACGCTCCACCGCAACGACGGGTGGGCATGCGATGCGCCGGGTGGCACGCTTTCGCGCTTCTGCGAAAGCGTGAGTCTCCGGCGCCGGGGGTCCATGCTTTCGCAACGGCGCGAAAGCATGCCACCCGCGGGCGTGAGAGGTGCATGGCACCTTTGGCCCGCCGAATCCAGCCACACGCATCCCCGCCGCCGGGCCAGGCGCGCAAAGACCGCCTCCACGTCCTCGGGCCACGGCACGCGGGCCACGGCTCATGCCTCCTCGGGTCGCTGGTAGTCCGATTCGTCGATATGCACGACGCCGTCGGCGACGCGGAGTTTGCCCTCGGCGTACAGGCGGATCGCCTCCGGGTACGCCTCGCATTCCTCCCGGAAGACGCGGGCGGCGAGGGTCTCGGGCGTGTCCTCGGCAAAGGCCCGGACCGCCCGCTGGAGGACGATCGGCCCGGCGTCGTACTCGTTATTGACGAGATGGACCGTGCACCCGCTGACCTTGCATCCCCGGGCGAGCACGGCCTCGTGCACGTGATGGCCGTACATCCCCTTCCCCCCGAACGACGGCAGGAGCGCCGGGTGGATGTTCATGACGCGGCCGGCGTAGCGGTCCGGCACGATCCAGTACGAGAGGAAGCCGGCGAGGCACACGAGGCCGGCGCGGGCCTCGTCCAGGAGGCGCGCCATCGCCTCGGAGTACGCATCGACCTTGGTGTAGGCGCTCCGTTCGACCACGTGGACGGGGGCGCCCGCCGCCTGGCCGACCGCGATGCCGCGGATGCCGGGGCGCGAGGCGATGACGACGGCCACCTGGGCGAGGCCCGCGAGCCGCCCGCTCTCGATTTCGCGCAGGATGTTCTCGAGCGTCCGGCCGCCGCCGGAGAGGAGCACGCCCAGGCGGAGCGGTGAGGGCATGGGGCGTCCTTTCGCGTGTGGCGCTGGGTCGCGCGGTGCCCAGTCTTGGGCACCGCGCGGTGGGCAAGACTGCCCACCGCGCTGCTGGAGCGCCTGCTTTCGCCAGAGTTGCGAAAGCATGCCACCCGGCCTTCGAGTCGCCCCCGACGATACGCCTTCGCCGGCGGAGAATCAAGCGCTCGCCGCGGGCGAC
>JAWODB010000207.1:0-6765 GCA_046483505.1 Phycisphaerae bacterium
CCCCGAGGCGCTCAGGGTCGCCCGAACGTCCACCTCCCCCACTCGTGCGGCGCCAGGCGGGCCTCGCTCGGAATGTCGCTGACCATCTGGGCGGCACGGTTGCTCCAGTAGAGACGGGCCCGGGTCTCCCGCCCGTCGCCGACCAGGACGCCCACGTCGCCGAGGGTCGTCGTCCCCGGTTTCGGCCGAAGGCCCAGCACCTCCAGGGGCACGGCCACCTCGTAGTTGCCGTCCGCCTGTGCGAGGCGGACGCGGTCGCTCACCTCCGCGACGGCGTCGAAGGTCACCCGGCCGATGGGCGAATCGTAGACGACCTCCTCCCCCCGGCCGCCTGCCTGCTGGAACCGGACCGCCAGCACCGTGCCGGTCGTCGCGTCGCCGGCCCGGGTGACCAGGAGCCGCACGTCGCCCTCGGCGGCGGTCTCGTACGTGCCGTGATGCTTCCGGCGCTTCGGTTCCGGGGCGTCAGGGTCCGTGCGAACCATGAGGTCCAGGCCGCCGCCCGTGGCGAAGGCGTACCGCCACCCTTCGGCCACGCTGTTGGCGAGCAGGGCGGGGTTGTCCGTCTTCCACGCGGCATACAGCGTGTCGCCGTGGACGGCCAGGGCGGCGCGGATGCCGCGCCGCGGGTCCACTTCCACCCATGCGGCGTCCGGCCAGTCGTCGAGGCGACCGTCGACGATCGGCGCGGCTGCGCGCAGCGCCACCGTCATCTCGCGTTCCATCTTGCGGCCCTCGCCCGGCACGATGCTTTCCTCCGGCAGTCCGGCCACGGCCTCGGCGGTCACCTCCACCGGCCACGGACCGAGGCGCCGGACCGTGTCCAGGCCGCGGACCTCGAAGATGTTCGAACTCGGGTGCCCCGCCGTCAGGTAGATGGTGCCGCCGGCCACCTGGTCCAGGGCGGGCCAGAAGTGCTCCTCGTGGAACGTCACGTCGTCGACGACCATGCCGGGCCGGGCCTCGGGGTAGTCGGCCCGCGGGGTGGTGCGGGCGTCGCCCAGGAGGTCCGTCACGTACAGGCCGTCGGTCGTCAGGACGTAGACGGAGCCGTGGTAGGAGTTCAGCCCGAAGAGCCGGCCCGCCTCGCCTTCCGCCGGCTTGACCGGATACCCGATGGTCCGCTGGGCGTTGACGAGTTGGCCCTTGTATTGGGCAACGGGGTCGCCGCGCCCGGGCCCGCCCACGCCGTTGATCGTCCAGCGGAGCCGGCCGTCGCGGTACCCGCGGACGACGCGCGGGGCCGAGTACCCGCCCATCGTGTAGACGAAGAAGCCGTCGTCAGAGCGAAGGACGTCCGCCAGGTGCTCGGCATGGTCGGCGAAGAAGGTGACCTTCGCGAGGTCCCACACGGGCACGCCCTTCTCGGTGAACGTGGGCGGGGGGACGCAGGCGCCCGCGGTGCTCGTGATGGCGAGGTCCGGCCCCAGGCTCGCCCCGCCGAAGTAGCGCTTGACCGGCTCCCGGCCGAGATTCCTGCCCTGGACCTCGTCGGCCTGCGGTACGCCGTCGAGGTTCAGGTCCGACCAGACGTAGAAGCGTCCCTTGACGTGGCCCGGCACGCTCTCGACCTTGGCCGCCAGGGCCGGGTCCTTCTCGACGAACGCCTGGAAGTCCGGCGCCTTGCGGCCCCAGGTGACGGTGCCGCCCACGATCTGCACCGTACCGTCGTCCCGCCACAGGTAGACGTGGGCGTCGCGGGCCTTGAAGTACGCCGGCCCGACGAACGGGTTGACCATGTACCGCCGGCCGCCGGCGTAGACGGTCGTGCCGGGCACGCGGCCGACGGTGTGCGGCTGGAGGGCGTAGACGGCCTCGGGCCGGCTCTGGCCGCGGTCCCAGTCGAGGCGGAACAGGAGGCCCTGGAGGTTGCTCGGGTAGGTGAAGCGTGTGGGGTCGCGCGGGTCCAGGTGCCCGCCCCCGCCGTACCGCGGCGGGCCGTACCAGGCGCGGGCGAACCGGCCCGTGGCCGCGTCCCATTGGCTGATGCGCTTCGGAGCGTAGTCGACCTCCGCCACCCACAGGCGTCCGCGGGAATCGACGGCCATGCCGCCAGGGCGGTGCATCCGCCGCGCGTCGTAGGTGCCGAACTGCTTGCCGCCCGGCTCGCCGATGGTCCGCAGGGGCCGGCCGTCCGGGTCGAAGACGCGGACCTGGTGGGCCTCGCCCCAGTCGGAGACGTACACGTTTCCCTTCGGGCCGACGGTCAGTTTCCGCGGGTCCTGGAGACGCGGGGGGAGGGTCTCGGCCTTGCCGAGACGGGCCTCGGCGAGATTCGGTGCGGCATACCGCCGGATGCGCGCGCCGCTGATGAGGTACAGTCGTCCGTCCGGCCCGAAGGCCATGCCGCGCGGGTCCTCGACGGCGACGGTGCCGATCTCCTTGCCCCGCTTGCCCGCCCGCGTGTCGTAGAAGCCGACCGCCCGTACGGGCGGTCGGCTGAAGCACGCCACGCCGTCGCGGACGACGAGGCCGAACTTCGATCCCTCTTCCCGGGCGCCCTTCTTCGGGATGGCGCACTCCCTCTGCATGAGCCGCACGTACGGCTGAGCGGTTCCGCCGTTGCGGGCCATGCCGTACAGTTCCAGTTTCCCCCGGTTGTTCACCAGGCCGTAGGCGTAGAAGGCCGGGTTCGGGTCCGTGCCGACGTCGCGGGCCATGGCGATGGGCCCCCGCCAGCCGGCGAACTTGCTGCCGTAGAGTTTCTCGCCGTCCTCGGTGATCCACATGACGCAGTGGCCGGCCTCGGCCACGGTGGCGGAGAGGAGGACCTGAGGCTGCCGGCCGTGCGGCGACCCGTCCGGAAGAAACAGCGCCTCGATGGGCGGGGAGTGGTCCGCCAGCCATCCGCCCGACCCGTCCGCCGTATGCCACGGCGGCGTGCCGGGACTCTGCACCGACAGACGGTACACGAGGTCCACGTCACCGTGCACGAGGCCGCCCGCGCGGTACGTGCCCGGCGCGACCCGCCGGCGGCGGACGTCGTATCCGCCTTCCTCGTCCTGCTTCTCACCCACGTCGTAGCCGTCCCAGTAGACGGTGTGCTCGCCGGCCTCGAACCAGGTGTCGTTCAGGAGGTTGCGGACTCGGGTGCCTTGCGGATCCTCGATGACGAGCGTGGCGTATCCCGGCCGTCCGAGGATGAACCGGACGGGGATGGGTGCGTTGCGTGCACCGGCCGCGCCGCCTCGCGAGGGGGTCTCATTCTCACCCGACGCGGCGGCTGCGGCGTTTTCGGCGGGGGAGGCCGCGAGGACGAGCGCGAGGGCCAGACCCTGTACGGCGCGGGACGGCATGGCGGCCTCCTTCCAAGCCAGTGGGCGATTCGGTCTGCGGGAAGCCGTTACCTTGCCATGCCTTACCGGATGAATCAAGGGATTCCGTTCGGTCTGCGAGCGACGGAGCGCCGGCACCGTGGCGGGTCGGCATGCCGTCACACCCGTACAATCCTCGGCGCGGCGCAAGTCTGTCGGCGGAAAGACGTTACGAATCCCCTTGACCGAGCGTCGTTGCCGGGATACAAGTCCCCGGTGGCCCTGGTGATCTTCCGGGAACGGCCGTCGTGGGTGGGGGCTGATGCCCGGCGCGTGTGGCTGCGGCCGTCGGCGTCCTCGGAGGATATGGAAGTCTGGGCGGATCCTACCCTTGCGCCCGTAGCTCAACGGATAGAGTCGCGGACTTCGAATCCGAAGGTTGCAGGTTCGAATCCTGCCGGGCGCGCCAACCGGTCCTGTGGCTGCACCAGGTGTCGGACGTGGCCGGCGGCCCGGGCGGGACGGTACAAACCCGCCATACAGGCCGTGAAGGCGTGCGCTCCGTCGTAACCGCCGTTGCGACGGTTTCAGTCCAGGTTGAGGAAATCGCGCCGCGCTCCTTGGTTGACTGCCGCCGCAATTCCTTTATAATTCCAGTGTTAAGGCGGCGCTAGGCTAGTACTACAACGCTGAGTCGGCCTTTTGCGCGGCAGGTCTCTGCACCCACCGCGCTCGAAACGCCTCTCACAGGGCTGCGCGGCGGGTACGGAGACCCGCCGCGCACGAGTTAGCGTTGTAGTGCCAGGGGGCGTCGTGACCGAAGGGGGGACGGTGTGCACCCAGCCTCAGCCGCAATTCCACGCCAGGGGGTGAGGGGTAGGCCATGCATCAGATGTCCGGGCGGGTTGTTGGCAGCGGGGCGAAGGGCGCGCCGGTGTTCGAGGCGATGGAACCCCGGCTGCTTCTGGATTCCCACCCGCTCATCACGGAGTTCATGGCCTCGAACGGCTCGTACCTGGAGACCCGCATCCGGGCCGATGCCGGTGACCCGTTCGAAGGGGAACCCGACACCCCGGACTGGATCGAGATTTACAATCCCACCGACTCGGCGGTTTCCCTCGACGGCTACTTCCTGACCGACGACGCCGAGGACCCGGCCCAATGGGCCTTTCCTTCGGGCGTGACGCTCGCCTCGGGCGAGTACCTCATCGTGTACGCCACGGGGGAGGACATCACCGATCCCGCCCTGGACGAGACCGGCCGGTACCACACGAACTTCGGCCTGAGCGCCTCCGGCGGCGAGGACTGCGTCCTCTCCTACTACGACACCGGCCTGGGCCAGTACGTGGCCGTCACGGAGTT
Source organism: Phycisphaerae bacterium (assembly GCA_046483505.1). Taxonomy (GTDB): domain Bacteria; phylum Planctomycetota; class Phycisphaerae; order FEN-1346; family FEN-1346; genus BS750m-G62. The sequence goes on from JAWODB010000207.1 coordinate 4,617, forward strand.
CCTCGACTTCCCGGAGCAGGAGCGGGACATCTCCTTCGGCCTCTACGAGGACCAGGACGTCACGCCGATTGCGCCGGCCCATTCGTTGGCCGACATCCTCGTGCCCACCGCCGCCACCAGCACGTCGTGGTACACGGAGGGGTATACGCCCAGCGGCTGGATGGTGGGCGAGACGGGCGTCGGCTTCGAGAACAGCATTCCCGGCATCTTCACCACCCTGTACAAGGCCAAGAGCGGTGTGTCGGTGGGTGACCTGGCGGCCGCCGAGGCGATGATTGCCAACCCCTCGCAGCAGGCGGCCGTCTACACCGACGTGACGTCCTGGGTCAACTTCTATGATACCGGCAGCGGGCACGGGCACGATTCGGCGAGCGAGGTGCCGTTCCCGGGCGTCTCGGACGCCGACGACTACGCCACCGTCTCGGTGGGCGAGGTCACCATCCCGGCGGCCGGCACGTACACCTTTGCCGTCAACAGCGACGACGGCTTCCGCCTGACCCTCACGGGGGGCAGCGTCACGGGCACGTACGCCGACGGCGAGGCGACGCTGGGGAGCGACTGGTTCGCCCACGAGGCCCCTCGCGGCACGGCCGACACGCTGGGGGCGTTCTACTTCCCGGCGGCCGGGGCGTATCCGTTTGAACTGGTCTGGTACGAGCGGGGCGGGGGAGCGGAGGTCGAGGTGTGGGGCGCCGCGGGCACCCGCACCTCGGGGCCCAGCGCGGTTGAACTCGTCGGGAACACCGCCGAAGGCGGCCTGGAGGCCCGGTACAACCCAGGGGCCGGCGGCGCCGCCGCCGGAGGCTACACCGACGACATCCACACCGACATCGAAGCCGAGATGTACGGGCAGAACGACTCGGTGTACCTCCGCGTGGCGTTCGACGTCACCGACCCCGGCGCATACGATTCGCTGTACCTGCGGATGAAGTACGACGACGGGTTCGTGGCGTACCTGAACGGGACGAAGGTGGCGGCGCGGAACGCCCCGGCCTCGCCGGCGTGGGATTCCTCCGCCACGGACGTCCATCCGAACAGCGAGGCGGTCGCCTGGGCGGACATCAACATCTCCGGCCACCTGGGCCTCTTGCACCCGGGCACGAACGTGTTGGCCATCCAGGGCCTCAACGCCCCGACCGACGACAAGGACCTGCTCCTCCTGCCGGAACTGGCCGACATCGACAGCGCGGGCCTCTCGGAGTTCTACTTCGCCACGGCGAGCCCCGGCGGCCCGAACCTCGACGCCTACGTGGCCGTCGTCGCCGACACCAAGTTCGATCATGACCGCGGTTTCTACGACGCCCCATTCGACGTGGCGATCACGAGCGACACCGAGGGGGCCGAGATCTACTGGACGCTCAACGGCAACAGCCCGCTCGATGCCGACGGCACGCCGTCGCCCGACGCCGTCCTGTACGACGCGGGTGACCCCGACGCCGTGCCCCACGTGACGGGCAGCGCCGTGCTGCGGGCCGTGGCCCTCAAGGAGAACTACCTTCCCACCAACGTCGACACGCAGACGTACATCTTCCTCGACGGCGTCATCCACCAGCCGGCCAATCCGGACGGGTTCCCCGGTTCCTGGGGCGGGACGGGCGCCGACTACGAGATGGATACGATTATCACGGAGGACCCCGAGTACGCGCCCCTGATGATGGACTCGCTCACGTCCGTCCCCACCATGTCGCTCGTCATGGACCTGGACGACCTGTTCGGCGCCTCCCAGGGCATCTACGCCAACCCCTGGAGCGAGGGTGCGGGGTGGGAGCGGCCCGGGTCCCTCGAGATGTTCTATCCGGACGGTTACGACGCCCCGGATGACGGCTTCCAGGTGAACGCCGGGGTCCGGATGTACGGCGGGGTGGGGCGCCGCGAGGACTGCCTCAAGCACTCGTTCCGCGTCCTGTTCAAGGGCGACTACGGGCCCACGAAACTCAACTACTCCCTTTTCGGCGGCGACGCCGCCGAGCAGTTCGACACCATCATCCTCCGCTCCAACTTCAACGACGGGTACTCCTGGCACTGGGGGAGCCCCAAGGACGTCCAGCACATCCGCGACGAGTACGCCCGCCGCATCTCCACCCTCCTGGGCGCCCGGGCGCCGACCGGCAACTTCGTCCACCTGTACATCAACGGACTGTATTGGGGA
>JAWODB010000056.1:0-14165 GCA_046483505.1 Phycisphaerae bacterium
GCCGGTCGCTGGAGCGGGCCGAAGACGAGATCCTGAACTTCTGCAAACATCGCATCACCCTCGGCCCGCTGGAAGGCTTCAACAACCTCATCAGCCGCATCATGCACCGCGCCTGCGGCGTGACCAACCTCGACTACCTGTTCCTGAAACTGCGGCAAGAATCACTGGATTGGCTTCCGCAAAAGTGAAAGAGAGCCAAAAGAGTGATGTCATCCGTTACCCGCCGTGCGCGCATCCCTCCGTCGATGGTCGCCTTGGCCGCTGTACACCTTTGGATTGGTGCGGGCTGTGCGACACACAGCGGCGGGGCGAGCACGGTTCCCGCACCCACACCGCCCGTATGGGTTACCGGGCAGGAACTCGCGGCGGCCGCACAAAACAACGACGAAACCGTCCTTCAGGCCACCTCAATACGCTTGGACACCTTACGTGCCGGCGACCTCGCATACTTGAAGCAGTGCCCGAATCTTGAGGCGCTCGACGTCGCCGATCCGCTTGGGGATCGTGACGTGAGGGATCTTCGCGAAATCCCCCGGTTGACACAACTAAGCCTGAGTGGAATCGAGTTGTCCGACAGGGGGCTAAGAGAGATAGGCCAGCTCGCCGGCCTGCAGCATCTTGAGATCACGTTGTGTGGGCAGCAGAATCTGTTGAACAAGCCCGGAATCAGCGACAAGGGGCTGTGTCATTTGGCGAGGCTGCCCGCGCTTCGCTTTCTGAAGATCAGATTGCTTGGTGGCGAGTGGGGAGCGAAGCGATTACAGTGGATATCCGACCTTTCGAGGCTCCAGCATCTGCAGTCCCTCTCGTTGGAGTTGCCGGAGAACATGCTCCGAACTCAGGCCGAATCTCTCGGCCGCCTGAATCAACTGAAAGCCCTGGAGGTCATATCGAGCCGCCGCGTACTTCGGCGGGTTGGTGACCGTGAACGTCCGTTGTACGTCGGCGGTAGGATTACCGAAGGGGTGCTCAGCCAGATTGCCCGGCTCCGGGGACTTGAAACGTTGATACTTGTTGCACGCGGAGGCGGGATAACGGACGAACATCTTGCCACACTCGGGACGCTTACGCAATTGGGGAAACTCGGCATAACCAGCCCCGACCTGAGGGGCCATGGCTTGTTATCTCTGCAGCGCATGAACCATCTGAAGCAGCTCTCCCTGTGGGATTCGGGCATCACAGACGCCGGTTTGGCCGACGTTGCTCGATTGCCTTCTTTGGCAGTGCTGGACTTGGGGCGTTGTGACATTGGCGCCCAGGGCTTGGCGAATTTGAAGCACCTGAAGCGGTTGTATGCCTTGATGCTGGTGAACTGCAAACACGTGACGGACGAAGGCGTAAAGCGGCTTCTGGAATTGGAGCACATTCAGTATTTGGACCTCTACGGAACGGAAGTAACCGAGGAGGGAAAGCAGTACCTTGAGGAGCATATGAGCGGCGTCCAGATCGCTCTTCGTGGGCCCTTCACTCTTCTGGCCTGGTTCCCGTGACATGAATTCAGCGAACCCGCATGACCGAACGCACCGCCCCTCTGTCACACGCGGCGAGGGTCCGTGGGCCTGCGGAATGGGGTTGCAGGCGGGGGGCCAGTGGCATAGGCTAAAGGCAGTCATCCCCTCAGAGCACAAGCAACAATGCCTATGAGTGACACAAGCGCCGACCCTAAACGGAACATGCCTGCCGATGTGGGGCTGGTCGGTGGCCTGTGTATTCTCCTTGCCATCGGTTCCCTTTTTGCCGCCTATGAAGTCTACACTCGCTTCGGTGGTGGCATTCTATTCATTATATGGACCCACCATGCCTGGCTCGCGGCGAGCTTTTTCCTGGCAATGGCCGCCTACCATGTAGTGGCTGCCACGGGGCTGTTTCGCATGCGCCCCTACGGCTTATGGATGCTCCTGGCCTACGCCGTACTAAGCGCTTTGAGCACGCCATTCAGGCTCATCTTGGACGAGGCCTCCATCCCCGAAGAGGCCCGGGCATCATGGAGTATTGCGACAGTCGTTGACGTCGGGGTGAGTGTGGCCATCGTCGTCTGGTGTCTTTGGAGACGACGTCTCTTCTTGAAGTAAAGGCCAAGCGATAGCCTCGCCGCTCGGAGCCCACGGCTCGCGGCTTGCAGGAGATTGCCGTTGCACGCGGGACATCGCAGGCAGACCGAGAACAGCAGCCCCAAACCCGTGTGACTGCCCGCACCCAGCCCCTCTGTCACACGCGGCGAGGGTCTGTGGGCTTGCGGAATGCCGTTGTGCGCGGAACCCAGCCTGATACGATACGCGCATACTGAACCGGTGCCCCTTGACGAAGACCGCCTCTGCCGGTGCGAATCATACCATGCCCGGTCGCAAGCGAATGAACCTGCCCGGTGTTGCCTCCATCGTGTTCGTCGGCGTGGCCGGCGCGTTGGTTCTAAATTCATCGTGGCCGGACGCCGCCGTCACGGTTTTCGTTTTCGTAATCAGCATGTGGGCCACCATCCTGTGCGTCGGGTTCGGGTTGGTGGCTGCGGTCGTCGGGGTCGTGGCCGGTACGCTCGACCGGGATCGCGAACGCCTCACACCTCTCGTTGGGCTGGTCGGAGCCCTCCTCCTGGTGACCTTCTGGGCGGCCAGCAGTCCAGGTTACACGCAGTTTTTCCTCTTTGGCGGGCGATACAGAGAGATCGTGGCGGCGGTCAAAGACGCCGGCCTACCGCCCGGCGTCGAGCGGCATTTCGCCGTGGAAGACCCGTGGGATCCCGCCACCCTGCGGCCGGTCGGGGCCGATGAGACGCCCAGCCGGGGGAAGGGGCGCGGCCATGTCTGGGCCTCGCGCACTGCCGGCGGCGAGTACCGTGTCGCCATCCTTGTGGAAGACTGGGGCCACGCCGGGATCTTCGGTTACCTGTATTGGGAAGGCCCACCGCCCCGGATACACCCGGACGCGTACTTCGACGTCGAGGCCCCGGGCCCGATGAATCTTGTGGACAAACGCGTGGCTGCGCGCTGGTGGAGCGTGCATTACAACTTGGACTGACGCCCGAGATGAACACGACAACGCCGAGTTGGCCTTCTGCGCGGCGGGTCTTCGCACCCGCTGCGCTCGAGTTAGCGTGGTTGTGTTAACCGCCGTAGGTTTCGCTTACGCCCACGACGCCCCGTCCGCCCTACGTCCCGTGGCACGCCTTGATGATGTAGCCGCCGGACTTCTCGTCGCGTTCCAGGTCCAGGACGCCCTCTGACTCGGCGGCTTCCAGGAGGTCGCCGAACGAGCGGAACCCGTAATACGATTCGCTGAAGCCGGGCTTGCGGCGTTTGAGGGTCTGCTTGATCATGGAGCCCCAGATCTTGTCGCTCTCGCCGCGCTCCTGCACCAGGGCCTCGTACGTGCCGACGATCAGATCCCACGCCTCCTGCTGCTTCTTGTCGGCGGGTTCGGCGGGCTCGGCGGATTCGGCGGCCCCCGCTGTCTTGCTCTTGGCGCGTTTGCGGCGGGACTTCTTGCGCGACTTTTTGCGCTGCGGCTGCCGGCGGACGAGGTCGTCGTAGTAGATGAACTCGTCGCAGTTGGCGATGAGGAGGTCGGAACTCGATTCCTTCACACCCACGCCGATGACCGTCTTGTCGTTCTCGCGCAGTTTGCTCACCAGGGGCGAGAAGTCCGAGTCGCCGCTGATGATCACGAACGTGTCCACGTGTTCCTTGGTGTAACAGAGGTCGAGGGCGTCGACGACCATGCGGATGTCGGCGGAGTTCTTCCCCGACTGCCGCACGTGCGGAATGTCGATGAGTTCGAACGACGCCTCGTGCATGACGGCCTTGTACTCCTTGTAGCGGGCCCAGTCGCAGTAGGCCTTCTTGACGAGGATGCTCCCCTTCAGCAGGAGCCGCTCGGTCACCTTGCCGATGTCGAACCGGTCGTACCGGGCGTCGCGGACGCCGATGGCGACGTTCTCGAAGTCGCAGAAGACGGCCATGCTGCGGGTTTCGGACGCTTGGGCTTCGGGCACGGGTTTTCCTCCAGAGGATTCGCGGGCGGCGCGCTGCCGCCGGTGGCGAGGCGCCGGCGCCTCACGGCCCTTCACGGCGGCCCGCGCGTCGCTGAGACCATCAGCGTACACGAAAGAAGCGCCGACCGCAACGGCGAGACGGCCGACGGGCAACGACCACAACAAAGGCAGCCTCACGCAAAGCCGCCAAGGCGCTAAGACGGCACCGGCGGAACGCCAAACGTCGACCGTAGGCAGATTGCACATTCAGCCGCCGGCCTTGGCCGGCGCGTTTCATGAACGGCAGGCAACAGGCAACGGGCGAACGGCAACGGCAAACGGCAAAGCGGCGGCAGGCCGCCGCACTCCAAGAACGGCCCCGAGGAGATGCTTCGTCGGCCTGACGGCCACCCCAGCATGCCGGCGCGCTGTCTGTGGCTCGCGGCTCGTGGCTCGCAGCCCGCGGCTCAGTCGGCGCCCGCGCCGCCGCACTCCAAAAACTCCGTGCGTCGCAAGCCCGATATGGTAGGCTCGCACGGGCAGCGAGTCCCCGTGCACAGGAGCCATCCATGCCCGCCGCCCCGCGCCACGATGCCCTCCGCTTCTGCCCGTTCTGCGGGGCGGAGGGGCTGACGCAGCAGACCGCCAAGCGGATGGTCTGCGGCGCCTGCGGCGAGGAGATGTTCGTCAACGCGGCTGCGGCCGCGGGGGCGCTCGTGGTCGACGAGGCGGGCCGCCTGCTCGTCGGCGTCCGGGCCAGGGAACCGGCCAAGGGGACGTGGGACCTGCCGGGCGGATTCGCCGACCCGGGCGAATCCATTGAGGAGACCGTCCGCCGCGAGGTCCGCGAGGAGACAGGTTTGGACGTGGAAGGCCTGGAGTACTTCGGCTCCGAGCCGAACATTTATCCGTACCAGGCCGTCCGGTACCCGACGTGCGACCTGGCGTTCGTGTGCCGCCCGGCCCCCGGCTCGGAGGCCCGGCGGAGCCACGAACTGAGCGAGGTGCTCTGGATACCGCGCGACGCAGTCGACCCCTCGCGGTTCGGCCTGCCGTCGGTCCGCCGGCTGGTGGAGCGGTGGCTGGAGCAGTAGCGAAAGGCACGCGGCCGCCAAGGCGGCCGGCGAACACCAGCCCGCCGGGCACGGGGAACCTCGGGGGAACCTTCTCGCGCCGCGATACAACGCCCATGCGTTTCCTGCCACCGATCAAACCGCCAAGCCGAATGGAATGGGCGGTCATCTTCTGGTTGATGATCGTCGCGCTCGTGATCCTGGGCGGCTTGTACCTGTACTTCGGGCTGACCGCGCCGAGCGGAGAGCAGGATTGGCCGGCGGTGTGGGTCCGCCGGGGGCTGCTCTTCCTCGGAACGGCCGCGGGCGCCGTGCTCATACGGTGGGCCGCGCGGTGGTGGATGAATCGGTAGCGCCACTCCGCGAGTGACCGCGGCGGGCACGGAGACCCGCCGCGCCAAGCCGAAAAACCTCAGGTTGCCGCTACCCCCCGCTGGCTGCGCCGGGGTCGTGGCCCGTCAGGACCACGTCGGTGGGCCGGGGAGGCAGAACCGCGTCGACGTCGGCAAGGGCGGCACCCAGGCGGCACGCTTCGCCCATAACGGTGGCGTCGTCGCGGACGGCGCCGGGGGCGTCCACGCATCGGACGAACAGGTTCGCGAAGTACCCCATCTCCAGGGCGTCCAGCCAGAACCGCATGACGAGGCGGATGCCGTCGAACATCCCGTTCACCTTCGACCCGCCCACGGCAACGACCAGGGCCCGGCGGTCACGCTCGCCCTCGGGAAAGAGCGTCTCCTTCAGCCGGTACTTCTTCGACCACAGACTCTGGCACCGGTCGATGAGGGCCTTGCCGGCGGCGGCCACGCCCATGAAGTGGACGGGGGTGGCCACGACGAGCCGGTCGGCCGCCAGCATCTTCTCGCGCAGCGGCTGAAAGTCGTCCTGGATGACGCAGGTGCCCGTCTTGGCGCAGACCTCGCAGGCGCGGCAGGGGGCGACGTCCAGGTCGCGCAGCCGGACGTGCTCGGTGGCGGCGCCGTCGCCCTCGGCGCCGTGGAGGGCCTCGGCCAGCAGGGCGTCGGAGTTGCTGGTCTTCCGCGGACTCATCGAGATGCCGAGGACGTGGAGTGGCATGGATGGCCTCCGGCGATGCAGATGTCTGGCGCAAGCGCGCACCGGACGACCGCGCTCCCCTTCGGGTCGCGGCTGAAAGGGGCGCTTCTCTATGCTCCGGGCGTCCGGATTACGTCAAATCGCACGCGGCGGCGAGGACGAGGTCGTAGTCCGGCTCCTCGGTCATCTCCGCCACCAACTGCTTATAGCGGAGCACGCCGCCTGAGTCCACCACGAAGACGGCGCGGGCCAGCAGCCGCAGGTCCTGGATGAGCACGCCCCAGGCTTGGCCGAAGGCGGCGCCGCGGTGGTCGCTGGCGGTCACGACGTGCTCGATGCCCTCCGCCCCGCACCACCGTTTCTGGGCGAACGGCAGGTCCATGCTGACCGTCAGGACCTGGACGCTGCCCAACTTACCCGCCTCCTCGTTGAAGCGACGGGTCTCGGTGCTGCACACGGAGGTGTCGAGCGAGGGCACGGACGCCACGATGAGTGGGCTTCCCCGGAACGAGGCCACCGTCACCTCCTCCAGGTCGCCCGTGACGAGCGCCACGTCCGGCACGGGCTCTCCCACCTCGGGCAGGTCTCCGACAAGTGTCAACGGGTTGCCTTTGAACGTCACGGCGCCTTCGTGTTCGGTCATGGCGATCCTTTCTCGCACAGGGCTTCCCGGGCGGCCCGTCGGATGCCCGGGATAAGCCGCACGCTCACGCTCACGGTCTCGAATCCGATGGCCATCAGCCGCCCGATGTAAGCCGGGTCGGCGGCCAGTTCGCCGCAGATGGAAAGCGGCACGCCGGCCTCCCGGGCCGCACGCACCACGTCCTCCAGCACCTGCCAGAAGACCGGCTGGTCGGGCACGTACTCGTCCGCCACGTGCAGATTGTTGCGGTCAACGGCAAAGAGGTACTGGAGAAGATCGTTGGACCCGACGGAGGCAAAGTCGGCGACCGCCAACAGGCGGCCGGCGTCCCGCACGGCCGAGGGAATCTCGAACATCGGCCCGTGCTGGATGTCGCCGTGGGCAAGATCCCGCACCGCCTCCTCGAAGACGGCCCGCGCCTCCTCGAACTGATCCACCCCCGTCACCATCGGGTACATCACCTGGACGGGCCCCTCCTGCGAGGCGCGGGCCAGGGCGCGGGCCTGCGTCTTCAGGAGGCTCGGATGGTTCAACAGGTACCGCAGCCCGCGCAGGCCGAGCGACGGGTTATCCTCCTCGGGGAACTCGAAGAGGGGCGAGGGCTTGTCGCCGCCCAGGTCGAGCAGACGAAACGCCGCCGGTTGACCTTCCATGGCCCGGACGACGCGGGCGTAGCGCTCGGCCTGTTCCGCTTCCTCCAGCAGGCGGTCGGCCGCGAAGAACTCCATCTCCGTCCGGTACAGGCCGACGCCCTCGGCCCGGTGCCGGCGGGCGATGTCGGCCTCCTCGGCGATGCTCAGGTTCGCCAGCACCCGCAGCCCCTCGACGGGTTCCGACGGTTCCTCCGCCTCGGCGGGGATGCAGACCTGAACCGAGGCGAGGGTCTTCTCGGACGGCCAGACGACGACCTCGCCCTCCCCGCCGTCGACGAGCATCTCCGTCCCGCAAGCCACCAGGTCGTGGATGTGCGGAATGCCGCTCACCGCCGGGATGCCCAGGCCGCGGGCCACGATGGCGGCGTGCGAGGTCGCCCCGCCCCGCTCGGTCACGAGGCCGCGGATGTCCGCGGTGTTCATCTCCAGGGCGATCGAGGGGGTGAGTTCCTCCGTGACGACGATCCGCTTCTTGCCGCGCTGGCAGTGCGGGTCCGCCTCGCACGCGAACGCGCTGGTCGTCTGGACGAGTTCGCCCAGCAGCCGCCGCTTCAGTTCGCCGATGTCGCCGGCGCGCTCAACCTGGTACCCGTTGTCGAGTTCGCGCATGCGGCTTTCGTAGCCTTCGAAGGTCTGCTTGACGGCCACCTCGGCGTTGCGGCCGCTGTCGATGGTCTCGGCGAGTTGGTCGCGCAGAACGGGGTCTTTGAGGATCATCCGCTGGACGGAGAAGATCTCCGCCTCGGCCGCGCCCACCCGCTCCTGCACCACGTCGTGGAGCCCTTCGAGCCGGCCGAGGACCGCCTCGACGGCCTCGTCCAACCGCTTCTTCTCCTCTTCCTTGGCCTCGCCGGACACCGTGTACTGCGGGATCGCCTCGTGCCGCGCCTGGCGGAACAGGCACACCCGCGCCACCGTCACGCCGGGGCTGACCGGCAGACCGCGGAACCGCGTCTCGTTGTCGATCCGGGCAGACATGACACACTCCAACGATGTGCGGTGCGCGGGCGCCGGGCACCGCTCCCCTCCGGAGGGGGCGCCCGCCGCGAAGGCCGGGCGCCCCTTGCGTTTCTCCTTCCATCTTGCACGCGCCGACGGTTACGTCATTCGGCGGCGGTGCGGTCGACCTTCCGTACGTCGTGGCCCGCCTCCGTCCAGCCCGAGATGCCTTGCGGATACTCGAGCACGTGGCGGTATCCGAGTTTCGTCAGGCGGTCGGCCAACTGGCTGCTCAGCGGGCACGTCACGCCGCCGCAGTAGGTGACAATCAGGCTGTCCTTCCCCGGTATCAGGCGGGCGAGGGTCTTCTTGTCCGCGTCGGGCTTGACGGCCTTGGCGCCGGGGAGGCGGCGGCCGTCGTCGTACTTGCCGGCCCGGGCGTCGAGAATGGTCACCGGTACGTTCGACCGGATCAGCGTGCACAGGACGCCCGTGTCGATCGTGGCGGCGGCCGTCTGGGCGTGCTTGTGATGCTCGGCGTGGCACGTCTTCGCGGCCTTGGCGGCCGGGCAGGTCTTCGTCTTGGCCGCCACCGGACAGGCGCCGGCCGTGCAGATTCCCCCGGACTTCTCGACCTTGGCCTTGGCGGTCTCGCCGTCGTGCCCTTTGCCGCACGAGCCGCAGCCGGCAGAGACGTCGGCCGCGAGCAGGGCCAACGTGGCGATCAAGGCGAGCGGAACGACAACTCGAGATATTCTGTATGCCGCGTTCATCACACACCTCCTCGTTCTGTGGGGTGTGGCGGCGTGGCCGCTCCTGACGAAGCAGCCCGGATGGCCCCCCGCCGCGGATACCGGCCGGCCAGGTGGGCCGGTCGGCTCAGCGCGCGGCCTCAGGCGAGCGCACGGACGTCGGAACGAGGCGGCTACGACGGCGCAGCGCCGGCGTCCCGGCAATGTACCGGGCCGCCGGAGAATACTCCGCATTCCGCGAATTCACACGCACCGTTCATCGCTGCCTTCTCCCGGAGGTTCGATCACGTCCGTCTCTATCACGCCGCGAACGCTTGTCACGTTCGCGGCCGATCAGGCCCGACGGCCTGGTCGCGTGCCGGGCGGCGGCGTCGGCGGGGCAGAGACCTCTGCCGCCACGGACTACCGTTCCCCGTTTCAAAGATCGTGGCGAGTCGTCTCGCCGGTTTCAACGTCATGGGATCCGTTCGTCCGCGATCCCGCTTCATGCATGTTAGGTCCGGGCGGCGCAAAACGTCAAGGCCGGCCGCAGATTCGCTGGAACCGCGCCGGGCCCGTCCTACCACTGATCGAGGGCCTCCTGGATCACCAGGACGAGGCGCGGAATGAACAGAATGGCCCCGACGGCGACGGCGCCGACGGCGGCCATCAGCACCGCCGCCGCCGCCACGTCCTTCGCAATCTTGATGACCGGGTGCCGTTCCTGCACGAGCCCGTCGGCCATCACCTCCAGGCCCGTATTGAACGTCTCCGCCACCCACACCAGGACGATCGCCAGGACCAGGTCCGCCCATTCGCCGAGCGAGAGCGGCCGGCTGACCGCGTGCAGAATCCCTGCCAGCACCAGCGCCAGCACCGTCGCCACGGCATGCAGCCACGCGTTGTGCTGGCTCCGAAGGACGAGCCAGATGCCCATCACCGCGTGCTTGAAACTGCGCAGGCGGCCCATGACGGTGAACGGGGAGGCGTACGGCACGTCGGTCTCGAGGCGCGGGACCTTGCGGCGCGAGCGCCCCTGGCCGGGCCCCGTCGACGGATTGCCGCCCCGCTCGCTCACGCCTCGTCCTCCCCGGCGGCTTCCAGTTCCGCGAGGCGCTGCTCCAGCACCGGCCGCTTCGCCTCCGGCATATCGTCCTCGGCCAGCAGGCGCCGGACGCCGTCGGCGAACATCGGACGCGCGAAATCGCTCGTGAACGTCCGATCCGGCCGCGCCTCCAGCATGCCCAGGAACGACTGGAACTCATCGAAATAGGACCCATAGATGTGGAAACTGTCGGCCACGTGCACGTACTCGCCGGGCGGCACGCCGACCGCCTCGGCCACCTGCCGCTGCAGTTCCGTGAACGCGTACATGTTCATGAACGCCGCCTTGAACGCGTCGTTCGAGCGGATGTGGATGGCGAGGTTCAGCCGCGCCGTGTCGCCGTCGGCCTGCGGCTCCTCCACGCGGAACCACATCCGCTGCAGGCACGCCGGGTCCGCGATGCCCAGGTCCTGCCACGCCTGCCACGTCACGGCCTGGGCCCGGCGGGTGTGCGGGGCCTCGCGGAGCATCCGGACGACCTCGGCCACCTGGTCGATCGGCTCGGCGACGCCCGGCACGCGGTACGCCCGCAGCCGCTCGTGGTACGTGTACTCCCACTTGCCCTCCTCGGGGGCCACCCAATGGTCGTGCACGCCGTAGAGGACCTCGGCCCGGTACACCTCCAGGTCCTCGAGGCCCGCCGGCATCGCCTTGTGGATGCGCGGCTCGGCGAACGGGTCGGTCACGTGGATGAGGCAAGCCACGTCGCGGCTGGGGGGATCGTCCGGCTTGTCGTACTGGGTCCGGAACCGCGCGCCCTCCTCCCAGCACCGCCGGACGGCGGTTTCCCACGCTTCCGGCAGCGTGCGCTCGACGACGTGGATCGATTGCATGGGCGCTCCGCGTCTTGGGGGTCCGTACCGAAGGGGCGATTGTAGACGCCCCGCCCTGCCCCGGCAAGACGAATCGCGGCGCGCCCGTTTAGCCGTCGACGGCACGTCGACGGCCGTACGCTTGTCCGGCAGCGTTCCCGCTATCGTCGGCGACCTTCGGTCGCCGGCTCAACGCACGGCTCCGCGCCCTCGGCCCGCCGCGGCGGAAAACGCTTGCCCCCTGCCCCCCGCGCGCCATAATCGCCGGCGCACCAGCACGTGCCGCGGAGAACCATGCCATGACTCAGCCGCCGACCCCGGACGCCTATCCGCCCGAAACGCCGCAGGCCAAACCGCCCGGCAAGGGCCTCGCCGTCGCCAGCCTCGTCCTGGGCATCCTCGGCCCGTGCACGGTGGGCCTGGGCAGCGTCATCGGCATCATCCTGGGCATCGTCGCCCTCGTGAAGTTGAGCAAGGCGGGGGCGGCGAGCGGCAAAGGGCTGGCCGTCGCCGGACTCGTCGTTTCCGGCCTCGGTCTCCTGCTGCTGCCCGTCCTGGCGATTATCGTCGCCATCACGATGCCGGCCGTCACCACGGCGCGGGGGCGCGCCTACGAGGCGGCCTTCATGAACAACCTCAAGCAGTTGTCCGTGGCGACCATGGCCTACACCGCCGAACGGGACAGCCGCCTGCCGCCGGCCGAGTCGTGGATGGACGAACTGGAACGGCAGGGCATCGTGTCCGGCATCGACCAGATGACCGAGGCTCCCGGCGATCCCGACGCCGGTCGGGCCGTGGCCATGAACGCCGCCGTCGGCGGCCTGCCCGTCGACGCGGTGCGGCAGCCGGCGCGGACGGTCCTCTTCTTTGAGTGCGCGCCTGGCTCCCCGCCCGCCGGCGGAATGGACCTCCTGCCCCCCGAGCCGCGGTACCCCGGCGGCTACGTCATCGCTTTCGTGGACGGCCACGTGGAGACCGTGCGGTTCGATGAGGTGGGCGACCTCGTCTGGGAGCCCGGGAAGCCGTGACCCCACAAGTTGTGTCCAGCCGCTCGCCGGGCCTCAGCCCGTGGAGGATAAACGGGTTTTTCGCCCAGGATTCTCCTTGACGCCCGCCCCCGCAGGGCCAGAATGGCCGTAGCGGGCAGCCCATCGCTCCGGTGCGGTGCCGGTGTCCGGCCGGTCCGAGCCGCAAATGCCCGGGGGTCCATGTCGTGGAAACCGTCGGCCGCGCTCCCTCCGGGGAGGCGGACCAGCCGCACGTCCATCGCCGAACACGGTTTGTACAAAGGAGCCAGACATGAGCGACGCCCCACCCCCACCCGAACAGCCTGCACCGCCTCAAGCCCCGGCCGCCCCGGAAGGCGGCGGGACGAACGGCCTGGCCATCGCCAGCCTCATCCTGGGCATCCTGTCGATGGTGTGCCTGGGCCTGCTGGCGGGCATCCCGGCCGTCATCTGCGGGCACATGGCCCTGGGGCGCATCAAGCAGTCCGGCCAGGGCGGGCGCGGGCTGGCCATCGTCGGCCTCGTCCTGGGCTACATCAGTATCGTGGCGACGATCATCTTCATACTCCTGGGCGGCCTGGCCTTCATCACGGGCTCCGCCGAGATGGAGCCGATGCACATGGAGATAACGCCGCCCGAGATGCCGATGCCCGAGTAGGAACGCGGCACGGTTGAGGACGACAGATCGGCCCGGCGCCGCCGGGCAGAGTGCCCTTGCGCCGCAACCGGCTGACAATGCAAGAGGTGTGACCGGCGCCCGCGAGGCACGCGCCTCGCGGGCGCCGCGCTTTGCCGCTCATCCGCGCAAGAAGAAAGCCGGCCGAGAGACCGGCAGAGAAAGGATGGTGGGCACGGCCGGAGTCGAACCGGAATCCCTAAGCCCTGACAGCCAAAGCGCTTGCGCGGAATCCACCAACCCGCGCGGCGCAGAATCCGGCGCACTTTCTCCCGATTCGGCCCCTGAACCCCATTCTGAGGCCCCTGGCGACACCCCGCCCGACGCCGACCTGCAAGCCGTCATCGCCGCGTGGCCGAGCCTGCCCGAAGCCGCCCGCGCCCGGATCCTCGCGGTCGTCAAGGCCGCTGAGGCCAACGGGTGTTGAGAGAAGCCGGGACGCTGGCAGGCGTGAAGAACGAAGGCTCAGAAACCTCCAGGCCGTATGCGCCGAGCCGCCCTCACCGTTGGAGGCCCGCCGCAACGCCGTCAAGCCGGTGGCGGGTGGAAACGTGACCCGGCACCTACCTATAAATGAGTCACCCCTATACGGTGCAGCCGGGTCTCTACGCCGTTGAACGCTGGCGGGTCTATGGGCGCGTCGGGTCTCGGCCGGGGTCATCGCGCGCGAGGGGCCGCCGATAGGTCGGCCCGCCCGTTCGGACTACATGTAGTTACGGTCCATGCTATTGCCGTTCAGCCGTGTGCCGTTGAATGCCTGCGAGGTGTTTGGGCACATCGGGTGTCGGCCGGGGCCATCGCGCGGGGTGAGGCGGGCGAGCCGGCAACGGCGGTGACCGAGCCGGAGGCGGAGGTCGGTGGGCCCTGGCGGCGGAGTCGTGGCCATCGGATGAGCAGTCCAGTCGTTTCCCAAGCCTGAGGCGGCGTTCGGGGCTTGGGCCACCGCCTTGCCCACCACGATCCCCCAAAACACCCGGTCAGGTGGTGGCGGCCGGCGGGCGGGTGGCGGCTCGGGGGAGCGGCGAGCGAGCGATGGCGAAGGGCGACGGCGAGCGGCAGCGCGGGTGGTCGGCAATGGCGCTCACGCGAGCGAGGGACCAGGGGGGAGCCCCGCACGCCCCTGCGGACCCCGACATGACCTGGCCGTGTTCCAAAACCCACACGGGGGATCGCGAGGCCTCCCCGCCCCGACCTTGTGCCGATGCGCGAGGCCCGATGTGCGCTCGCGCGGCTGCAAGCAGATGCTTGCCTCTCGGTTCTTCCAGGGTAACACTACAACGCTAAGTCGGCCATTTGCGCGGTGGGTCTGGGCACCCACCGCGCTCGAAACGCCCTTTCCAGGGCTGCGCGGCGGGTACGGAGATCCGCCGCGCACGAGTTAGCGTTGTAGTGTTAATAAGATCGTTCGGAGTGGACCCCGGAATTACCGGAATGGCGCATGGGTCGTTAACTCCCTTTGCTACAAGGGCTTACGTTCCGTTTTCGCTCGCGGCTTGGGATGCA
>JAWODB010000093.1:0-11429 GCA_046483505.1 Phycisphaerae bacterium
ACGGCGAGCGGAGCGCTGCAGGCCGAGTGCCCGCAGGAAATCTCGCCTTGCGACAGGGCGGCGATTTCGGCCCAACAGCGCGATTCCCGTTCGACTCGGCTTCGCCTCGCTCAAGGCAGGCTCTCGGCTCGCTGCGCTCGCGCGGAATGCCATCGGCAAGCAACCCCCATCTTCCCGCTTGAGCCGCGCCGTGACCGGCCATAGAATACGTGGGGGACGAGTTCCCTCTCCCCCGGCGGGAGAGGGTCAGGGTGAGGGGGGTGGCCATCGCTTCGTCCCACCCTCACCCCAGCCCTCTCCCGTCAAGGGAGAGGGAGTTACGCCCCCGTCAAGGGAGAGGGAGTTACGCCGAACCCAATCGCTACGAGGACCGCACGATGCCGATATACGAGTTCGCCTGCGACGATTGCGGCAAGGCGTTCGAAAAACTGTTCCGCTCGACCTCCGTCCGCAAGCCTCCCCCGTGCCCGCACTGCGACAGCCGCAACGTCCACAAGACGTTCTCCACGTTCGCGACGGCGGGCGGCGAGCCGGGCAAGGGGCGCGGCGGCGCCGCCTCCTGCGCCACGTGTTCGTCCGGCTCCTGCGCCACCTGCGGGCACTGACGCCCGTTGAGCCGCCGACGGCCTGCGGGGGCGCAGCCGACAGGCGGAGACCCGCACGTCGGCGGTCGCCCGGCCGGGCAAGACCGGCCGGGCCACACGCGCATTGCCTGGAATCGCGGCGGCCTGGGAAGGCCGCCGCGCGGCACGCTGTGCAAGAAAGGCCTCCATGGACCGCCTCTGGGCTCCCTGGCGAATGGCGTACATCGACGGCATGGACGACGACGGGTCCACGGGCGGATGTTTTCTGTGCGCGGCCCGCGACGCAGGCGACGACCGGCAGGCCCTGGTCCTCGCGCGCCGTCCGCCCGTCTTCGCGGTGCTGAACCGCTTCCCGTACAACAACGGGCATACGCTCGTCGTGCCGGAGGCCCACAAGGGCGAGATGGACGACCTGACGGACGAGGAGATGCTCGCCCTGATGGCCGTCACGCGCGAGGTGCTCGCCGCCTTCAGGCGCCTCTTCCGGCCGGACGGCTTCAACGTGGGGCTGAACTTCGGCCGGGCCGCCGGCGCCGGCCTGCCCGGGCACCTGCACCTGCACATCGTGCCCCGGTGGAGCGGCGACACGAACTTCATGCCGGTGCTCGGCGAGACGAAGGTCATTCCCCAGTCGCTCGAGGACACCTACGACCGCATCGTCGAGGCGCTCGGAGCGGGCGATTAGACGATGCGCGGTGGGCAGTCTTGCCCACCGCGCGGTGCCCAAGACTGGGCACCGCGCAACGCGCTGCAACCAAGTCGCGCGGTGGGTACGGAGACCCACCGCGCTTGCAGAAGCGTAGCACCGGGACATTCCTGCCATGCTGACCCGCCAGGACGTGGAGGCCCGCGAACGGCGCGAACTCGCCCCGTATGCCGCCAAGAGCGCGGAGTCCCGCGGCCGGCGGCACCCCGAGCCCGAGCACGAGTACCGCACGGCCTACCAGCGGGACCGCGACCGCATCGTCCACTCCACGGCGTTCCGGCGGCTGGAGTACAAGACCCAGGTCTTCCTGACGCACGAGGGCGATTACTTCCGCACCCGCCTCACGCACACCCTGGAGGTGGCCCAGATCGCGCGGACGCTGGCCCGGTCGCTCAACCTGAACGAGGACCTGACCGAGGCGGTGGCCCTCGCCCACGACCTCGGGCACACGCCGTTCGGCCACGCCGGCGAGGAGACCCTGCGCGAACTGACCGTGGCGACGGGCGGCTTCGAGCACAACCGCCACGGCGTGCGCATCATCGACACGCTGGAGCACCCGTACCCGCAGTTCCGCGGACTGAACCTGACGTACGAGGTCCGCGAGTGCATCGCCAAGCACGCCACCACCTACGACGACTCGTCGGCCGACGGGTTCGACGACGGCTGGCCGCCCCTGGAAGGCCAGGCCGTCGACGTCGCCGACTCCATCGCCTACGACAGCCACGACCTGGACGACGCGCTGACGATGGGCATCGTGACGCCGGCGGACCTGAAGGACCTGGCCATCTTCCGGCAGGCGGCGGAGGACTTCGCCTCGTCGCTGGAGTCGCTCTCGCCGGACCAGCGCATCCGCCGCACCGCCAAACTCCTCATCCAACTGATGGCCAGCAGCGCCATCGAGACGAGCGAGCGGGCCATCCGCCAGACGGGCGTCGCGTCCGTCGGCGAGGTGCGCCGGGCGCCGCAGCGGCTCGTCCGCCTCTCGGACGACCTCGCCGACAAGGTCAAGGGCCTCGAAGCGTTCCTCATGCAGCGCGTCTATCGCCACTACCGCGTGGTCCGGATGACCACCAAGGCGAAGCGGCTGCTGGCACGCATCTTCGAAGCGTATCGGACGAACCCGGACATGCTGCCGCCCGAACACGGCGACCGGGCCGGGGCCGAAGGGCTGGACCAGGTCATCACGGACTACATCGCGGCGATGACGGACCGCTTCGCGCAGGACGAGTACCGGCGGCTGTACGAGCCGTTCGAGCGGGTGTAGAGAACGGCCGAAGGTCTCGCGCGGTGGTCCTCCCGGGCCACCGCGCTCTCCTATTGGTGTTCCGCCCGCCCGTTGAGCCGTCGACCGAAGGTCGACGCCTTGTGTGGCCCGGCCGGTCTTGCCCGGCCGGGAGACCGCCGACGTGCGGGTCTCCGCCTGTCGGCTGCGCCCCCGCAGGCCGTCGGCGGCTCAACATGCCAAGCGAAGCGCGGCGGCCTGGGAAGGCCGCCGCGCGCAATGTGCTTCTCGTGATGCGTCAGGCCGGTTGCCTCAGGCGTCCTCCTCCTCGCCTTCCTCTTCCTCCCCGCCCTCCTCCGATTCGGCTTCGGTCTCGGGGGTTTCGGCCGGCGGCGTCTCGCCTTCGCCCTCGGCCGGGGCTCCGGCCCCGGTCTCGCCGAGCCCCTCGACGGGCAGTTCCTCTTCCTCGGCCTCTTCCATGTAGACCTCTTCGATGTCGGTCGCGTCCACGCTGCGGCGCATCAGGAAGTAGATGACCGTCTGCGAGCAGAAGAAGAAACTCACCAGGAACGCCATCATGATGCCCAGCACCACCCACACCCAGAACACGAACGCGTACATGGCCGCCGACTCCGACCAGAACTGCTCGAAGCCGGGCTGCGGCCAGGGGGTGGAGAGCGTCGGCACCTCCCACAGGCGGGCGATCTTGTCGGTCACCTCGCCCTCGCCCCACGAGAACGTCCCGATCGCCTCGTGCGTAATCCGCAGCGTCAGGAACGTCACGAACTTCACCAGGATGAACGTGGCGCACCCGTAGATGATGCTGAACACCGTGGAGAAGAGGTACTTCCACGGCCGGCTGGAGATGTACGAGATGCTCCGGCTGATGGCGTCGAACGAGTCGGAGCCCTCGGCGGCGATGGTCGGCCACTGGAGCCCCACGCTGAACGCCCCGCCCACGAAGATCAGCGCCAGCACCACGCCCATCAGGAGCGGCAGGAAGAGCAGCAGCCCCACCGCCCACTCGCCCAGGTAGGGAATCATGAGCGACCACCCCGTAACCAGCCCCATCAGCGCCGCCAGGAACACCAGGACGCCGAACGGGATGAGCGGGCTCGTCACGGTGCTGGGCCACTTGCGGCAGGCGAAGCCGAGGGCCTGCTTCATCGGGACGCTCTCTTCGCGGGCGACGCGGACGGCCGCCATCCGCGTCACCGCCCCGCCGATCATCGCCCAGATACCGAGCAGGATGACCGTGTTGATGAGGGCGAACCAGGGGGTCCGCTCCCAGTAGGCGATGGCCAGCGTAATGAGTTCCCGGGCCGCGGCGACGGGCGTCATCATGAACGCGAGGAAGTCGTCCCACGTGCTGCCGCCGACGTACGGCAGGGACCAGTCGCCCCACAGCGTGGTCGTGACGATGCGGTAGACGTGCTCGAAGAAACTCGCCCCGTAGACCTGTGTCTCGGTCTGGCCGACGGGGGCGGGCAGTTGGTCGACCAGCACCGCCAACCAGAACGAGGCGGCCAGGCCCACAAAGCACAGGATCAGGTTCGCCGGGTGAACCGCCATCCGGAACGACCGGAGGATCTCCAGGAACTGAAAGCACCGCCGCCAGTCAATGCGCTGCACCTCCGTACCTTCCTCGGACATGGGGGTTCTCCTTTTCTTCGGCGTCGAGAAGAGCCCCGCGGCAGGGTGAAGCCCCCCGAAGGGCGGGTCCGTTGCGAAACCCATATTCCGCGGGGGGCCGCGGGGTGTCAAGTGTTATTCTCGTTCGGCCCATCGGGCGGCGCGGCATCGCCGGACCCGTCCGCGGAGGCGCCGTTCGGGCCGCCGCGCGGCGCCGGCGCGCGGGCGGCGTCGTCGGCCACCTGGTCGGCGCGCCGGCTGACGACGTACCGCTCCTCGAACCAGTGGCCGAGTTCGGCCATGCGGCACCGCTCGCAGCAGAACGGCCAGTGGCGACGGTGGGCCGGGGCGTCCGGGGCAAGGGCCCGGCCGCAGTATCGGCAGCGTTCGTTTCGGCCGCGCGTCATGCGGAACGGCTCCAATTCCGAGAGGTTGCGGAAATCGTTTCCATACGAGCGTGCCACGGCGGGCCTTGTCCCGCCGTGATTCGCTCCCGTCAGGCAGCACGGCCGGACAAGACCGGCCGTGGCACACACGGTGAAACCTCCCGGATCTTCTATGGGCTACGACCCGTTCGGGCAGGTGCCGGTCTTCTTTCGGCACCCGCCGCAGGCGGCGGAGGTGTTTTTCGCGCACGCCTCGCCGCCGGAGGTCTTGTCGCCCTTCGCCTCGCCGCCCTTGCCGTCGCCTTTCGCCTCGCCGCCCTCCGCCTTCTTGGCGTCGCGCTGGTACGACGGGCTCCGGTAATCGGTGGCGTAGAAGCCGGAGCCCTTGAAGATGAGCGCCCCGCCGGTGCCCAGCAGCCGGCGGACCTTCCGCTTACCGCAGGAGGGACACGTCTTCAGCGGCTTCGCCTTGATGGACTGGAACTTCTCGAACGTGTGCCCGCAGGCCTCGCACTCGTACTCATACGTCGGCATGACGGTTCCTTCCATGCTACGGCTCGTGGTCCGCCTTGTTCCGCGTGGTGGGCCTCCGGGCCCACCACGCGAACGCGCCGGCCAAGGCCGGCGGCTAAATGTTTCCGCGGCGCACGAGTCGGCGCTGCCGCGTTACCCCCCTTCCCGCGGGGTACTCTGCTCATCGGGTCCGTCCGACTCGGCACCCTCGGCGCGGGCATCTTCATCCTCCCCACCCTCGCCCTCGGCCGGGCCGCGGGAGACGGCCACCTGGCTCGGCCGCAGCGTCCGGTCGCCGTGGCGGTAGCCGCGCTGGACCTCGTCGATGACGTGGCCGGACGGATGTTCCTCGCTCGGCACGTGGGCAACGGCCTCGTGGTGCTCGGGGTCGAAGCGGCGTCCGGCGGCGTCGATGGGCTCCACGCCGTGGCGGGCGAGGGCCTCGAGCAACTGGTCGTGGACGAGGCAGACGCCCTGGTGGAACGCGGCCGGGTCGCCGCCCTCGTCGGCGGCGGCGAGGGCCCGTTCGAAGTTGTCGATGACGGGCAGGAGGTCGCGGAGAAAGGCGCGGACGGCCTCCCGCTTCTCCTCCTCCAGCCGCCGCTGCATCCGTTTCTGGTAGTTCGAGAAGTCGGCCGCCAGGCGCTGAAGCCGGTCCTTGAGGTCCTGGACCTCGCGCCGGCTCTCTTCGAGGGGGGTCTCGAGCGTCTCGGGCGCGGCCGGCTCGTCGGCCGCCTCCGCCCCGGGCGACGGGGCGTCCGGGGCGGCCTCCCCGCCGGCGGCGGCGTCGTCGCGGGCGGCGCGCCCGGGTTCCTCCGGCGCGGCCCGGTGGTCGGCCTCGTCGGGACGGCGCGGTTTACCGTGGCGATGGCGACTCATGACACGTCCTTCGACCCGTCTTCGTGCGGGGCGGTTTCGCGCTGCCCTTTGCGATACGCCTCGAGGCGTTTCAGGTATCCGTTGCGTTGGGGCGTGGCGCCCCGCCGGCCGTCCTCGGCGAACTCGCGGAGGAGTTCCTCCTGCCGGCGCGAGAGTTTCTTGGGTACCTCGACGATCGTCTGGACGAGCAGGTCGCCGCGCCGGCCCGTGCGGACGTCGGGCAGCCCCCGCCCCTCCAGGCGGTACAGGTCGCCGCTCTGCGTACCGCGGCCGATCTCCAGGTGCTCGCTGCCGCCGAGGGTCGGCACCTCGATCTCATCGCCCAGGGCCGCCTGCGTCAGCGAGACGGGCACCTGGCACAGCAGGTCGCGCCCGTGCCGCTCCAGGAGCGGATGCTCCTGGACGCGGACGACGGCCAGCAGGTCGCCGCGCGGCGCGCCGGGCTCGCCGGCGTCGCCCTGGCCGGCGTAGCGGATGCGCTGGCCGTCCTCAACGCCCGGCGGGACGGTGACGTCGATGGTCCGCTTGCGGTTGACGAAGCCGCTGCCGCCGCACGCCTGGCACGGGTCGGAGACGGTGGAACCCGTCCCGCCGCAGTGCGGGCAGGTGCGGACGACGCGGAAGAACCCGCCGCCCTGCTGGACGCGTCCGCGGCCGCGGCACGTGCCGCACGTCTCGCGCCGGCCGGCGGCGGACCCGGTGCCGCCGCAGTCCTCGCACCGTTCGCGGCGCGTCAGGCGGACCGTCTTGTCGGTGCCGTGGAGCACCTCCTCGAGCGTCAGGTCGATGGTGCAGCGGAGGCTCTGGCCCGGTTCAGGCCCGGCCCGTCGGCGGCGGCCGCCGAACCCGCCGAAGATGTCGCCGAAGCCGAAGACGTCCTCGAACATCGAGAAGATGTCGTGGACGTCGGTGTGGGCCCAGTCGTGGACGCCCGCCCCGCGGAGGCCCTCCTTGCCGAAGCGGTCGTAGCGGGCCCGTTTGTCGGGGTGGGAGAGGACCTCGTACGCCTCGGCGCACTGCTTGAACCGGGCTTCGGCCTGGGCGTCGCCGGGGTTGCGGTCGGGGTGGTACTGGATGGCGGCCCGGCGATAGGCCTTCTTGATCTCCGCGGTCGAGGCATTGCGCGCGACGCCGAGGATGGCGTAGTAGTCGTCGGACTCGGCCATGGGCGTGCCTTGTGCAACTGACTTCGAGCAACGCGCGGCGCAAGCGCCGCGGCGAACACGGGCGCCCGTGCCACGGCCGGGCTTGTCCGGCCGTGCGCCGGGTGAAGCCGCGCGCCCGCCGCCGCTTGCGAAGGCTATCTTACGCCACGGCCTCTTCGGCGTCGAGGTCTTCGTCCTCCTCTTCCGGCGCGTCGGTAACCATGACGTCGGTCGTCAGCATGAGGGCGGCGATGGAGGCGGCATTCTGGAGGGCCGTCCGGGTGACCTTGGCCGGGTCGATCACGCCCATCTGGAGCATGTCGCCGTACTCGCCGGTCCGGGCGTTGTAGCCGTGCGTCCTGGCCATGCCGCGGACCTCCTCGACGACGACCGATCCGTCCTGGCCGGCGTTGGCGGCGATCTGCCGGAGGGGCATTTCGAGGGCTCGGACGACGATGTCGACGCCGATCTTCTCGTCGCCGCGGGCCCGCTTCCGGGGGTTCTCCAGGGCGCCGACGGCCCGCAGGCACACCACCCCGCCGCCGGGCACGATGCCTTCCTGGACGGCCGCACGCGTGGCGTGCATGGCGTCCTCGATGCGGGCCTTCTTGGCCTTGACCTCGGTCTCGGTGGCGCCGCCGGCACGGATGATGGCCACGCCGCCCGTCAGTTTGGCGAGGCGTTCCTCGAGTTTCTCGCGGTCGTAGTCCGAGGTGGTCGTCTCGATCTGCTGACGGATCTGGGTGATGCGTTCCTGCACGGCCTTCTTGGTCCCGCCGCCGTCGATGAGGGTGCAGGAGTCCTTGTCGAGGACGATGCGTCCGGCGGAGCCGAGTTGGTTGAGTTCGAGGGCCTCCAGGCTCGTGCCCAGGTCCTCGCTGACGAACGTGCCGCCCGTCAGGACCGAGATGTCGCCGAGGATGGCCTTGCGGCGGTCGCCGAAGCCGGGGGCCTTGACGGCGCCGACCCTGAGCACGCCGCGGAGCCGGTTGACGACGAGGGCCGCCAGGGCCTCGCCCTCCACGTCCTCGGCGATGACGAGCAGGGGCCGGCCGCTCTGCGCCACCTTCTCCAAGAGGGGCAGGAGGTCGCGCAGGTTCGAGATCTTCTTCTCGTGGATGAGGATGAGGACATCCTCCAGCACGCACTCCATCGTCTGCGGGTTGGTGATGAAGTACGGGCTCAGGTATCCCTTGTCGAACTGCATGCCCTCGGTGAAGTCGAGGACGGTCTCGGTGCCCTTGCCCTCCTCCACGGTCATGACGCCGTCGTTGCCGACCTTGTCGAGCGCGTCGGCGATGAGGCCGCCGATGAACTCGTCGTTGTTGGCGCTGACGCATGCGCACTGGGCGACCTCGTCGTGGCCCTTGAGTTTGCGGCTCTGGTCCCAGATGCTGTCGACGGCGGCGTCGACGGCCATGTCGATGCCGCGCTTCAGCGCCATCGGGTTGGCGCCGGCGGTGACGTGCCTCAGGCCCTCGTTGTAGATGGCCTCGGCCAGGACGATGGCGGTGGTGGTGCCGTCGCCGGCGACGTCGGCGGTCTTGGAGGCCACCTGGTTGGCCATCTTGGCGCCCATGTTCTCGAACTTGTCCTCCAGTTCGATTTCCTTCGAGACGGTCACGCCGTCCTTGGTGACGGTCGGGCCGCCGTAGGACTTCTGGAGGATGACGTTCCGGCCGGTGGGGCCGAGGGTGACGCGGACGGCGTCGGCGAGTTGCTTGAGGCCGGCCGCCATCTTGCGTTTGGCCTCGTCGGCATACAAGAGTTGCTTGGGCATGGGTTCTCTCCCGTGGGTTCGTCTTACGTTTGCGCGTGCAACCTTCGCCCCGGATGGGGATGACCCGCCGCTCCCGCGGCCGGCTCGGTGACGGCGGCGCGTTATTCGACGACAGCGAGGAGGTCGCTCTCGCGGAGGATCATGTACTCCTCGCCGTCCACTTCGATCTCCGTGCCGCCGTACTTCGCGTAGACGACGACGTCGCCCTTCTTGACGGCGGGCTCGGCCCGTTCGCCGGACTCCAGCATCTTGCCGGGGCCGACGGCGATGACTTTGCCCTGCTGGGGCTTCTCCTTGGCCGTATCGGGCAGCACGATGCCGCCCTTGGTGGTCTCCTCGGCCTCCAGGGGCTGGACGACGACGCGGTCTTCAAGCGGTTCGATGGTCATGGGTTGGTTCTCCGTCTGGCTTCTTGAGGTTCCTGTTTCCCGGATGACGCCGGCCGCAAGCGGCCGGGCGAACACTAGCGTCTACGCGCGGGGCGGAGCGCTTCTCACACTCCGCACGCTGCAACGCGCCGGGCAAGGCCGGCGGCTAACTGTGCGTCGTGGTTGCGCGCCGTTCACTCCGCAATCCGCAATCCGAATTCCGAAATCCGAATTACATCATGCCGCCCATGCCGCCCATCCCGCCCATGCCTTCGGGACCGCCGGGCGGGCCCTGCTCGTCCTTCGGCTCGGGCTTGGTGGCGATGCAGGCGTCGGTCGTGACGAGCAGCCCGGCGACCGAGGCGGCGTTCTGAAGGGCGCTGCGGACGACCTTCGTCGGGTCGACGACGCCGAACGTCAGCATGTCGCCGTACTCGCCCGTGTCGGCGTTGAAGCCGAAGGCGCCCTTCTCGCCGAGGATCTTGCGGACGACCACGCCGCCCTCGTAGCCGGCGTTGGCGGCAATCTGCCAGGCGGGCATGCGGATGGCCCGGCGGACGATCTCGACGCCGGTGGCCTCGTCGCCGGCCGCCGTCTTCACGTTCTCCAGGGCGTCCAGGCATCGCAGAAAGGCCACGCCGCCCCCCGGCACGATGCCTTCCTCGATGGCGGCCCGGGTGGCGTGGAGGGCGTCCTCGACGAGGGCCTTGCGTTCCTTCATTTCGACCTCGGTGGCGGCCCCGACGTTGATCTGGGCCACGCCGCCCGAGAGTTTGGCGAGCCGCTCCTGGAGTTTCTCGCGGTCGTAATCGGAGGTGGTGGTCTCGATCTCGCGGCGAATGAGGTCCACCCGGCCGCGGATGGCGTCGGTCTCGCCCGCCCCCTCGACGATGGTCGTGTTGTCGTCGTCGATGGTGACCTTCTTGGCGGTGCCGAGGTCATCGACGGTGATGTTCTCCAGTTCGATGCCGAGGTCCTTCATGATGGCCCGGCCGCCCGTCAGGGTGGCGATGTCCTGGAGCATGGCCTTCCGCCGCTCGCCGTAGCCGGGCGCCTTGACGGCACAGCACTGGAGCACGCCGCGCAGTTTGTTGACGACCATGGTCGCCAGGGCCTCGCCCTCGATATCCTCGGCGATGACGAGCAGCGGCCGCTTCGACTGGGAAATCTTCTCGAGCAGCGGCACGAGGTCCTTGGCGCTCGCGATCTTCTCTTCGTGGACGAGGATGAGCGGCCGCTCCAGGACGCACTCCATCCGGTCCTGGTCCGTGACGAAGTGCGGGCTGAGGTACCCGCGGTCGAACTGCATGCCTTCGACCACGTCGACCTCGGTCCACAGGCCCTTGCCTTCCTCGACGGTGATGACGCCGTCCTTGCCCACCTTGCTGAAGGCGTCGGCGAGCATCTTGCCGACCTCGTCGTCGCCGTTGGCGCTGATGGCGGCGACCTGGGCCACCTCGTCGGCGCTGGCGACGTCGATGGGCTTGGAGATCTTCTGCAACTCGCCCACAACAACTTCGACGGCCCGCTGGATGCCGCGGTTCAGGGCCATGGCGTCGGCGCCGGCGGTGATGTTCTTCAGGGCCTCCTTGAAGACGGCCTCGGCGATGACGGTGGCGGTGGTGGTGCCGTCGCCGGCCACGTCGCTGGTCTTGGAGGCGGCCTCCTTGACCAGTTTGGCCCCCATGTTCTCGTACTTGTCGCGGAGGTCGATTTCCTCGGCCACGGTCACGCCGTCCTTGGTGATGGTGGGGGCGCCCCATCCCTTGTCGAGGATGGCGTTCCGGCCGCGCGGTCCCAGGGTGGACTTGACGGCACGGGCGAGTTTCTCGACGCCGGCCATCAGCCCGGCCCGGGCTTCCTCCTCAAAGGCCAACAGTTTGGCTGGCATGCTGACGCATCTCCTTTCCTGCTCGGGTTG
Source organism: Phycisphaerae bacterium (assembly GCA_046483505.1). Lineage (GTDB taxonomy): Bacteria > Planctomycetota > Phycisphaerae > FEN-1346 > FEN-1346 > BS750m-G62. The sequence goes on from JAWODB010000093.1 coordinate 11,137, forward strand.
CCCGATTGGAATGACACCCCTGACCCTGCCGACCGCCAGGCCTGGTTTCGGGTGTACGCTCGCCCTCTCGCCGCGTTGCAGGTGCAAAGCGGGTGCCAAATACAGCCTGCCGAGGCCGCGAAGGCCGTTTGCACGCCTTTCAGGGCCGGGAAGGGCCTTTTTGGCGGCCGGAACGGTCGGGTGCGGCCGGTCTGCCGGACCTTTTGCAGCGGCCGTTTCGGCAGGTCCGGCGGCCGGCCGGGTGCCATTGTGGCAGGCCCATGCGGGGGCGGGCGGAAAAGGTTCCAGGAGTC
>JAWODB010000191.1:0-8553 GCA_046483505.1 Phycisphaerae bacterium
CGGTGGGTGCGGAGACCCACCGCGCAAATGGCCGACTTAGCGTTGTAGTGTTAGCCGTCTGCTCCCGCTGCTGCTCGCGACCGCTGCCTTCCTCGCGACCGCGCCCGCGGCCGCGGCGGTCGAGGCGTACGTCTGGATGGAGGGCGAGGACGCCGAGACCAACGTCGAGGGCAACGTGGCCGGGTGGGGCAACGCCGACTCCCTCTCCGAGGGCGAGTGGCTCCCTGGGCAACCTGATCCGCAGCGATCCGACGAACACGAACGTCCGGGACCTGTTGATTTACGTGCGGTCGAGTGCGCGAACCGGCGGATAGGCCGTGAGGTTGTCCCGGTGCGTGGCGGCCGGAAGGAGGCCCCCAGGGTGTTCGTCCCTGCCGCGGGCGGCGGGATGGTGTATAATGGCAGCATGACCCTTGCACGGAGGAGGCCCCGCATGCACCGTCGAGGATTCCTGGAAGCCGCAGCCGGCGCGGCCGCGACGGCCGCGCTGGCCGGCCGCGTCTTTGCCGCGCCGCGCGACGAGCCGACGCGGGTCGCCCTTATCGGGACCGGCTGGTACGGCAAGACGGACCTGTTTCACCTGATCCAGGTGGCGCCCGCCGTCGAGGTCGTCGGGCTGTGCGACGTCGACCGGCACCTCGTCGAGGAGGCCGCCGACCTGGTGGGCAAGCGGCAGCCGTCGCGCAACAAACCGCCTACCTATGGCGATTATCGCAAACTGCTTGCCGAGCAGCGGCCCGAGATCGTCCTGATCGGCACGCCGGACCACTGGCACTGCCTGCCCATGGTGGAGGCGTGCAAGGCCGGGGCGGACGTGTACGTCCAGAAGCCCGTCAGTTGGGACGTGGTCGAGGGGCAGGCCATGCTGGCCGCCGCTCGCAAGTACGGCCGTACCGTCCAGGTGGGGTTGCAGCGGCGGAGCACGCCGCACCTGCTGGAGGCGCGGGACCGTTTCATCACGGCCGGCCGGCTCGGGAAGATCGCGTACATCGACATCCACAGTTATTACGGCAGCCCGCGGCGTTTCCCGCCGGAGGAGAAGCCGCCCGCGCACCTCGACTGGGAGAGGTACGTCGGCCCCGCCCCGTGGCGCGACTACAGCCCCGGTATCCATCCGCGCCGGTGGCGGGCGTGCCGCGAGTTCAGCAACGGCCAGACCGGCGACCTGTGCGTGCATTTCCTGGACGTGGTCCGCTACGTCCTGGGGCTCGGCTGGCCGCGGTCGATCTCGGCCACGGGGGGCATCCTGATGCGGCCGCCGGACTCCAACGTCAACACGCACGACACCCAGACCGCGCTGTTCGACTACGGCGACGTCCAGGTCGTCTGGACCCAGCGGAACTGGGGGGAGAACCCCGACCCCAAGTACCCCTGGGGCGCTACGCTCTACGGCGACAAGGGCACCCTGAAACTGAGCGTGCGCGAGTACGATTTCATCCCCCACGGCAAGGGCGAGCCCGTGCACGGCGATTACCGGGACGAGCGCGCCGCGTACCCCGAGGACGTGCAGCACAAGCCCACGGAACTCTTCGCGGCCCCGGCCACGCGGCGGCACATGAAGAACTTCCTGGAAGCCCGCCGCCGCGGCGAGCGGCCCGTCGCCGACATCGAGGAGGGGTACATCTCCTCCGCCTGCTGCATCCTGGCGAACCTGTCGATGGAACTCGGCCGCAGCCTGGCGTGGGACGCCGCCACGGGCCGGGTCGTCGGCGACGACGACGCCAACCGCCGCCTGGCCCGCACCTATCGCGGCGACTGGACACACCCGACGCCCGGCACCGTGTAATCGGATCGGACCGCGGTCTCCGTGGCGGCCGCGCCGGCCGGCGGCTCTGCGGTCTCGCTGCGCTGGTTGCCCGGGCGGTTTCCGTGACCGGGACGGCTCCCAGGCCTTCCGCGGCGGCGGGCCGCGCGCCGAATCCTTCCGGAGGTCCCGCCCGGCCGTCGCAACCGACGGACAAAGGGTTGTGCCCGCCGGGCGCGAAGGATACAGTCTGTCCGGCCCGTGGCAGGGGACGCGAAACGAGCCGGTCGTGCGGAGCCGGAGGTGCCGAGCCCCATGGAGTTGCTCATCCCGCCGCGCAAGGTCGTCGCAGGCAGGGGCCGGTACGCCCTGACCGCGCCGGCCGTGCTCGCCGGCGACCGGCCGGCGGACCGGGTGCCGCTCGGCCAACTGGCGGCGGACCTGGCGCCGCTCGGCGTGACGGCCCGCGTGAGGTGTGGGGGCGCGGGGCCCGCCGCCGTTCGCCTCGACCGCGACGGCGCCCCGGCCGGGCCGGAAGCCTACCGGCTGACGATTGCGCCGGACGGCGTGCGGATTGCGGCCTCCGCCCCGGCGGGAGCGTATTACGGCGTCCAGACGCTCCGCGACCTCGTGGCCGCGTGCGGCCGGTCGCTGCCTGTCTGCCGCATCGACGACGCGCCCGACGTCGGGCGGCGCGGCGTCCTGCTGGACTGTTCGCGCGGCAAGGTGCCGCGGCTTGCTACGCTCAAGGCCCTTCTCGAGCGTCTGGCCCGCTGGAAGATCAACGAACTGCAACTCTACGTGGAGAACGTCTTCACGTTCCGGCGGCACCCGGAGATCGGCCGGGGGTACAGCCCCTTCACGCCGCGGGACGTGCGGACGCTCCAGGACCACGCCCGGCGGCATCACGTCCGGCTCGTGGGCTGCCTGGCCAGTTTCGGACACATGGAGAAGATTCTTCAATTGCCGGCCTACCGGGACCTGGGCGAGTTGCCCGGCTATCGCGGCTGGCCGGGCGGCACGACGCTGTGCCCGTCCGACCCGCGCAGCCTGCGGCTGGTGGCCGACCTGTACGAGGAGTACGTCCCGCTCTTCGAGGCCGAGGACTTCAACGTCTGCGGCGACGAACCGTGGGAACTCGGCCGCGGCCGCAGCCGCCGGCGGACCGAACGCGTCGGCGTCGGGCGGGTGTACCTGGACTTCCTCCTTCACCTCCACCGTCTCTGCCGCAAACACGGCAAGCGGATGAACGTCTGGAGCGACATCGTCCTGGCGCACCCGGACCTGCTGGCCGAGTTGCCGCCCGGAACGGTGATGCTGAACTGGGAGTACGCGCCGCGCGGCGGGCGGATCGCGCGGAGCCGCGAGATCGCGGGCGCCGGCCTGCCGCTCCTGGTCTGCCCCGGCACGAACGCGTGGAACTCGCACGGGTGCCGGCTGGCGGCCGGTATGGAGAACATCGCGGCCTTCGCCGCCGAGGGCCGGCGGTGCGGGGCCGAGGGGCTGCTCAATACGGACTGGGGCGACCACGGCCATCGGAACCCGCTGGCGGTCAGCCTGCACCAGTTTGCGTGGGGCGCCGCGTGCGCGTGGAACGGCCGGGCTGCGGTGCCGAGGGGATTCACGCGCCTCTTCTGCCGGCGGGTGCTGGGCGATGCCGACGGCCGCCTGGCCGGGGCCGTTCGGACGCTCGGCTCGGCCCACGAAGCGCTGGGGCTGCCGTACGCGAACCGGACGGTGCTGTATCCTGCGCTCGTGGCGCCGGCGGAGGAGGCGATGCGGGAGGACTGGCCGGCGGGCCGGGCCCTGGACGGCATCGGCGCCGGGCGCCTGGCCCGGCACGCCCGCCGGCTGGCGGGGCTCGACTGGTCGCCGCCGCCGGGCGTGGAGGACCCGTTCGGCCTCGACACCCTGGCGGAGTTCGACCTGGCATCGCGAACGGACGTGGCCGCCTGCCGCCGGGCGGAGATCCTGCGCACATGCCGCCGGGGCCGCCGGCCCTCCGCCCGGGCGGTCGGCCTGCTGCACGAGGCGATGGACGGGCTGCCGGAGACGTTCGAGGAGGTCTGGCGTCGGCGGAACCGGCCGTCGCGGCTGCGGGACCTGCTGCGCGATCTTCGCCGGGTTGAGCGTGAGGCCTGGCGCTGAGGCGGTGATGGGATTTCCCGCGCGGGATCAAGACGTAGCGCGGCGGGTACGGAGACCCGCCGCGCCGGACCGGCCGTGCCACGGCCGGCCTTGTCCGGCCGTGCACCCCGTCGGTCGGCATCACGGCGGGACAAGACCCGCCGTGGCACATCCGGTTCGAGGATAGCGGTGCAACAGCGCGGCGGACCGGGAGGGCCACCGCGCGGGATGGAATCTGAATGAAAGCGCGGCGGGTCTCCGCACCCGCCGCGCCTGGCGCTTCGGCGCGGGGGGCAAGACTGCCCACCGCGCTGCCCTGCGGACTCCGACGGAAAGGACCCCATGTGACGCCGACGCTTCTCGCGATGCAGCGGCACTTCCAGCACATCGATTACGTGGTGCTGGCCGGTTACCTGGCGGTGCTGGTCGGCATCGGCTGGTACTTCTCTCGCCGCGAGAAGAGCACGGACGACTTCTTCCTGGGCGGGCGGCGGATTCCCTGGTGGGCGGCGGGACTGAGCATCTTCGGCACGGCCCTCAGCGCTATTACGTATGTGTCTATCCCGGGAAACGCGTTTCAGGGCAACTGGGTGATGGTGATCGCGCAGATTTCGCCGATCGTCCTGGTGCCCATCGTGGCCGCCGTGTACATCCCGTTCTACCGCCGGCTGAACGTCACCACGCCGTACGAGTATCTCCAGAAGCGGTTCAACACCCCGGTCCGGCTGCTGGCGAGCGCCCAGTGGGTGCTCTTCCAGTTCGGACGGATGTCCATCATTCTGTACATTCCGTCGCTGGCGCTGTCGGCGGCGACGGGCCTGAACGTGTACGCCTGCATCCTGATCATGGGGGTGCTGAGCACGCTGTACACGGTGCTGGGCGGCCTGGAGGCGGTCATCTGGACCGACGCGCTCCAGGTGGTCATCCTGATGGGCGGGGCGGTGGCCAGCCTGTGCTTCGTGGCGGCCGGCGTGGAGGGCGGCTTCGCGGGGATCGTGGCGGAGGGCGTGGCCGGCGAGAAGTTCCACATGCTGAACTTCACCTGGGACGTCGCCGCCCCGGCCGTGTGGGTCATCGCCATCGGCGCCGCCGTCAGCAACTTCGCGGTGTACACGACGGACCAGGCCCTGGTGCAGCGATATATGTCCACACGGACGCTTCGGGAATCGAAGGCCGCCCTGTGGACCAGCGCCCTCGGAAGCATCCCGACGGGGCTGCTGTTCTTCTTCCTGGGGACGGCCCTGTGGGTGTTCTACCGGCAGCACCCGGCCCTGCTGCCGGAGGACATGGCCGGCGACCGGGTCTTCCCCCTCTTCATCGTGCAGCAACTGCCTCCGGGCCTCTCGGGCCTGATCATCGCGGGCATCTTCGCGGCGGCGATGAGCAGCGTCGACAGCGGCGTGAACTCGATTTCGGCGGCCGTCACGACGGACTTCGTCCGCCGGTTCCGCCCGGAGGCGGGCGAACGGTTCTTCCTGCGCCTGGCCCGGGTGCTGGCGGTCGTCATCGGCGCCATCGGCACCAGCATCGCCCTGGTGCTGGCCACGTGGGACATCCAGTCCCTCTACGGCTTCTTCCTGATGGTCCTCGGCCTCTTCACGGGCGGCCTGGCGGGGCTGTTCGTGCTGGGCATCTTCACGCGGCGGGCGGGCGCCTGGGGGAGCCTCGTGGGGGCCGCCGTCAGCGCCACCGTGATGGCGGTCGCCCGGTGGCGGCCGCAGTGGGTGCCCGTGCACGAGTTGCTGTACGGCGTCCTGAGCCTGGCGATCTGCGTCGGCGTGGGGTACGTGGCGAGCCTGATCCTCCCGGCGGCCGGGAAGTCGCTGGCGGGGCTGACGGTCTTCACGGCAGGCGAGGAGGTCGCCAGGTCCTAGGCCGACCGGATGGAAGCGCGGCGGGTCTCCGCACCCGCCGCGCTTCCAACCCCAGGTGCGTGAAGGCGCGGTGGTTACCGAGAACCACCGCGCCACCGCCCGAGGCGGTTCACGTTTCCAGCACCGCCCGCAGAAACCCCTGCCCTTCCGAGAGCAGGCGGCAAGCCTCCTCGCGCGTGACGCCCCGCTCGTGCATGACGATGGCCGTCTTCGCCTCGCCGTGGGCCCGCTCGAGCAGCCGCCGGGCCGCGGGACGGGTGATGCCCGTGACGGCCATCAGGATCCGCTCGGCCCGGTCCTGGAGTTTGGCGTTCGTCGCCTTCAGGTCCACCATCAGGTTGTCGTAGACCTTGCCCAGGCGAATCATCGAGGCGGTCGTCAGCGTGTTGAGGACGAGTTTGGTCGCCGTGCCGGCCTTCATGCGGGTCGACCCCGTCACGACCTCCGGCCCGACCACCGGGCAGATGACGACGTCCGCCTCCACCTGCCGGCGCACTTCCGGCGAACAGGTGACGAAGACCGTGGCGGCGCCGACGGCGCGGGCCCGGTCGACGGCGCCGCGGACGAACGGCGTCAGGCCGCACGCCGCCACCCCGACGACCACGTCCTTCTCGGCGACGCGTTTGGCGTCGAGGGCCCTGGCCCCGTCGTCGGCGACGTCCTCCAACCCTTCGGCCGAGCGGACGAGCGCCCGCCGGCCGCCCGCGATGATGCCCTGGACCATCGTGGGCGGCACGCCGAAGGTGGGCGGGCACTCCGAGGCGTCCAGGACGCCCAGCCGGCCGCTCGTCCCGGCACCGACGTAGATCAACCGGCCGCCGCGCCGAAACCGCTCGACGATGAGGTCGATGGCCTCGGCGAGGCGCTTCGTTTCGTGCCCGACGGCCTCCGGCACGCGGCGGTCTTCGCGGTTGATGATCTCCACGAGGCCCGCCGCGTCCAGCCGGTCGATGCCGCGCGTGCGGGGGTTCCGCTTCTCGGTCGTCAGTTTCGATCGGTCGTTCATGATCCCGGTACGATCTTGCCCAGCACCACGGGCCGCGCGGCCCCGGTCGCGGAAGGCAGGTTGTTCGCGCGGCCCCGAATCGTGGCGGCGGCCAGGACGGCGAACGATACCGCCTCCTTGGCGTCGGCGTCCAGGCCCAAGTCGTCCGTCACGCGGACGGGCGCGGGGTCCAGGGCGTCGCGCAGCATCCCGACCAGCGCGGGGTTGCGGGCCCCGCCGCCGGAAAGAAACACCTCGTCCACGCGGCCGGGCAGGCGCCGGCAGGCCCGGGCGACGGCGCCGGCGGTGAAGGCGGCAGCCGTGGCCACCAGGTCCGCCTCGGCCAGGCCGAGCGCCTCGCCGCGCTCGAGAAGACGGTCGACGAACGCCGGCCCGAAATCCTCGCGCCCCGTCGACCTGGGCGGCCGGCGCCGCAGGAACGGGTGCCGGAGCAACTCGCCCAGCAGGCCGTCGTGCGCGCGGCCGGACCGGGCCAGCCGCCCGTTGCGGTCGAAGGTGTGGCGGCCCGAGGTCATCCGCTGCACGAGGGCGTCCATGACCATGTTGCCCGGCCCGGTGTCGAAGGCGAGGACGTCGTCCGGCCCGCCCGCGGCAGGGAGGAACGTGAGGTTGGCGATGCCGCCGATGTTGCACACCACGCGGCTGCGGCGCGGGTGGCCGAACAGGAGGAGGTCCGCGTAAGGCACGAGGGGCGCCCCCTGGCCGCCGGCGGCCATGTCGCGGGGCCGGAAGTCCGCCACCGCGGGGAGGCCCGTCCGCTCGGCGATGACGCACGGGTCGCCGATCTGGAGCGTCGAGCCGATCCGCCGGCCGCGGAACCGCTTCCCCCGCGGCAGGTGGCGGACCGTCTGGCCGTGCGACCCGACCAGGTCCACGCTCCGCAGCGGGACGCCTTCCTCCTCGGCCAGGCGGACGGCCGCCTCGGCGAACAGTTCGCCCAACACGGCGTTCGCATGGCAGAGGTCGTCAACGGACGCGGCCCGCGGGCCGCACAGGTCCAGCACCATCCGCCGGACACTCGGCGGATACGGATACGTGCGAAACGCCAGCAGGCGGACGTTCGCGCCGCGGTCCGGCACGTCCACCGCCGCCGCGTCGACGCCGTCGGCCGACGTGCCGGACATCAGTCCGATGACGCGCAGGGTGCGTTTCTTCCTCAGCCGCCACATGCTCCGTGCTCCCGTTGGTGCCAAGCATAGCATCGGGCCCGGAACGGGGGGAGGAAAAAGCCGCCGGCCGGCCCGTCGGGCGGAACGGGCTTGTCGCGCTGGAGCAGCGTGATAGAATCCTCAGGGCGCGCGGCGCGTCGCCGGCGGCGCATTCGTCGGATGATCGGCCGTTCCGAAAACCCCCTCAGGAAACGAACCATGCGACCATGCGGTGTGATCGGCGTCCTGGTGCTCCTTCAGGCGGCGGCGGTCTTTCCGGTGGCAGGCGCCGACCCAGCCGCGCCGGCCGAGGCGGCCGAACGGATCCTCTCGGCCACCGGAGTCCGCGGCGGCCTGGTGGTGCACCTCGGTTGCGGCGACGGCGAACTCACCGCGGCGCTGCGGCGGGGCGAGGCGTACCTCGTCCACGGCCTCGCCCGCGACCCGGCGCAGGTGGAGACGGCCCGGGGCCGCCTCCGCGAGGCCGGTTTGTACGGACCCGTCTCGGTCGACCTCTTCGACGGCCGCCGCCTGCCGTACGCCGGCAACCTCGTCAACCTGCTCGTGGCCGACGACCTCGGCGACGTGCCGATGGACGAGGTGCGGCGGGTCCTCGTCCCCGGCGGCGTGGCGTACGTCCGGGACGGCGGCGGG
>JAWODB010000225.1:0-20138 GCA_046483505.1 Phycisphaerae bacterium
TACAGGAGGCCGGCAGGGAGGCGCCTCCCCCTGTGCCCTCGGAGGCGGCGCCGCCCGAACCTGTCGCCCCCGCGCCCGAACGTGCGGCCCCGGCGCCCGAACCTTCGCCCGCGGCGGAGGAACCTGCGGCCCCGGCGCCCGAGCCGGCCGGCGAGGACACCACCCCGCCCGGCCCCGCGCCGACGGCCGAAGACACCGAGCGCCTCGACGAGGACGAGGAACTCACCGGCGGCCGCGTCATCGGCACGATTGAACTCACGGACGAGGAACTCCGCGTCCTGCTCGGCGAGGACGACGACACGTGACGCCCCAAACGGCCCATCCGAAAGCCGCCGCCCCGCCCGGCGTGCTGTGTGTCTCGCGCGACCCGGCCACGCGGGCGCTGCTCGGCCGCCACGCCGCCGGCGGCCGGATGTACCTGTCGGCGGCGGACGCCTTACTCGCCGCCGCACGCGAGCGGCCGTCGGCCGTCGTCCTGGCGATCGAGGGCACGGAGGCGGCCGGGCGGCAGGTGGTGGCGGCCTTCCGCCGCACGCGGCCCGACGTCCCGGTCTACGGCGTGGTGGAGGCGGCCGAGGAACCGCTGGCGCGGTCGCTGCTCGGGGCGGGCTTGACGGATTACGTCGTCCTGCCGCGCGATGCCCGCCGGCTGCCCGCCGTCCTGGCCGGCGAGCCGGAGACGCCCGAACCGCCCGCGCCGCCGGAGCCGGCGCCGTCCGCCGCGATGCCCCGCCGCCTGTTCGACGCCTCGTGCCGCATGGCCAGCCTTGCGATGGCCGAATCGAAGTCCCTCTTCCGCGAGGGCTGCCGCATCCTCCTCGACCTGCTGGGGGCGGAGCGCGGCTGCGCGTTTCTCTGGTCCGAGGCGGACGAGCGGCTCGTCCTGGCGTTGACGCTGGGCGGTGACGATACGCTCGGCGCCGTCGACCCGGACCCCGTGCACGCCGCCGCCGACCGCTGCCTGCGGACCGCCGAGCCGCTCCGGCTGCCGCCCGGCAGTGGCGAGGCCCCGCCGGACGGCCTGGTGTGCCTGCCGGTCCGCGACGAGGAGGCGGCCGTGGGCGTCCTCTGCCTGTCGCCCACCGTCGAAGGCGCCTCGCCGCCCGAGGAGGACGCGCTCCTGCCGCTCGCCCACAGCCTGGCCCGCCTGTACCGGGCGGCCGCCCGGCGCGAGGAGTTCGCCCGCTTGGCCCATCGCGACGTCGAGACGGGCCTCCTGAAGGCGGACCCGTTTCTGACGTACGTCGACAGCCGCATCGCCGAGGCCCGCGACCGCGAGACGGAGTTGGCGCTCATCCTGCTGGAACCGGAGGCGAGCGTGGCGGCGCGGACGGCCGACAGTCCGGCCCGCCTGGGCCTGGCCGTCCGGGGCGCCCTGGCCCGCGGGTGGGAGGGCGGCCGGCTCGAGACGGCGCGGTACGCCGTGGCGCTGCCCACGGCGGGCAAGGCCAAGGCGCAGGGGACGGAAGACGCCGGTGAATCCGCCGCCCGCCGCCTGGCCGGCGCGGCCCCGCGGGCGCATCCGGACCTCTCCCTGCGGACGGCGATTGCCCGCTTCCCGCACGACGGCACGAATGCCAAGGCGCTCGTCTCGGCCGCCGAGGACCAGCTCCGCTCGGCCGGCCGTCACGGACCATAGCAGGGCGCCGTCCACCCGGCTTCCTTCGGAGACGAACGACCATGGCCCGCGACGTGCCCGTCTCGAACGGCAACATGCTGGTCGCCTTCGACCCGTCCTACCGCATCCGCGAGTTGTGCTATCCGCACGTCGGCCAGGAGAACCACAACGAAGGAGCGGTCTCGCGCTTCGGGGTCTGGTGCGACGGCACGTTCTCCTGGATGGGCGACGACGACTGGACCATCCAACTCGATTACGAGGACGAAACGCTCGTCACGCGGGCCGTGTGCGTGAACGACCGGCTCGGCCTCCGCCTCCAGTGCGCCGACTGCGTGGACTTCAACGAGAACGTCTTCCTGCGGCGCATCACCGTGGTCAACCAGACGGATGCGGCCCGGACGGTGCGGCTCTTCTTCAGCCACGACTTCAACCTCTACGCCACCAAGGTGGGCGATACCGCCTTCTACGACCCCGAGACGCAAAGCGTCATCCATTACAAGGCCCGGCGGTATCTGCTCGCCAATTACGCCTTGGCGGAGCGCACCGGCGTCGAGTCCTTCTCGTGCGGTGCGAAGGAGGTGCGGGGCCTGGAAGGCACCTGGCGCGACGCCGAAGACGGGGGCCTGGACCGCTCGGCCATCGCCCAGGGCACCGTCGATTCGACCATCGGCGCGGAACTGGACCTGGAGGCCTCCGGCCGCGCAGTCCTCCACTACTGGATCGTGGCCGGCAAGGTGTACCAGGAGGTCCGCAAGATCAACGGGCTGGTCCTCGACAAGCGGCCCGACACGCTCATCCAGCGCACGCGCGACTACTGGCGCCTGTGGGTGAACAAAGAGGAGTTCAACTTCGAGCGCGTGCCGGAGGAGTTCGTCCGCCTGTTCAAACGGAGCCAGTTGATCCTGCGGACGCAGATCGACAACGCCGGCGCCATCCTGGCCGCCAACGACAGCGACATCATCAGCGTCAACCGCGACACGTACGCCTACTGCTGGCCGCGCGACGGGGCCCTGGCGGCCTACGCCCTCATCAAGGCGGGGCACAGCGGCATCTCGCGCCGCTTCTTCCAGTACTGCGCGGACATCATCCACCGCGACGGATACTTTCTGCATAAGTACAACCCGGACGGGTCGCTGGCGTCCTCCTGGCACCCGTGGCTGACCGACAGCACGCCGCGCCTGCCCATCCAGGAGGACGAGACGGCCCTGGTGCTGTGGTCGATGTGGCGGCACTTCCAGAAGTTCCGCGACATCGAGTTCGTGGCCCCGTACTACCGGCCGATGATCACGGCGGCGGCCGACTTCCTGGCGAGGCACGTGGACGAGGAGACCGGCCTGCCCCTGCCCTCGCACGACCTGTGGGAGGAGCGGTGGGGCGTCCACACCTGGACGGTGGCGGCGGTCATCGCGGGGCTGCGCGCGGCGTCGCGCTTCGCCGCCGCCTTCGGCGAAGAGGACCTCCACGACCGCTACAGAGGGGCGGCCGAGCGCATGGGCGAAGGGCTCACGGAACACCTCTGGGACGAGAAGGCCGGCCGCTTCGCCCGGACCGCCTCGCGGACCAAGCGCGGTTACGACCGCGACGTCACGGTCGACGCCAGCCTCGCCGGCCTGGTCCTGTTCGCCGTCCTCGATCCCCACGACGACCGGGTCGACGCCACGCTGAAGGCCGTCCGCGAGCACCTCGCCGTCGATACGGAAGTGGGCGGCCTGGCGCGCTACGCCGGCGACGCCTGGCACCGCGTGGTGGACGACGAGAAACGCGTGCCCGGCAACCCGTGGTTCATCCCGGCGCTGTGGATGATGCGGTGCGACATCATCCGCGCCCGGACCGCGGAGGAACTGGAGGCGTCGCTGGAGTGGATGAAGTGGGTCGCGCGGTGGGCGCTGCCGTCCGGCGTCCTGGCCGAGCAACTCCATCCCGAAACGGGCGAGCCGATGGGCGTCTCGCCGCTCGCCTGGAGCCACGCGGAGGTGGTGGCCGCCCTGGTCGAATACCTCGAAAAACGGTGCCGCCTCATCGAAGAGCGGGGCGAGATTCAGCACATCCATCAGCGCGGGCGGTACGCCGACCGATACATGGCCCCGCACTGCTGGGAGAAGGCGCGCACGGACGCCGACCCGCCCTGCGCCGGATCCGGGGAAGATGACGGCGCGTGACCGGCATCGGCCTCACGCCCGGCGCCAAAGGGCGGCGGCCTGGAAAGACCGCCGCGCGGCAACCCCGCCAGGCAGGCACGTCTATTGCGGCTTCGTGTGGTGTCGCTCCACGAGTCCCTTGACGGCCTTGCCGACGCCGTCGGCGAGTTCGTCCGTGCCCGTCCGCACGGCGCTCTTGACCGTGCCCGTGACCATCGCCACGCCGAGGACCTTGCCCGCGCCGGTATCGACCAACTCGACCTGGGCCGTCAGGAACGGATTGACGCCGAAGCCGACGGCCCGCAGCGCGGAGCCGCCCGGATCGAAGTCCATGAACTTGCCGCGGATGAGCAGCCCCCCGGCCCCGGGCGCGCCCGCCCGGACGGTCGTGAACATCTTCGTCTCCGCGAGTTGCTTGACGACGGCCTGCTGGACCTTGGCGGGCACCGGGGCCGGAATGACGCCGCGCATGGGCGCCGTATCGAACTGCTCCACGCCGACCGTCTGGAACCGGTCCAGGGCCGTCTGGCCGCTCACACTCTGGACCTCGTAGTACCGGGCGCTGGCGCCGACCGCCGTGTGGTACGCCTGCTTGATCCCCGTGCTGCATCCCGAGGCCGCCACCAGGGCCAACACGCTCACCAGAAGCACGCGTCGCATCGGAGTCTCCTTTCGAGGGTCGCAAGGGCGGCATCGCCGACCGCCGGGCGGCATTCTACCCGGCCGGCCGCGCCCGTGCAACCGCCTGCCGCCGCCTGGATGTCGGCTCGAAGGCGTCTATAATGGCTGCGGGTTCCAACCGGAACGCTGTCATGCCGGACGACGAGACCCGCTACGTGACCCGGGCGGGGCTGAAACTCGACCACGCCCTCCGCACCTTCGGCCTGGAGGTGACGGGGGCCGTCTGCGCCGACCTGGGCAGCCACCAGGGCGGATTCGTCGACTGCCTCCTCGCCCACGGCGCCGCCCGCGTCTACGCCGTCGACACCTCGTACGGCACGCTGGCGTGGACCCTGCGCAAGGACCCCCGCGTCGTGGTCCTGGAGCGCACCAACGCCATGCACCTGGCGCTGGAGGAACCGGTGGACCTCGTGACGGTGGACGTGGGGTGGACGCGTCAGCGGCACATCCTGCCGGCGGCCCGGGGGCTGCTGAAGCCCGCCGGCCGCATCGTCTCCCTCGTCAAGCCGCAGTACGAGGCGCGGGAGGACGAACGCGACGCCGGCGTCGTCCCGGAGGAACGCCTCGAAACCGTCCTCGCGCGGGTCCGCGACGACGTGGCCGCCTGCAGCCTGGCGATTCGGGGCGAGACGCGGTCGCCGCTTCGCGGCGGCGGGGGCAACGCCGAGTTCCTCTTCCTCCTTGCGCCGGCCTGAGCGCCGACCGCCGAAGACCAGCGAACCTCCGCCACTGTGTGCGCGGTGGGGCTCCGCACCCACCGCGCTGGAAACGCCCTTTCCAGGGCTGCGCGGCGGGTACGGAGACCCGCCGCGCACGAGTTAGCGTTGGAGTGCTAACCCGCCGGCGCCGCACCCGGCAGGGGCACGAACGGCTCGGCCAGGAGCCGTTCGACGCGGTCGGCCAGCACCTGCTCGTATCCCGGCGGCAGGCCGCGGAACACACTCCGGACCACGCCCTGCCGGTCGATCAGGACCAGCGTCGGCAGGCGCTGCGACACGCCGGCCGCCTCCCTCAACTCCTGCCATACCCCCTCCGGTCCCAGCGCCAGCGGAAACGGGATCTTGAACCCGTCGCGGAACGTCCGGACGGTCTCGCGCGCCTGGGCCTCGTCCTCCGTCCGCTCGTACGCCAGGCCCACCAGTTCGAACCGCCGCGACCGGTACCGCTCGTACACGCTGACCATGAGCGGGGCCACACGCCGGCACTCCTCCGACCACGTGCCCAACAGGTACAGCAGGACGACCTGGCCGTGCAGGTCCCGCAGGGCCACCTCGCCGCCGCCCACCACCGGCGCGGACGTGAACGCATCGAAACGGAACAGCGTGGAGTAGACCGGGCCGGTCGGACCGTCCGGCGCGGGCTCCTCGTCCCCGCACCCGGCAGAGAAAACGGCCAGACCGGCGGCGACGAGGAGGGCGACGGCTGGCGTGCGGCCGCTCATGGGCGGGGTTCCTTCCCGGCCCGGACCTTGAACACGCAGTAGTCGCCGCACATCGAGCACACGTCGCCGTGCTCCGGCCGGCGGGCCTCGCGCAGGAGGCGGGCACGCTGCGGGTCGAGCGCCTCGGCGAGTTGGGTGTCCCAATCCTGGCGGCCGCGGGCCGCGCTGAGGCGGCGGTCCCAGGCAACGGCGTCGGCCCGGCCGCGGGCCACGTCCCCCGCGTGGGCCGCGATCCGCGACGCGATGACGCCCTCGCGCACGTCCTCCGGCCGCGGCAGGCCCAGGTGCTCGGTCGGCGTCACGTAGCAGAGGAAGTCGGCGCCGCACATGGCGGCCAGGGCGCCGCCGATCGCCCCCGTGATGTGGTCGTAGCCGGGGGCCACGTCCGTCACGATCGGGCCCAGGACGTAGAACGGCAGCCCGCCCGTCATCTCCTTCTCGAGGCGGATCTGCGCCTCCACCTGGTCGAGCGGCACGTGGCCGGGACCCTCGAGCATGACCGGGACGCCGGCGCCGATGGCCCGCCGCGCCAGGTCCGACAGGACGACGAGTTCCTCCACCTGGGGCGCGTCCATGGCGTCGGCGATGGCCCCGGGGCGCAGGCCGTCGCCCAGGCTGAGCGTCACATCGTACTCGCGGCAGATGTCGATGAGTTCGTCGAACCGTTCGAAGAGCGGATTCTCCTGCCCGTGCCGGCCGATCCAGTGGGCCAGGAACGTGCCGCCGCGGCTCACGATGCCGCACACCCGCCGGGCCACGGCGTCGGACTCCACGATCCGCCGCGTCACCCCGCAGTGCACCGTCACGAAATCGACGCCGTCCTCGGCGTGGTGACGGACGGCGGCGAGCATGTCGTCGGCGGTCATGCGGCCCACGTCGCCGTGGGCGCGGGCGGCGCGGGCGGCCGCCTCGTAGATCGGGACCGTGCCGACGGTCAGGGCGCAGGCGTCCATCAAGCGGCGGCGGATGGCCGGCACGTCGCCGCCCGTCGAGAGGTCCATGACCGTGTCGGCGCCGGCGTCGGCGGCCGCTTGGATCTTGGCCAGTTCCATCTCCACGTCGGCGTAGTCCGGGCTCGTGCCGAGGTTCGCGTTGACCTTGACGCGCAGCCCCTGCCCGATGCCGGTCACCTCGGTGGCGGCGCGGCGTTTATTGTGGGGGATGACGACGCGGCCGTCGGCCACGCGCCGGCGCACGGTCTCCGCGTCGAGTCCCTCGGCCTCGGCGACCGTTCGGACGGCGTCGCTCGTCTCGCCCCGTCTTGCCAGTTCCATCTGGGTCATTCGCGTCGGCACTCCGTTTGGACGAGTCACGGCTCTTCGGCCCCCAGGGCTTGCGTTTCGGCGCCCCGCGGCCGCTCGGCTTCTTCTCCGGCGCAGGCCGGCTTCCGGCGGATCGCTTTCGCTTCGTCTTCCTGCCCTGCCCCTTCTTGCCCTTCGCCTTCTCCGCGGCGTCGGGGTCGGTGTCGGGCAGGTCCTTCAGGTATTCTACCTCTTCGGGCGTCAGGCGTCGAGCCTTGCCGGAGCCGAGGCCGCGGACGCTGAGGCGTCCGATGCGGGTCCGGACGAGGTCCCGCACGGGGTGGCCGAGCCGCGCCAGCATCCGCCGGACCTGGCGGTTCCGCCCTTCGCGGATCGTGATGAGCAGCACGGAGCGCGTCCGGCCGCGCTTCAGCACCTTGACCCGGGGGCGGCCGGTCTTGCCCTCGGCCAGGCGGACGCCCTTCAGGAGCCGCTGCACCTCCTTGCCGGTGACGCGGCCGTCGACGGTGGCCCGGTACGTTTTCGGGACCTCGTACCGCGGATGCGTGAGGCGGTTGGCGAGCGCGCCGTCGTTGGTCATCAGCAGGAGGCCCTGGGAATCCGCGTCGAGCCGCCCGACCGGGAAGAGCCGGGCGTCGGAACCGGGAATCAGGTCCACGGGCCTCGTGCGGCCGGCGAGGTCGTCGTTCGTGCAGACGACGCCCTTCGGCTTGTTCAGCATCCAGTACTCCAGCGCCTCGGGCCGGAGACGGCGGCCGTCGAGCCGCACGTCCTGCGTCTCGGCGTCGGCCTTGGCGCCGAGTTCGCTGACGGTCTCGCCGTCGACGGTGACGCGGCCGGCGGCGATGATCTCCTCGGAGGCCCGGCGCGACGCCACGCCGGCCCGGGCCAGGATCTTTTGCAGCCGTTCGAGAGCCATGCTGACCTGCCGGAGCCTTGAGCGCGTGCGCGGCGGGTCGGAGCCTGTCCCGAGCGAGGCCGAGGGGCACCCGCCGCGCGGGCGCCGAGTCACGTCTTCGGGCGCGGCCGGTTCGGAAACCCACCGCGCCACGACTCGTCTACCCTTGCCGCGCCAATCGAATCAGTGTAACACAGCGCACGGGGGACGGGCAACGTGGAAACAAGGCGTCCTTGCGGGTGCCGCGTATGTTTGAGAGTATAGTGCGGCCGCCGATGGCCGTCATGAGGAGGAACGCTTATGCCAACGTGGAGCGTCTTGTCCGCCGGTTGCGCGCTGCTGGTGTGGGCGGGCCCTTTGGCGGTTGCTGCCGCTGCCGCCGAGCCTCCGGGCGGGGCCCTGGCCGGCGAGCGGCCCCGCGTCATCGTCTCGACGGACGTGGGCGGGTCCGACCCGGACGACTTCCAGTCCATGGTCCACCTGCTGGTGTACGCCGACGTGCTGAACCTGGAGGGCCTGGTTTCCTCGCCCCCCAAGGGCGGACGGGCGAAGCACCTCCTGGAGGTCATCGACGCGTATGCGAAGGACTACGCGAACCTGAAGGCTCACGCCTCCGGCTACCCGCCGCCCGACGCCCTGCGAAAGTTCACCAGGCAGGGGGCGGTGGACCCCGCCCCGAAGCAGGGCTTCAGCCGGCCGACCGACGGGTCCCGGTGGATCATCAAGCGGGCCGGGGCCGACGACCCGCGGCCGCTGTGGGTGCTCGTGTGGGGCTCCATCACGGACGTGGCCCAGGCGGTGCACGACGCGCCGGAGATCAAGCGGCGGCTGCGGGTCCATTCCATCGGCTCGTGGAACACGCGCCAGGACCCCGCGGCGCGGAACTACCTCTTCGAGAACCACAAAGACCTGTGGTGGATCGAAAGCGACACCACCTTCCGCGGTATGTACGTGGGCGGCAAACAGGACGGCGACCTGGGCAACCGCTCGTTCGTCGAGCGGCACGTCAAGGGCCACGGGGCGCTCGGCGACCTCTTCGTCGCCAAGAAGCGCGATATCAAGATGGGCGACACGCCGTCCGTCCTGTACCTTTTTCGCGGCGACCCGGACGACCCGGCGGCCCCGCACTGGGGCGGCTCGTTCCGGAAGACCGGCCACGGGCCCCACTACTGGACCGACCGGACGGACCCCGACCTGAAGGACCGCGGCAAACCGGGGGCGAAGACCGTGAACCGCTGGCGGGAGGAGTACCTGCGCGACTGGCAGCGGCGAATGGACCGCGCGCTCGGGACGTGACCGCCGCCGGCGTCGGGGCGCCGCTCAGGTCGCCTCGTCGGTCATCGGCGGGAGGTGCTTGTCCGAGAGGCCGATCTCGTGGGCGATGTCGCGAAACTCCTTCTTCGAGATGTCGTCCAGGCTCTTGCCGCGGTCGCGGAGTTTCTCGTTGAACTTGACGGCGGTCTCCTGCATGACCTCGTGCGTTTCCTCGCTGCCGCCGAACAGGCGGTAGTTCTCGCCGCGCGTAATGCGGACATGGCCGTCGCCGTTATCGTGGCCGATGCCCAACAGCCAGGCTTGTCGTTCCGACTCGTTGGTTCGAACCATGGCGGCTCGCTCGCTGGTGTCCCCCACCGACGCGCGGAAGAGCATCGTGATACACGCTCCTCCTGTCTTATATTGCGCTATGAACGCCGCCGCGTCAAGAAAACCTGGCGCAAATCGGGCTTGTACCCCCCGTCCGGGTCTCCTAGAATGGGCGATACTCCCGGATGCGGGCCGCCCGGGACAACGGTGACCGCCCCAACCGACGCCTGCGGCCGGCCCGACGGCGCCTCGCCAACCGATAACCGAGGACTCTGTGATGCCTTACGAACTGCGCGTCAGCGACCACCTCAGCGCCGCCCACAACCTGCGCCAGTACAAGGGCAAGTGCGAGCACCTGCACGGCCACAACTGGCAGGTCGACCTGCGCATCGCCGGCGACGACCTCGACGACGAGGGCATGCTCATCGACTTCGTCGTCGTCAAGAAGATCCTCGCCGAGGCCATCGAGGACCTCGACCACGCGTACCTGAACGAGGTACCGCCGTTCGACGAGATCAATCCCTCCAGCGAGAACCTGGCCCGCGTCATCGCCGAGCGCGTGGCCGCGCGACTGCCGGAGGGCGTCCGGCTCACGTCGGTCACCACGTGGGAGTCGGAGCGCTGTGCCGTCACGTACCGGCCGGACGAGGCCGGCGGCGCGTAGCCGGCATTGAGACCCCCCTCTCCCTTGACGGGAGAGGGACGGGGTGAGGGTAACGACAATCCGGGTAACGAAGTAGCGCCGTAACGGAGTAACGAGGGCGTGGCAGCGCCGGAGTTCAAGGTTCAACGTTCAAAGTTGCCGGAGGCGCCGTTCCCACAGGCCGAAGGCCTCCTTGGACATTGAACATTGGTCATTGGACATTCGCGTGCTACGATCCCCCTCGCCCTGCCCTCTCCCACCGGGGGAGAGGGATGGAAAGCCGTCTCCGTCGTCGCCGTTCCGCGGCAGGAGCAGCCGATGCCGCCCATTCTGCAACTCGCGCTCGATTTCCTCGACCTGGAGCGGGCGCTCCGCATCGCCGACCTCGCCGTCGGCAGCGGCGTGGACTGGGTCGAGGCCGGCACGCCGCTCATCAAGAGCGAGGGGCTCGACGCCGTCCGCGCCCTGCGCGAGCGGTTCCCCGACAGGAAGATCGTGGCCGACATGAAGACCGCCGACGCCGGCCGCGTCGAGATGGAAGCCGCCGCCAAGGCCGGCGCCGATTACGCCGTCGTCCTGGGGGCGGCGAGCGAGTCGACCATCCGGGAGGCGATCGAGGTCGGCCGACACTTCGGCCTCGGCATCGGCGTCGACGTCCTCGGCGTGGCGGACCCGGAGCCGCTCGTCGCCAGACTGGGCGAGTGGGGCGCGGCCTTCGTGGCGGTGCACTGCCCCATCGACGTGCAGATGGCCGGCGGCGCAGCGGAGGCGGGCACCGACCTCATCGCCCGCCTCGCGAAGGCGACGGACGTGCCCGTGGCGGCGGCGGGCGGCCTGACCTCGGAGACGGCCCCGCAGGCGGTGGCGGCGGGGGCCGCCATCGTCGTCGTCGGCGGCGCGATCATCAAGGCCGACGACCCGGCCCGCGCCGCGGCCGACATCCGCCGCGCCATCGACACGGGCCGGGCCGTCCGGACGGACCTGTTCCGCCGCGCGGGCACCGAGAACGTCCGCGAGGTCCTGCTTCGCGTCTCGACGGCGAACCTGAGCGACGCCTGCCACCACCGGCCGTGCATCCAGGGCCTGGCGCCCGTCGTGCCGGGCGCGAAACTCGCGGGGCCCGTCCTGACGGTCCGGACGGCGCCGGGCGACTTCGCCAAGAGCGTGGAGGCGATCGACCGGGCCGAGCCGGGCCAGGTCATCGCGATCGACGCGGGCGGCTCGGGGCCGGCCATCTGGGGCGAACTCGCCTCCGAATCCGCCCTCCAGAAGCAGGTGGCCGGCGTCGTCATCGACGGCGCCGTCCGCGACACGGGCGAGATCCGGCGGCTCGGCTTCCCGGCGTTCGCCCGCGTCACGTGCAGCCACGCGGGGTATCCGAAGGGCCTGGGCGAAATCGGGGGCCCGATTCGTCTGGGCGGCCAGGAGGTCCAGCCCGGCGACTGGCTCGTCGGCGACGACGACGGCGTCATGCATCTGCCGGCGCGGCAGGTGGTGGAACTGGCCAACCGCGCCCAGGACGTGCTGGAGGCCGAGAACCGCCTGCGGGCCGAAATCCGCGAGGGACGCACCCTGAGCCAGGTCGCCTACCTCCAGAAGTGGGAAAAGGCCTGAGCCGCGCGTCCCCAGGGGCCGGCCGCCGGCAGGGCAGCCCACTCGCGCACGATACGTTGACGATGGCCCCGCCGCCAAGTATGATGAGGAGAGCGGTCCTCGGCGCGCGCCGAGGAACCGTCCCTGGGTTTATCAAACGGGCGCATCCTATGCTTTGCCAGCGGTGCAAGAAGCAGCAGGCCACGGTCCACCTGACGGAGATCGCCAACAACGAGAAGCGGGAGCGGCACCTGTGCGAGGACTGCGCCCGCGAGGAAGGCGTGGCCCTGAAGGCCCAGATCAACCTGCACGACGTCCTCTCCGGGATGCTGGAGGCCCACCAGGCCGCCGGCGAAGAGGCCGGCCTCACCTGCCCGGACTGCGGGATGACGTACGGCGAGTTCCGGAGCCAGGGCCGCCTCGGCTGCCCGCACGACTACGAGGTCTTCGCCGAGCCCTTGCAGGAGGTCCTCGAGAAGGTCCACGGCGGGACGGAGCACCTCGGGAAGATGCCGAAGCGGTCCGGCTCCGACCAGCGGGCCCAGCGCGACCTCATGCAGTTACGCCGAACCCTCCAGGACGCCGTCCAGCGCGAGGACTACGAAGAAGCCGCTCGCCTCCGCGACCTCATCCAGGAAAAGGAATCCGGCGGGTGAACCTGGACGAGATCATCACGTCGCCCAGCCCGTGGCTGAAGCCCGGCGGTCCGCAGTCCGAGATCGTGCTGTCGACGCGCGTGCGCCTGGCGCGGAACGTGGCCGGCCGCCCGTTTCTGGCCCGCATGGACGCCGACCAGCAGGAGGAGTTCGCCCCGCTCCTGAAGAACGCCGTCACCGCCGCCGTCAGGGACGATGATTACACGTGGTTCGACCTGGAGTCGCTGACGGAGATCGACCGCGAGTGCCTCCTGGAGCGGCACCTCATCAGCCGGGAACACGCCGCCGCCGAGGGCCCGCGCGCCGTGGCCGTCAGCCCCGACCAGCGCATCGCCATCATGACGAACGAGGAGGACCACCTGAGGCTCCAGGTGTACGCGGCCGGCCTGCAACCGGAGAATGCGTGGACCGAGGCCGACGCCCTCGACGACCGCATCGAGAGCCAGGTGGCCTACGCCTTCTCGCCGACACTGGGATACCTGACGGCGTGCCCGACGAACGTCGGCACCGGCATGCGCGCGAGCGTCATGCTGCACCTGCCGGCGCTGGCGCTGACGCGGCAGATCGAGAAGGTCTTCAACGCCGTGGCGCGGATGCGCCTGGCGGTCCGCGGCATCTACGGCGAGGGCACCCAGGCCGTCGGCGACATGTACCAGATCTCGAACCAGGGGTCGCTCGGCCGGTCGGAGCAGGACATCCTCGGCACGCTGGCCTCGGTCATTCCGCAGATCATCGAGTACGAGGAACAGGCCCGCCAGGTGCTCGTCGGCGAGAGCCCGACCGCCCTGGACGACCGCCTGTACCGCTCGTGGGCCCTGCTGACGCACGCGCGGACCATCTCCAGCGAGGAAACCCTGACGCTCCTGTCGGCGGTCCGCCTCGGCATCCACCTGGGCCGCATCAACGGCATCGACATCGGGGCCGTCAACGAACTCTTCCTGCTGACGCGGCGGGGCCACATTCAGCGGATTCGCGGCGCCGAACTCGACGAGGCCGAACGGGACCAGGCCCGGGCCGATTACATCCGCAACCGCCTGGACAACCACGGATAACCATGCCCGACCTCCCTCTCGGTGCCGTCATCGCCTTCGATTTCGACAAGTGGCACGTGGACGAGGAAATCGAACTCGTCTGCGGCACGGGTGCGCGGCTCGTCCAGGTGTACCGGAACTGGCTGGCAGGGACGCCGGCCGCCCGCATTCGCCGCCGCCTGGAGGACGCCGGCCTCTCGGTCGACAGCCTGCACGGCTACATCGAACTGGAGATGCTGGAGGGCCCGGCCTTCGACCTCTCCTCCCAGGACCCGTCGGTGCGGGAGGCCGCGCTGGAGATCGCCCGCCACGAGACGGGCTTCGCCCACGACCTCGGCTGCCGCGACGTCATCGTCCATCCTGTCGGGCCGGGCGAGACGCAGGACGACGCGTTCCGGCCGGACGCCCTGCGCGCCAGCGCCGCGGGCCTGGCGCGGCTCTCGGAGGCGGCCGACGTCCGGTTCCTCATCGAGAACATGCCGCCGCCCATGTTCGGGCACGATGCCGCCCTGCTCCGGCAGATCGTCGAGGAGGTCGACAGCCCGCACCTGGGCCTGGCGTACGACGCGGGGCACGCCCACGTGGCCGGCCGGCCCGTGGCCGTCATCCGCGAGATGGGGCCCAGGCTGTGGGGCGTCCACCTGCACGACAACGCCGGCGACGAGGACGACCACCTCCTGCCGGGCATGGGCACCCTGCCCTTCGACGATGTGGCCGGGGCACTGGCCGAGGTCGGCTTCGCCGGCACGTTCATGCTCGAGATCTACCGCGACACGTGGGAAGTCCGCCGCGACCTGACGCCCGAACGGATGGCGTACATCGAGCACCTGCGCCGCGTGGCGTCGGGCAAGAACGGGTAACCGGGCATCCGGCCAAGGTCGTCTGCGCGGTGGGGCTCCGTACCCACCGCGGACGTATGACAATGCCCTGCGCGCGGCGGGCCAGGAGCCCCGCCGCGCGGGATGGTCCCCATCCCCGCTCATGCATCATTCAGCATTGAGCATTCCCCGTTCATCATTGCTGTTTCGCCGTTCACCCGCCACGGCCTTTGCCCGAGTCCGTAATCTCCACCAGCGCCTCCGGGTACGGCGCCAGGTACGTCTGGCCCATCAGGTACGGCTGCTCGAACCGGACGGCCCAGGACCGGACGAGCGTCGTCAGGACGCTGAGCGGCACCTTGCCCTCGCGGTACCGCTGGAGGTGGTCGAGGAAGAAGGCCTTCTCGTCGGCCCCCAGCCCCTCTCCCACGTGCCCCAGGGCGTGCATCAGGACGTTGATCATGCTCGTAAACCGCGGCGGGCGGGCCAGCGCCTTCGACAGCCCGTCCCCGTACGCCGCGAAGACCTCCTCCGGCGGCTTCTGCTCGTGATTCGCAACGATGCGGCCCATGGCCCGCAACTGCGTCTGGTGGTAGCCCATCAGGAGACCCTTGTTGCGGGCATGAAAGTCCACGAGGTCGCGCATTTTGCCGCCGGCCGCCACCTCGCGGAACGCGGCCAAGGTGAACAGTTTCGTCAGGAAGTGCTCGCGGATACGGAAGTTGTTGAGGCGTCCCTCGTCCTCGACGGCGAGTCGGCCGAACCGCTCGAGCACCGCCCCGCCGAAGAACCCCTCGCCGCGGGCGTGCGGCTGCTTGCCCTCCGGACCCCCGTAGATCTTCACGTCCTTGATGCCGCACGAGGGCGACCGGCTCTTCAGCAGGAAGCCGTCCACACGGCCCACGGCGTCGAGCGTGCGGCCGGCGTAGGCGCGCATCGCGCCCGAGACGTCGCGGCCCGTCGCCGGCTGGACCAGGTGCCGCTCGCCGTCGCGCTCCACCACGCGAATCGGGTCGCGCGGGCACCCCAGACCGATCTCCACCTCCGGGCACACCGGGCAGAACGTCACGTGCCCGTGCAGGCGCTTCACGAACGCATCGGAGATCGTCGCGCCGTTCCAGCGGCACGCGGCAAAGCCCAGGCACCTGCTGACGACGACGCGCGGTCGGGCGAACTCCGGCATGGGTCGTGTCCTTGCCGATGGGCCACGGGCGCATCGCGCCACGCGGCGCGGCCGCCGCGGCTCAGGCCTTCGGCCTCCCGACGCACGCGGCGTACAGGACGCTCTCCTCCTCGCCGTCCACGCCCACGAGCGCGTTCATCGCGTCGTCCAGGAACGCCCCGATCATGCACGTGCCGAGGCCGAGCGCCTCGACCGCCAGGTGCAGGTTCTCGGCCGCGTGGCCGGCGTCCAGGTAGGCGTACCGCAGGGCCCGGTCGCCGTACTTCTGGGCGCTGCGTCCCCAGAGGGCGGACCAGATGAACGTGACGGCCGCCCGGGCGACCATCTCCTGGCCGAGGCACGCCGCCGCCGCGGCCGCCGCCACGTCGCCGCGCGGCTCGACGAGGGCGATGCGTTCCTCCGGCAGTTCCCAGTGGTAAACGCCCGGCGCGAGGCCATCCACGCGGGCCGCCGCCACGTACGTCTCCAGCGGATAGAGCGCCCCCGCCGACGGGGCCGTCCGCAGCGGCCGGTGCCCCGGCTGCGTGATGCCCTGGGCCGCCCACAGGAGCAGCATGAGCGCCTCCTGGGTGAGCGGGTCCTCCGTGAACCGCCGCCGGCTCCGGCGGGAGCGCAGACATTCCCAGAGGTCGGCTTGCGGCAGCGTTTCCGGCCGGTCCAGGGCAACGAGGGTCGCCCCGCTCTCCGCGTATGACTTGTACGGCCCGACGCGGCGCTGCCAGTGGGGGTCGCCGGCGGGCATGGCCCCGCGCCGGTAGGCCGTCCCGTTCTGGTAATCATGGAGCAGGGTCATCGGCGTTCCTCCCGCCCCCCATCCTCGCGGACGCGACGGATGAGCCTCATCGCCCACGCCCCGTAGCGGCCCGCGGCGGCGTTCGCAACGGCGGCCGCGCGAGCCGTTCCGCCGCCACTACCGGGCGTCGGCGCGTCGCTCCACCGCAGGCGTGCGAAGTCGATGCGGTTCAGCAGGTTGGGCGTCACGCCCTCCAGCCCCGGCCGGACGAGAAACGCCGCCGTGTAGTAGTAGATCGGCATGATGGGCACCTCGTCCAGCAGGAGGCGCTCGGCGTCTCGCAGGACGGCCATGCGGCGCTCGGGGTCCGTCTCGCGGGCGGCCTCGGCGATGAGCCGGTCGTACGCGGCGTTCGACCAGCCGGTCTCGTTGTTCCCGCCGCCGGTCACGAACATATCGAGGAACGTGTTCGGGTCGACGTAATCGCCGTACCAGCCGCCCCGGGCGATCTGGTACTCCAGCCGGTGGACCTTGTCGAGAAAGACCTTCCATTCGACCTTCTCGATACGGACGTCGAGGCCCAGGTGCGTGCGCCACTGCTGCTGGACGACCTCGGCCAGCGGCACGTGGTCGAACCCCTTGTTGACGAGGATCGCCAGTTCCCCGAGGCCCCGGCCGCCCGGGTGGCCCGCCTCGGCCAGGAGGCGGCGGGCCTCGTCCACGTCTTCGGGGACGCCCTCGGCGGGCTCGTACCCCGTCATACCGGGCGGCACGAAGGCGCGGGCGGGCTTCTGGCCGCCGCGGGCCGCCCGGTCGATGATCTCGCGCCGGTCGATGGCCAGCACCAGCGCCCGCCGCACACGCCGGTCCGTCAGCGGCTCCATCGTGCAGTTGAGGCGGTAGAAGTAGGTGGCCAGGCGGGCCCCGTACAGCACGTCCTGCCGCCGGCCCGCCTGCTGGGCCTGGAGCAGCGGCAGGATGGCCAGGTTCGGCACCACCGTCGTCAGGTCCACCGCCCCGGTCTCGTAGGCCAGCAAGGCCGTGTTCGGATGCTCGAAGACGCGCGATTCGATCCGCGCGAGCGCCACCGCATCCGCATTCCAGTAATGCGGATTCTTCTCCCACCGCATGCGGCTGCGGAACGCCCACGACGTCAGCCGGTACGCCCCGTTCGAGACGATGTTGCCCGGGAACGTCCACCGCTCGCCGTGCGCCTCGACGGCCTCGCGCGGCACGGGCAGGTAGGTGTGGAAGGCCACCAGGTCCAGGAAGTACGCGCACGGCCGCTCCAGTTCAACCACGAGCCGGTGAGGACCTTCCACGCGGACGCCGACGGTGGACCAGTCGGCCGTCGTCTCCTCATCCAGGCCCGCCTGGAGGTAGGCCTCGGCCCCGCGAATGGGGTAGAGCATGTAGGCGTACTCGGCGGCGGTGTCGGGCGTCAGGACGCGGCGCCAGGAATACGCGAAGTCGTCGGCCGTCACGGGCCGGCCGTTGCTCCACGTCGCGTCCGGCCGCAGGTGGAAGGTGTACGTGAGGCCGTCGTCGGACACGTCCCACCGCTCGGCCACGCCGGGCCGGGGGCGGAGGTCGACGGCGTCCAGGACGGTCAGGCCTTCGAAGAGGGCGGCGGCGACCCGGCCGTCGTTCAGGGCGGTCATGTTGCCGGGGTCGAGGGTGGTGACTTCGCCGCCCGCCGTCCAGACGAGGTCGGCCGGCGGGCCTCCCGAACCGTGCGCGATGAGCGCGGCCACGACGACGGCGCCGGCGGCCAGAGCGAGCGATGCCAGGAGCGTGCGCATGGGGGTCCGTCCGGGGAAGCCGGCCCGCCTGCGATCGTCGGCGGCGAGGCGGCCCGCTGGGCCGCCCGTCCCCCTCGGAACGGATCAGGCGCCGGCGTTTCCGGCGGCTTCGCCGGCTCCGGAGGCGCCACCGGCTTCGCCGCCGCCACCCGCCTGCCGCGCCTTCACCGCCTCTTCGACCTCGGCGGGCATCTTCGGACGCGCGTCGATTCGCTTCGTGCGGGCCAACCGTTCCACCCACTCCAGCAGCGCCAGTTGCTGAAGGGGCAGCGGCTCGGTCGACTCGAACCCCACGTCCTCGCCGGTCACCTTCTCGAGCGAGGCGTTCAGTTCGGCCATGACCCGGCCGTAGCCCGCCGGCGGCGGCGCATCGGGAACCCGCGGCGGCGGCATGATGTGCGTGCAGAGCGTCGCGTACGCCAGCAGCAGGCGTTTCTTCGCCTCCGGCCGCACCTCGCGGGAGTAGGCGCGTTCCAGCGATCCGATTACGTCCGACACCATCTTCTGCACCAGCGGGTCGGACATGTCCAGGTCGCCGGCCTTGGCGATGAGGCCGTCGGCCAGCACGTCGTGGGCCTGCTCGTGGTCGAACGTGCCCAGCGCCTCGAACAGCGGCATGAGCACCATAACGGGCTGCGGCTTCTGGAGCGCCTTCTCGATGGAGACGGCGATCTCGCGTTCCAGGCTCGGCACGACCCGCTGCACGATCTTCGGGGCCAGCGTGGCCAGCCCCTTGGCCGCCCAGTACCGCGACGCCGGGTACGGGTCCCCGACCAGGGCCTGCTGGAGCATCGGGGCGGCGTCGAGCACCTGGAGCCCCGCCACGATCATCACCACGTTGACGCGGGCGGGCTGGCTGACGGCCTGGTCGCCCGTCTCCTTGAGCACCGCCAGCATCTCCTGGGCGAACGCCTGGCGATAGGGCCCCGTCCGGCCCTCGGCGTCCTGGACCTCCGCCAGGAGGTTAGTGCGGGCGGCGACCATGCCCCGCCGGTCGGGGTCCGTGTTCGTCAACATCGCCCGGACGGTCTGCTGGATGTAGGTGCGGATGCGGCCGCGGTCGCTCTCCGTCAGGCTGGCCTTCTGCCGGATCTCCCCCAGATCCGGCGCCACCTGAGCCACGGCGAGCGCCGGCAGGACCAGGAGTGCGAGGACCGACACCTCGACCGATCGCGTCATGGAGGACTCCTTCTTGCAGGGGGTGCCGTCCAGCCGCCAGGCATCGGATCCACCCTCGGCCCCCGTCGGCGTCGCCTCGGCCCTGCCCACGCCCCTGCGTCTAGCCTTCGTAACGTAGCCCTTGCGCCCATACGTGTCAAGCGTTTTGCCAAGGGAGCCGCACGCGGCGGGTAAGACAAACCGGTGGCACCGGTCTGCCCTGTCATTCCGAGCGAGCGCAGCGAGCCGAGGAATCTCGTCGTTGGGCCCAACAGCGAGATTTCCTGCGGGCACTCGGGATACAGCGCTCCCTTCGCCCTTGCTCGGCAAGGGCTCGGTCGAAATGACACCTGAGCCTGCCGGCACTATCTTGGCGGGCACCCCAGACTCGCCGCTCAGAACGCCGCCTGCACCCGCACGGCCCGTGTTCTCGGCGGCGGACGGTGACTCACCGGCCCGCACCACCGCCGCGAGCAGCAACACCCTCACCAGCCCAAAGTCCGGTCGCCTCACCGCGTCTCCCCTGACACGCGTCATCCCGAAACGGGCAGCGTCAGGCCCGTCGCGCCCTGCGTGACGAAGCGCGGCGGGGCTCCGTACCCGCCGCGCGGAACGTGCCACGGCCGGTCTTGTCCGGCCGTGCATCCCGCCGGTCAAAGAACACGGCGGGACAAGGCCCGCCGTGGCACAGCCGGCGAATGCTGACACGCGGGTACGGAGACCCGCCGCGCTCCCCATTTTCTGACCCACCCCGCGGAATGCTCTTGTCGCGTTGTTCCGCTATCCGCCCAACCCCAGAAGCGTCCCGCCCTGGTACACGATGACCGCCGCCGCGTACGCCATCGCCGTCAGCATGGTCCACTGGAGGACGACCCACTTCCACGAGCCGGACTCGCGCC
>JAWODB010000235.1:0-13961 GCA_046483505.1 Phycisphaerae bacterium
CGGCCGGGCGTAGAACATCGAGTTGGGCCAATACGAGTTGCTGCCGTACAACTCGAACTGGCTCGTGCCGTCCGGGTTCATCTCGAACAGCAGCCGCGAGAAGTAGTGCGGCGTGTCGCTGTATTCCCACCGGGTGTACATGACGCGCCCGGTATGCAGCACCGTCGGGCACCACGAGTGGTCCTGGTCGAACGTGAGGCGGCGGGCGCCCGTACCGTCGGCGCTGGCGATGCAGAGGTTGCCGACCTGGTTGCCCCCGCCCACGCACGGCACGCCCTGGTAGCCGACGGTGGAGCAGTAGATGATGCGGCCATCGGGCAGGTAGCAGGCGTCGTAGTTGTCGATGTCCTTCGCCTCGCCGGGCGTCACCTGGCGGAGGCCCTTGCCGTCGACGCCGATTTCCCACACCTGCCACGTCCCGTTCTCCGTGCTCGGCATGGAGAAGAGGAGGCGGTCGGCGTCCCAGTGGAGTTCCACGTCGCCGACGAACTCGTCTTTCTCGGGACGGTACAGCGTGTCGGCGGGGCCCTGCGGGTCGTCCATCCGGAGGACGGCGATCTCGTTGTCGTACCCGCTCTTGGAGACGCTGGTGTTGCCCTGCCAGTTCTGCGGCAGGCCGAGTTTACGGGAGTTCGCGCTTCGGCGGATGAACATCAGGCGGTCGAAGTCGAGGAGCGGATTAGCGAGCAGCGCCTCGCGGCGAAGGGCGAGGAGGTCCTGCGTCGCCTTCAGCAGGACCTCTTTGGCCTCGCCACCGTCCTTCTGCTCCTGGGCGTCGAGGAGCCGCTTCTGGAGCGCGTCGAAGCGCGCCAGGTACTCCTCGCCCTTCGGGTACCGCGAGCCGAATGTGTCGATGAGGTCCTGGATGGCGAGGCGGACGGCCTCCAGGTCAAGGTTCCGGCCGCAGGCGAGCGTTTCCTCCAGCGCGCACGCCTGGTAGTACACCTGGCGGACGGCGGCGAGGTCCGCCGGCGTCGCGACGCGCGCCGCCTTCGCCTTCGCCTCGTCGCGGAGGCGCGGGATGGCCGTCGCCCGGACGTACCGCTCGGCCAGGTCCTTGACGTCACCCGGGTTCCAGTCGCGGGTCCAGATGCCGTCCTGGCGTTCCCACTGCATCCGGCGGCGGTCCTTGGCGTCGCGGAACTCCTTCTGGACAACGTCCCACAGGTCCTTGCGGCGGTCGGCCTTCGGGTCCTTCTTCTTCGAGCGGCCGGTCAGCGAGAAGTAGAAGCCGTGCCCGCCACTGTTGTTGTGAATCTTCAGGAGGAGCGCGTTCTCGCCCTTCCTGAAACGGAGTTTGACCTTCTCCTGGTTGGGCTGGGGCCCGCGCGGCACGTCGTGCGAGATGATCTCCTGGCCGTTCAGCCACGCCTTCATCCCGTCGTCGCTGCCGAAGTAGCCCATCGTGGTCCGGGCGCGGTCGGCCGTAATCGTCCGGTACAGGTACGTGGAGCCGTTGCTGCCGGCCTTCAGGTTGTGCACGACGCCGTCGGTGAACTGCGGCCGGGCCTGCCACCGGTGCTTGCCCATCGGTTTGGCGAGGTCCACGCCCTTCTCCGGCGGGAAGGCGTGGTCGAACGACTTCTTCTTGCCGCCGTCCAGGTAGAACGGCCCGGCGATGTGCCAGGAACCGAGCGAGAGGCCCTTCGTGGGACTGTCCGCCGGCTCGGCGGACTGCTCGGCCTCGTACGCGAGGAGGGCCTCGCGGCTGGCCCGCAGCGTTTCGTGCCACGTGTCTTTCTTGACGTAGTACGGCGGGGGCCCCGCGGAGGCGACGCCGGTCGCCAGCGCCGCCAGCACGACGACAAGGACCCCGGCGGCAACTTGCATTCGACCCATACAGCGTCCCCTCTCGTGCTTCGGGTTCGTCATGTTAAGACTCCCCCTCTCCCTTGACGGGAGAGGGATGGGGTGAGGGTGAAGAGGCTGCAAGCCTCAAGCCCCAAGCGACAAGCCACGGCAACAGCGTGTGGCGTTGTTGCCTTTGCTTGCGGCTTGCGGCTTGCGGCTTGTCGCCTGTGGCTTCCTCCCCCCTCACCCTGCCCTCTCCCACGAGGGGAGAGGGAATGACAAGCATCCTTAAGCGCGCGGCCCCGGAGGGCCGCAGGGTCATTCTGTCTAACACGCGTTCAGGCTCCAGGCGTCGCAGGATGTGGCCCTCCGTGCCGAATCCCGGCTTTCGCCACCCGCCGCACCGTTCACGCGTCGCGGACGACGTACTCCCGTGCGATCGGGTCGCCGGTGGCGTCCACCCACCGGGCGAGGCGCCGGCGATGGTCCTTCAGGACCTCCTCGTGCTTCGGGTCCGCCGCCAGGTTGACCATCTCGCCGGGGTCCTTCTCGAGGTCGATGAGTTGCTCGCGGTGGGCCCCGTCCTCGTAGACATTATACTTGTAGCGGTCCGTGCGGACCATCCGGCCGACCTGGCACTCCACCACGAGGTCGTCCCGCCAGCCCGCCGGCTTCTTGTCCTCGGCCAGCGGCCGGACGCTGCGCCCGCGGAGACCCTCGGGCGGGGCGATGCCCGCAAAGTCACACACCGTCGGCAACAGGTCCAGACCCGTCGACACCAGGTGCGTCCGGTCGACCCGCCCCGGCGGCGTCACGCCCTTCAGGCTGACGAGCAGCGGCACGCGGGACGCTTCCTCGTACAGGACCGTCTTGTGTTCCAGGCGATGGGCACTGTCCATGTCGCCGTGATCGCTGACGAAGACGACGACGGTCTCTTCTTCCAGCCCGGACTCGCGGAGGGCGTCGAGGACCCGGCCGATCTGGGCGTCCACCCGCTCGGTGAGGCGGCAGTACGCCCACCGGTGGCGGCGCCACGCCTCGGCCGGCCAGTGGTCGCGGACGTACCGCCGGAACGCCCGCAGGTTGACGAGTTTGTCGACGCCCTCGGGCTCCCGCTTCGGGATCCCGTGGTTGGCCGGCAGCGGCGGGCAGTGCTCCGCGAGGAACTTCTCTTTCGAGACGCCCCCCGGCGGCTGGAGGGCCTCGGCCAGCCGGGCCCGCTCCCTCGTGCTGTGCGGATAGAGCCGCTTCGACCCCGTCGCTTCCGACCACGCATCGATGGCCATGTAACAGATATCGTGCGGGTTGATGAACGAGGCCACCAGCAGGAACGGCTTGTCGTGCTTCCGCCGGAGGTACGCCGCGGCGGCGTCGGCCAGGCCGTCGCGCTGGTCCCGCGTCAGGGGGGCGAAGCCGATGGTGTCCACCTTCATGCCGCGCGGCCAGTGGGTCTTGCCGCCGTAGACCGTCTCGTAGCCGGCGCGGCGGAAGACGTGGCCCATCGCCTGGTCCAGGATCGGCTGCGGGACGGGCTTGCGGCCGGGCAGGCCGCGGTTGCACGTCATGCCGACGTCGCTCGGCATCCGGCCGGTCATCATGCTGAACCGGGAGGGCACGCAGACGGGGTTGGCGGCGTAGGCCCGTTCGAAGCGGGTTCCATTGGCCGCGAGGCGGTCGAGGGCGGGCGTCTTCAGGTGCGGGTTCCCCGTGCAACTCATCATGCCGGCGTGCTGCTGGTCCGTGATGAGGAGGAGGACGTTCGGCCGGCGCTTGCCCGCCGCGCCCGCCCCGCGCGCGGCCGCACCGAGGGCGGCGGTGCCGATACCTCCCGCCATCGCGCCGAGGAAGCGTCGGCGGTTGAGGCCACGCGCCTGCGATTGAGGGGTATGCGATAAATGCGTCATGGCGACCTCCGTTTCCGATTTCGCGGGGCATGGCCTCGCACCGCACGTTCGGCGCGGCCCGCAAGCGGGCCGGCGAACACGGACCTGCCCGTAGGAATCCAGCCGCGATCGAACCTTCGGTGCGTGATGCGCAACGTGCTCTACCGGGCACCGCTTACTTTCAGCCGGACCGCCCACACGCTCTTACGGGCGGTGATGAAGAACGTCTTCCCGTCCGCGCCGCCGAAGCAGCAGTTGGCGGCCGCCTGCGGCGTGCGGATCTTGCCGATGAGTTTCCCCTCCGGGCTGAACACCTGGACGCCGTCGCCGGCGCTGGCGTACAGGCGGCCGTCCGCATCGCACCGGATGCCGTCCGGCGCGCCGGGACGGATCCCGCAGAAGATCTTCCCGTCGGCGAGGGTGTTCTCTTCGGTCACGCGGAAGCGGCGGACGTGGCTCGCCTTGCCGTCGCTGTTCGCCACGTACAGGTGCTTCTGGTCGGGCGAGAAGGCGATGCCGTTGGGGCGCGTGAAATCGTCCGCGACGACGACCGGCTCCTTCGCCCCGGGGTCGAGACGGAAGACGTAGCACGCCGGCTGCTCCTGCTCCCTGCCCCGCAGGCCGTACGGCGGGTCGGTGAACCAGATGGTGCCGTCGCGCCGGACGGCCACGTCGTTCGGCGAGTTCAGGCGCTTGCCCTTGTACGAGTCGCACAGGACCTCGACCGTGTCGTCCTTCGCGGTCCGCGTGACGCGGCGGGTGGCATGCTCGCACGTGACGAGGCGGCCCTGGTTGTCGGTCGTATTGCCATTCGCCTGGTGCGACGGCTCGCGCCAGACCTTGAGGCCCCCCTGCGCCGTCCACTTGTAGATGCGGTTGGCGGGGATGTCGCTGAAGAGAAGACACGCCTCGGCGGCGTACCACGTGGGTCCTTCCGTGAACTGGAAGTCGCCGCCAATCCGGCGGACCACGGCGTCCGCGTCCGCCACCTGCTTGAAGGCGTCGTCGAGGACCTCGACGCGGGCGGGTTCGGCGGCCCATACGGTTCCCGTCATCAGCGCAACCGCAACGGCTGTGAGCAGCACGACGTGTGTCGCATGCATGGCGATGCCTCCTTCGATTCTCGAACGGCGCGCGGCCCGCAAGCGGGCCGGCGAACACGGGCCTCTTTGCACGAGTCAGACCTCGCCCGAACCTCCTCCATCACGCCCGCGAGCGGGCGGCGAACAGGAGCCTTGCGCGGTGCCCAGTCCTGGGCACCGCGTCCTCGGCGCGGCGGGTGCGGAGACCCGCCGCGCAATGCGCGCGAATCGGTGAGCCCAAACGTCCCGCTTCCCTCTACAGCGCCGCCAGGACGCCGCCGTCCACGTACAGGATGTGGCCGTTGACGAAGTCCGACGCCGCCGACGCCAGGAACACCGCGGGCCCGACGAGTTCCTCCGGGTCGCCCCACCGTCCGGCGGGCGTCCGGCCGCGCACCCACGCGTCGAACGCCTCATCCGCGACAAGCGTCCGGGTCATCTCCGTCTCGAAGTACCCCGGGGCGATGGCGTTGGCCTGGACGCCCCTTCCGCCCCACTCGACGGCCATGGCCCGGGTCAGCATCGCCAGGCCGCCTTTGGCCGCCGCGTAGTTGCCCGTGGTGGGCCGGGCCGCGGTGCTCATCAGCGAGCAGATATTGATAATCTTCCCGCGCCCCGTGCCGCGGGCCAGGATGCCGCGGACCACCCGGCGGGCCACGAGGAACGCCCCCGTCAGGTTGGTCTCCAGGACGGCCCGCCAGTCGTCGTCGGTGAGGTCCTCGAGCGCGTCCCGCCGCTGGATCCCCGCGTTGTTGACGAGGATGTCGACCGCCACGCCGTCGCGCTCCAGGTCGTCGAGGGCCGCGCCGACGGCCGCCGAGTCCGTCACGTCGAACGGCGCGCCGCGGACCTCGAGACCCTCGCGGGCGAGGGCGGTCACGGCCGCGGCGAGCCGCTCCTCGTTGCGGCCGTTCAGGACGAGGGCGGCCCCCGCCCGGCCGAGACCGCGGGCCATGGTCCGGCCCAGTCCGCGGCTCGACCCGGTCACGAGGGCCGTCCGGCCCGCCAGGCTGAAGAGGTCCGCGCTCATGGTGCCTCCGGCTTCGTGCTCTTTCGTTGACACCGCCCCGCCGCTGCCGTAGTGTACCCGCTCGGGAACCCAGGAGAAAGAGACTATGGACTACCGGCGCATCATCCCCTGCCTCGACGTCAAAGACGGCCGCCTCGTCAAGGGCGTGCACTTCGTGGACCTGAAAGAGGTGGGCGACCCGGCCGACGCCGGCGCCGCTTACAGCGAGGCGGGCGCCGACGAACTGGTGTTCCTCGACATCACCGCCACCGTCGAGAACCGGCAGACCATGGTCGACGCCGTCAAGCGGACCGCGAAGCGGCTGACCGTCCCGCTGACGGTGGGCGGGGGCATCCGGTCGAACGAGGACATCCAGACCCTCCTCGCCGCCGGCGCCGACAAGGTCTCCATCAACACCGCCGCCGTCCAGCGGCCCGACCTCCTGGCCGAGGCCGCCGACGAATTCGGCGCCGAGGCCCTCACCGTCGCCATCGACACCCGCGCCAACGACGACCTGCCGTCCGGCTTCGAGGTCATGGTCAAGGGCGGACGCGAAGGCACCGGCCTGGACGCCGTCCAGTGGGCCCGGCAGGCCGAGGAACTCGGCGCCGGCACCATCCTGCCCACCAGCATGGACGCCGACGGCACGCAGGCGGGCTACGACATCCCGATGACCCGGGCCATCGCCGACGCCGTCAGCGTGCCGGTCATCGCCTCCGGCGGCGCGGGGGCCCTGGAGCACCTGTACGAGGCGATCGTCGACGGCCACGCCGACGCCGTCCTGGTGGCCTCGATCGCGCACTTCGGCACGTTCAGCATCCGCACGATGAAGGAGTACCTGGACGGCCGGGGCATACCCATGCGGCTGGACTGATTCGACCACGTTAGGCTGACGTGCCGCGTGTTGCGCGGCGGGCAGTCCTGCCCGCCGCGTCCTCTGCGCGGTGCCCAGGACTGGGCACCGCGCCACCCCCCGCCGTGCCGCTCCCCGTCCCCTACGCCTCTCTCGGCGTGGCGGCCTCGGCGCACGCCTCGCACGCCACGCCGTACGGGTCGGCCCCGTCCCAGCAGTAGGTGCAGAGTTTGTCTTTCGGCAGGCCGACCGCCTCGACGAGGTCGTCCAGCCGCTGGTACCGGAGGCTGGTCAGGTTCAGGCGGCGGCGGATGCCGTCGACCATGCGGGCGTACTTCTCGGAATCCGGGTCGTCGTAGCCCTCCGGCGAGGCGCCGGCGGCGCCTTCGAGTTCGGCGATGGACCGGCGTGCGGCCAGGTCCATCTCGCTGCGGGACCGCGAGAAATTGAGGAACCGGCACCCGTAGATAAGCGGCGGGCACGCCGGCCGCATGTGCACTTCCTTCGCCCCGCCCTCGTAAAGGCGTTGGATCGTGTCCTTCAACTGCGTGCCGCGCACGATCGAGTCCTCGCAGAAGAGCAGCCGCTTGCCCTCGATGAGGTGGCGGATGGGGATCAGTTTCATCCGGGCCACCAGGTCGCGGATGCGCTGGTCCTGCGGCATGAAACTGCGGGGCCACGTGGGCGTGTACTTGACGAACGGCCGCTCCATCGGGACCTTGGCCGCCGCCGCATACCCGAGCGCGTGGCCCGTGCCGGAGTCCGGGATGCCGGAGACGAGGTCCACCTCCACGCGGTCGCGCCGCGCCAGGGCCGCCCCGCACCGGTTCCGGACGACCTCCACGTTGACGCCCTCGTAACTGGAGGCGGGGTACCCGTAGTAGACCCAGAGGAACGTACAGATTTGCATGGCATCGCCCGGCGGCGCCATCTGCTCGACACCGTCGGCCGTCAGGCGCACGATCTCGCCCGGACCGAGGTACCGCTCGACCGTGTAGCCGAGGTTCGGAAAGGCGCAGGTTTCGAGGGTGGCGGCCCAAGTGCCGTCCTTGCGGCCGACGACGACGGGCGTCCGGCCGTAGGCGTCGCGGGCCGCGTAGAGGCCGTCGGGTGCCAGCAGGAGCATCGAGCACGACCCGCGGACGGCCTTCTGGGCCCGCCGGATGCCGTCCGTGAACGTCTCGCCCTGGTTGATGAGCGCCGCGACGAGTTCGGTCGGGTTGATGTCGCCTCCGGCCATCTCGGCGAAGTGGGCCGTTCGCTCGGCAAACATCTCGCGGGCCAGCGCCGCCGCATTCTGCACCACGCCCACCGTGACGATGGCGTAGACGCCCAGATGCGACCCGATGATGAGCGGCTGGTCCTCGTAGTCGCTGATGACGCCGATGCCGCGGCGGCCGTACATCTTCTGGATGTCGTCCTCGAACTTCGAGCGGAACTGGGCGTTCGTGATGTCGTGGATGAACCGGATGAACCCGCCGTTGTCCGCCGCCAGGCCGCCGCGGCGCGTGCCCAGATGGCTGTGGTAATCGGTTCCGTAAAACAGGTCCTCGATGCATTCCTCGCGGGAAACGACGCCGAAGAAACCTCCCATGAGCGCAGACCCCTTCGTGTTGCAGGCACCCGGGCAGACGGCCGGTCCGGGCCGACGGTGGCCGGCCCGCCGCGCCCGGCCGCTTGGGGTATCATACCGCCCCGGGGCCGGCGGTTCAAGCGCGGGGCGCGGCGGGTCTCCGCACCCGTCGCGCATCCGTTTGGGCGCGCGGTGGGTACGGAGACCCACCGCGCTGACCATG
Organism: Phycisphaerae bacterium; assembly: GCA_046483505.1. Taxonomy (GTDB): domain Bacteria; phylum Planctomycetota; class Phycisphaerae; order FEN-1346; family FEN-1346; genus BS750m-G62. Next base: position 8,415 of record JAWODB010000235.1, read on the forward strand.
CCCTGCCTCTCCGACGCCGCCGCGAAGACTCACGAACCGTCAAGCACCTGCACGGCCGTGCAGTCCCGGAGGTCGACGACCGGCCGCTCGCCGGCCTCCGGCCCCGGCTCGCGGCGCACGCCGCGAAGACGGGCGCCCTCCAGGAACCGGCCGCACAGCGCCGAGCGGTCGTACTGCTTCATCGCCGCCTCCGGCACGCGGACCGCGAGGTCCTCCACGCGCAGGCCCGTCACGTGGGCCAGCGTCACGTACGCCGGCAGACGGGCGAACTCCGTGTCGCGCTGGCCGCGCACCGTCCGCCGCCCGCCCACCGGCTTGTGCCGCTTGCGGTAATCATCCGGCTTGTCCACGCGGAAGCGGACGTCCTTGAGCGTGAGGTCGCGAATGGGGCTCTCGGGCATCCCCTGGATCAGGACGCCGGAGCCGGAACGGATGGCGATGTCCTCGAACGTCACGTCGCGGATGGTCCCGACCTTCGAGTCCTTGTGCCGCCGCTCGATGTCCATGAAGATCGGCGTCACGGTACGGACGGTCTCGGGACACGTCTCGATGCGGATGTTCTCGAACCGGACGTGCTCCATCGTGCCGCCGTCCTTCAGGTAGAAGCCGATGCCCGTGAACGAGTTGCGGATCGTGCAGCCTGCGAAGCGGATGTTCCGGAAATCGCCGTGCGACTCGGTGCCGAGTTTGATCGCCGACGCCGCCGACTCCAGCACGCAGTCCGTCACGACGACGTCCTCGCACGCCGCGGCCTCGGTGGCCTTCAGGACGACGCAATCGTCGCCGGCGACGATGTCGCACCGCCGGATGCGGACATGGCGGCACATGTTCGGGTCGATGCCGTCGGAGTTCAGCCGCCGGTAGTTGTTCCGGATCGTCACGTCCTCCACGGTCACGTGCGTGCACCGCTTGAAGTGGAGCGTCCAGGAGTCGCTGTGGCGGATGGTGATGCCGCGCACCGCCACGTCACGGCAGCGGTGGAAGAGGAGGACGCCGGTGCGAAACGCCGGCCGCTTCGGCCGGCCCCACCGGCCGCCGTAATCGCCGGTGGCCTGGCCGTTGATCTCGCCCTCGCCTTCCACGGTCACGGCGGTGGCGTCCTCGGCCGTCAGGAGGTGCCGGGTGCCGTCGTAGTGCGCCTTCTCGGGCGTAATCCACAGGGTCGCGCCTTTGGCCAGGCGCAGCGTGACACCGTCCTTCAGGCGAACGGTGGCAGAGAGGTAATCGCCGGCGGGCACCAGAACGGTCCCGCCGCCCGCGTTGTGGCAGGCGTCGACGGCCCTCTGCATGGCGGCCGTGTCGAGCGCCGACCGGTCGCCTGTCGCGCCGTACTCGCGCACGTTGAAGACGGCGGCCTCACCGGCCCCCGCGGCGGCGGCAGCGGCCAGGACGGTCCACGCCGCCAACACGATGGTTCGACGGGACATAGGCGGCTCCTTGGATTCTGTCAGCCTTCACCTTGCGGGGTGCCACTGGCGGCTTGTCCGCCAGTGCGCCCCGACATCCGCGAAACACTGGCTGGCAAGCAGCCAGTGGCACCCGTTGCGTCAGACCCGCCTGACGTTCCGTTGCAGCCGGGCGCGCGGCCGGGTACAGTGGCCTCGCGGCAAGGCCTTTATCGCGGTCCCGGCCGAGCGAGGCAAGACGAATCCGCCGCCCCTCGGGCCGGAAGGAGATCATCCCATGCGCCATATCATCCTCACGGCGGTCGTTTTGACGTCGCTGGCGGCCGCCGCGCCCGCCGCCGAGCAGCCCGTCGAACTCCGCGGCGCCTGGGCCCACGCCACGCACTGGAAGACCCGGGCCGACGCCGACCGCATGCTCGACCGGGCCGAGGCGATGCACCTGAATGCCGTCTACCTGCTCGTCTACTACTGGGGCGGGCACGCCGCCTACCGCACCGACATGGCCCCCCTGCTCGACGGCGTCCCGGACGACTTCGACCCCCTCGGCTACGCCGTCGCCGAGGCCCATCGACGCGGCATCCAGATGCACGCCTGGTTCGTCAACGGGTCGTACCACACGCGCGGCAAGAAGGGCATCCTGGACCAGCAGCCCGAGTGGCGGGCCGTCCATCTCTCCGGACGCAAGGCCCCCTGGTTCGACCTGTGCCGACCGGCCGTCCGCACGTGGCAGGCCGACCTCATGCTCGACTGCCTCCGCCGGTACCCCCTCGACGGCCTCCACTTCGACTACATCCGCTTCAGCAGCAAGACCGTGTGCGCCTGCCCCGCGTGCCGGGAGCGCGTGAGGGAAGAGACGGGCTTCGACATCCGGTCCATCCGGTACCCGGAACTGCCGGCCCTCGGGACGGTCTCCGGCAACCCGCTGGTCCAGCCGACGACCGCCCGCCTCCTGGCACGGTTCGAGAACGGCGACCCGGCCGTCGCCGTCAACGACCTCGGCAAGGGACGCGTCGTCCTGCTGAACTGGCACGTGCACCGGTGGTGCCCGATGGCCGTGGGCACCGGCCTCAAGCGCCTCCTCGCCGAGCGGGGCGTGGAAGCGGGCGACCGCGTGTTCGCCCTCGCCTCCGAAGGGATGGGCGACCGGCGCGGGTCCTATTTCGCCATCGGCCGCGACCTCATGCAGGGATGGGGATACGAGGTCCGCCGCGCCACCGACGCCGACCTGCCAAACCTGCCCGCCGGCGCCGCCGTCGTCATGCACGGCATCTACGACATGCCGGACGAGGTGGCCCGGCACCTGCTCGCCCACGTGGAGGCCGGCGGCGTGGCGGTCTTCTCGGACGGGCCCGTCCGGGCGGTCAACCGGCACGCCTCGGCCCGGCGGCTGCTCGGCTTCAAGCGGTCCGGCCGGTATTTCGCGGGATGGAAGGCGATGCATCCGACGGACCCGCCCTCGCCCCACCTGCCGGTCGCGGACCGCGAACTCGACCTGGCGGCCGAGAAGGCGAAGTGGGCCGTCTGGGACCGCTGGCGCATGGACCAGGTCACCGACCTCGTCCGCCGCGTGGCCGAGGGCGCCCCGACGGTCCGGCCCGGCACCCTGGTGACGGCGGCCGTCTTCCGCACGCCCGACCACGCCGCCCACGTGCTCCAGGACTGGCCGCGCTGGCACCGCGAGCGGCTGTGCGATTACGTCATGCCGATGGCTTACGAGGCATCGCTCGAGCGGTTCGAAGAGCACTTCCCGGCGTGGCGCGAGGTGGCGCCGTCGCTGGCGCGCCTCATCCCCGGCATCGGGGCGTACCGCATCGCCCCCGAGAAGACGGGCGAGGACCGGGCGGCCGAAATCGGCAAACAGGTCGAGGCCTGCCGCCGACGCGGGACGCGGGGCGTCGTCCTCTTCGTCCTGAACGCCATCGACGACGCCACGGCCGAGGCGCTGGGACGGACCGTCTTCCCCGGCAAGGCGAAACCGTATCGGCCGCCGGCGCGTAACTGAACGCGCGCGGCTGCGCCTCGCGGCTGGAGCGGTTTAACCTTGGGTGGTAGCGCGGTGGTTCTCCGTAACCACCGCGCTTCATGCAGCCCGTGTTTGGCGCGCCGCGGGTCGGAGCCTGTCCCGAGCGAAGCCGAGGGGTACCCGCCGCGCGCATCACGGGGGCGCGGTGGTTACGGAGAACCACCGCGCCATATCCTTGTTGTTTAACCCACCTTCCCGGCCGTCAGGATCGTGCTGCCGAACGGCTCGGGCATCGGCTGGACGCCCGGCTCCTCGAAGCCGGCGGCCAGGATGAGGGCGCGCAACTCCGTCAGCGAGTACGCGCCGACCATCAGGTTGAAGACGGCCGGCACGAGCGGGCCCGTCCGGTCGGGATTCATCACGAAATCCTGGACCAGGAGGACGCCGCCGGGCGCCAGGGCCCGGTAGGCCTTCGCCAGGCGCATCTCCGCTCCCCGCCCGGGACCGTGCAGGACGTTCGAGAGCAGCACCGCGTCCACGTCCGTGCCGAACTCGACCTCGTTCCAGTCGGCGACCTCGGCCCGGACCCGCCCCTCCATGCCGAACCGCCCGATGAGGCCGCGCGCCATCTCGACCGCCTCCGGCAAATCGAGCACCGTGGCCGAGAGGTCCGGGTATCGTTCGCAGAGCGCCATTGCGTACGAGGCCGGCCCGCCGCCCACGTCCACCAGGGTCCGCCGCCCGGCCAGGTCCACCCGCTCGCAGAAGGCGGCGGCCCGTCCGGCCATCGCCATGTTGTGCATCCCGAGGACGAAGTCGCGGGTGGACCGCATGCGGTCGTTCCCCTCGGACGAGAAGACCCAGCCCCCCTCCTCGCCGCGAAGGACCGATTCCAGGTCCGCCCAGAACGCCCCGACCTGGGCGTGGTGGGCCAGGATGTTCCCCTGGTACAGCGGGGCGTCCGGCAGGAGGGTGGCCTCCGCCTTCGGCGTCAGGCGCCAGGCGTCTGCCTCGCGGTCCGCCAGGCCCAGGGCCGAGAGGACGATGAGCACCTTCTCGACCGCCTGGGCATCCAGGCCGCGCGCGCCGGCGGCGCCTTCGGCCGTCGCGGGGCCGTCAGCGAGGGCTTCGGGCAGGCCGACGCCGCACGCCGCCTCGACGGTCCGCTGGGCCCGGCACCGCCACGTGTGGGCGGTCAGGTCGTTGGCCCAACGGATCTCGGGGGAATCGCTCTCGAAGATCATACGCCTTCCTTGCTCGTTCGACTTCAACGCCGCCATTATAACGCCCCGCGCAGCCGCTTGCGAACCGCCGACGCCGGTGCTACAGTGACGCCGCACATGCGGCACAAGGAGATTGCCATGCCGGTGGACGACCCGGACGACCTGCAGCGCGTGGACCAGGAGATCCACGTCAACGAACTGCGTCGCCAGGCGGAGGAAATCGCCGGAGGCGAGATGGTCTCCTACGAGGACCCCGACGCCCCGCCGGACGTCATGGAGCAGTACTGGGAGAACGTCGTCGCGTTCGAGACGGCCCCGCACACCACGCACTTCGAGCAGTTGACGAAGGCGGGCATCGACCTGCCGCCCCCCGAAACGCTGGACGAGGAGGCCCTGTCGGCCAGACTGTGGGAGGTCATCCACGGCCTCGCGGGCCTCCGCACGTTCCTCTCCTCGACGAACCACCTGAGCGACCGCCAGCTTTACGACCTCCTCTGGAACGACCTGCTGCGCGAGGGCGGGCCGGACCTGCCGCCCGATTCCGGGTGGATCACCCACCTCGACATCCTCGGCAGCGGCAGCGAAGAGGATATGTATCTCCATCTGAAGCACTACGCCGACGAGGAGGAACGCCAACACTGGCTCCGCGACTTCCCGGACGACCCGATGCCGGACCACGTCGACCCGCCGTACGACCGCGACCGGTTCCTGCCCCTGGACCCGATGGAGGAGGAGATACGCCGCCGCGCCGAGGAGGAACGCAACGAAGAGGAAGACCCCGACGATGCGTGATTTGGGAGTACCGTCCCAAAGGTGGGGGCGAGCGGCCGGCGGCCCATCGAGACGCCTCCCCCAAACACACCCTGGGGGAGAACCCTTCTCCCCCAGACCCCCTCTTCCCAGGCCCAACGCAAGCGGGGGACTGTCTCATCCACACGCCCCCGCAAGCCCCTGG
>JAWODB010000245.1:0-14135 GCA_046483505.1 Phycisphaerae bacterium
CGCCGCCGACGGCGTGGGCGCCCGCGCGTCGGCCACGAAATCGCTGATCGAAACGTCCGTCTCGTGTCCGACCGCCGAGACGACCGGCACCCCGGAGGCCGCAATCGCCCGGGCCACCGCCTCCTCGTTGAACGGCCAGAGGTCCTCCAGGCTGCCGCCGCCGCGGCCGACGATCAGCACGTCCACGCCGCCCAGGCGGTTCAGGTTCGCGATGCCGCGGGCGATCTCCTCGGCCGCCCCCGCGCCCTGGACGCGGCTGGGCGCGAGGACGATGCGCCCGCACGGCCACCGGCGGCCGAGGACGTGGAAGATGTCCCGCACGGCCGCCCCCGTCGGGCTCGTCACGACGCCGATCGTCCGCGGGAACCGCGGCAGGGGCCGCTTGCGCTCCGGGGCGAACAGGCCTTCCTTCTCCAGGCGTTCCTTCATCTGGCGGAACGCGACCTCCAGCCGCCCCACGCCGCGGGCCGTCACGCGCGTCGCGTACACCTGGTACGTGCCCTGCGGCGGGAAGACCGACAGGCGGCCGCGGAGTTCCACCTCCAGGCCGTCGGCCATCTCGGCCGGCAGCCGCTCGGCGTCCGACCGCCACACGACGCACCGGATGCTGGCCCGGTCGTCCTTCAGGCTGAAGAAGACGTGCCCGGACGAGTGCCGCTTCAGGTTCGACACCTGCCCCACGAGCCAGACCTGCGGGAACTCGACCTCCAGCAGGTCGCGGATCCGCCGGGTCAGCGACCAGACGGTCTCCGGCCCTTCGTCCTGGGGTTCCGGCACGTCGCGGGCGTCGAAGAGGATGCTCATGCCGCTGTGATACCGCATCCGGCCGCCGGGTGCAACGGATTGGTAAAACGTCCCAGAAGTGGGGGGCGAGCGCCTCATGGCCCGGTCAGCGCCTTCCGGCGAGGCACACCCTGGGGGAGACCCCTTCTCCCCCAGACCCCCTCGGCCCAAGCCCAACGCAAGCAGAAGGCCAAGCGCGGCGGGTCTCCGTACCCGCCGCGCTTTCCCGCAAAGGGGGAAAACCCCCCATCGTGGCCCCCCCTCAAGCCCCTGGAGCCCCGTCGCCTCGGCGTCGGCCTCACGCAGGGCCCGCAAGGGCTCCGGGCCGACGCCGAGGCGACGGGGCGAAAGGGGCGTCCCCTGGCAGCCTCGGAGCCGAGGCCGAAGCCCTCCTGTCGTGGGGGCGTCCCCCACCTTTGGGACGATACCAACTTTTTCGGAGGAGAGCCCTTTTAATTCATATGGCCTCGCTTCGATGCTCGGAAAAAAGCCGAAAATTCCGGGGCAGAAATCGCGCGTTTCGGCGCGTTTCGATCAAAAACCACAAAAAAGGGGCGCGTTTTGCCTTACCCATTTTAACATTCCACCCCCAAATCGTCCCTCACGCGCCAGAATCGACGATCCGGGTCGCGAAAACGCGCATTTTCCGGGTTCCGGCGAAATCGCGTTTTCTCAGAATATCGATTCCCAGCCCCACTGGCGGAACCGTTGAGCCGGCGACCGCAGGTCGCCGCGAAGCGCCAGTGCATGCCTCCCGTCGAACGACCGGCGACGTGCGGGGCTTCGCCTTCCGGCTCCGCCCTCACAAGCCGTCGCCGGCTCAACAGGCCGATCGACGCGCGAGATACGCCGAGCCCTTGCCGGCCCGGGCTCAGAGCCGCACGGCGGTCCCGAGGCCGAGCCGCTCGGCCCCCGCCAGGGCCGCCGAGGCCGCCGCCACGTCCTCCACCGCCACGCCGACGGACTTGAATAGGGTCACCTGCGCCTCGGACTCGCGCCCGGCGGCCCGTCCGGCGACGATCTCGCCGACCTCGGCCGCGATGTGATCCGCCGTGATGAGCCCGTCGCGGATGGGCACCACCAGGTCCCCCGCCTCCTCCAGGGCCGCGGCCCGCTGGTCCACGACGACGCGGGCCCGGCAGACGGTCTCGGCGGGCACCTCGCGGGCGGGCGGCTGGTACGCCCCCACGGCGTTCAGGTGGACGCCCGGGGCGAGGTCCCCATCCTCGAAGACCGGCTCCGACGCCGTCGTCGCGGTGCAGACCACGTCCGCCCCGTCGAGGGCCTCGGGGGGCGTGGCGGCGGCCTCGACGGCGATGCCGAGCCGCCCGGCCATCTCCTCGGCGAACCGCCCGGCCGCCGCCCCGTCCAGGTCGAAGACGCGGGCCCGGCGGATCGTCCGGACGGCGCAGACGGCCTCCAGTTGGGTCCGGCCCTGGACGCCCGCGCCGAAGACGGCGGCCGCCTGCGCGTCCGGACGGGCCAGGAGGTCGGTCGCGGCCCCGCTCGCCGCCCCCGTCCGGACGGCCGTCAGCGCGGCGGCGTCCATGACGGCCAGGGGCGACCCGGTCGTCGCATCGAAAAGGACCATGAGGCCCTGGAGCAGCGGCAGGCCGCGGTCCCGGTTGCCCTCCAGCAGGGTGACGATCTTGACGCCCAGCCGCCCGTCGGCGGGGGCGCAGGCCGGCATGACGAGGGCCGTGCCGGGCGGGCGCCGCGCGGCGGCCTCGTCGGACGGATCGCCCAGGGCGAGGTGCGTCCGCGGGGGGACCAGGGCCTCGCCCGCCGAGAGGGCCGCCAGGGCCCGTTTCATCGCCTCGACGGCCTCACGCATCGGCAGGGCACGCCGGACCTCGTCGGCGGAGAGGAATCGGAGGGTGGCGTCGGGCATGGGCGGCTCCAGAGTCAGTGACTGAGTAACGGAGTAACTGAGTGACTGAGTAACGGCAACAACCACGACACCGTGTTGAGCCGGCGACGGCACGTCGCCGGTCGTTTTGCCGACTTGGCACGCTTCGCGCTGTCGCGGCGACCTTCGGTCGCCGGCCGGGCGGGCGGCGCTACGAGCCTTCTTCACCGAGCCGGCGCAGGGCCTTGGCCGAGGGCGCCTGGGCCAGGCCCCCCAGGGCCGTGCAGCGGAGTTCCGGCGGCAGCATCCGGCCGACCGAGAGCACCGCGTCGACCGTCTCGTCGAGCGGCACGGGGTTGGCGTACCCGCCCAGGACGAGGTCCGCGCAGACGAACGCCCCGGCGGCGGCGGCGGCGTTGCGGGTGTGGCACGGGATCTCGACGATGCCCTGGACGAGGTCGCACACCGAGCCCATGGCGTTCTGAAGGGCGACGGCGGCGGCATCGGCCGCCTGGCCCGCCGTCCCCCCCGCCGCCTGGACGCACGCGGCGGCCGCCATGGCGCCGGCGGCGCCGATCTCGACCTGGCACCCCGCGACCTCGGCCGCGAACGTCGCCCGCGTGGCGATGATCTGGCCGACGGCCCCGGCGGCGAGGAGCGCGAGGGCGGCATCGCGACCCTCGAGCCCGCGCTCCGTCCGCCACGTCACAAAGACGGCGGGCAGGACGCCGGCGGCCCCGCCGGTCGGGGCGGCGCAGACGACGCCTCCCCCGCTGGCCACGTGCATGGCCGCCAGGGCACGGGCGGCGGCGCGGGTCGCCAGGCCCCCCGCGGCGAGGCGTCCGTCGGCCTCGGCCTCGTAGACGGCCCCGGCCGAGGGGGCGAGGAGTTGCATCGCCGGCGGGTCCGCCAGGCCCCGTTCCACGGCGGCCGCCATGACGGCGAGCCGCCGGTCGATCTCCGCCAGGACCTCCTCCGCCGGCACCCGGAGGAGGGCGGCCTCCGATTCCAGGGCCGCCTCGCCCAGCGAAAGGCCGCGGCCCGCGCACAGGGCGACCATCTCGGCGGCGCTCTCGAACAGCGGCCGGCCGGGCTGGGGATAGAGGAGCGGCTCGGCCGTCCAGACGGTTCGGACGCCGGCCTCGGCCCGCAGGGCGGCGAGGTCCTCCGGCGGCAGGGGCGCCGTGCGGCGGGCGGTGACGAGGGCCAGGCCGTCGCGCTCCTGCGTCTCGGGCGGGGCGAGGCACGCCCCGTCGGCCGCGAGGCGGCGGGCGACGGTCTCGGCGGCGCCGGACTCCGTTTCGACGAGGACGACGTGGGCCTCGCCCGTCACGTGCACGGGCCGGCCGGCCAGGCGGGTCACCTCGACGGCCCCGCCGCCGACGGACCGGGCCCGGGCGCGGAGCGTCCGGCCGTCGGCGGCCGCCAGACCTAAGTCCACCGCGTTGGGGTGGTCGGGCTCGGCGAGCGGTTCGACGCGGAAGGCGACGTCGATGCCGGCGTCCGCGGCGGCGTCGAGGGCCCGGTGGAAACGCTCGTCGGTGATGGACCAGCCGAGCAGGGCGGCGGCGAAGGCGCGGTCGGCCCCCTGCTCGCGGTAACAGGCGGCGTAGGAGCCGGCCGGGTCGAACGTGCAGACGGCCCGGACGGGCGGGCCGCCGAGCAGCGACCGGGCCAGGGCCCCGATGCGGTACGCCCCGGCGGTGTGGGAACTCGACGGGCCCCGCATGACGGGGCCGAGGACGTGGTTCAGAATGCTCTTGGGCGTCGGCATGGGGGTGCTCGGCTAATGTTAAATGTCAAATGCCAAATGTCAAATGAGGCCTTCGGCCTGTAGATCATGGCGCGTTGAGCCGGCGACGGCACGTCGCCGGTCGTTTAGCGCGCTGCGACGCTTCGCGCATTCGCGGCGACCTTCGGTCGCCGGCTCAACGTCGCCGGCGACGGCACGTCGCCGGGCGCTGGCGCGCCGGCACGCGTCGCGCGTTCGCGGCGACCTTCGGTCGCCGGCTCAACGGGCGGAGCGCCGGCCGCCGACTACTTCGCCGGCACGAGGCGGACTTCAAGGCGCATGGGCGTGGCGGTGGCGTGGGCGAACCTGAGGCGGTCGGCGGTGTCGGCCTCGGCCTTGCGGATGGCGTCCTGGCCCGCGCCCTCCTTGCCCGTCCTCAGCCCTTGGCGCCACGCCTTGTAGATGGTCCGGCGGCGTTTCCGGACGAGCGCCAGGACCTGTTTTGCCACGACGGTCAGCGGCCAGTCGGCGACGGCGTTCAGGTCGATACCGGCGGAAAGGTCCGCGGCGGTGACGTACCCCGCCTTCACGTGGGAGGCGTGCAGATGGTACCGGCCCGCGTCCAGGCCCGTGACGGTGAGGGTGTACCGGCTGAGACGGTCGAAGGTCCGTTCGACCTGCAGAGACTTCGCGTCCCAAGCGGGATCGACGGGCATCGGCAGGGGCGTCGTCCAGGTGAAGGCGATGCCGCCGTTTTCCTTCTTCAGGCCCTTCACGTCGCCGGCGACGACCTTCATCGCCTTCGCGTCGATCTCGGCGTGGGCGACGTCGGCCGGCACGCGGAGGGTCTCGAGGAGCGTCTGGGCCATCAGCCAATGGCCGGTGGCGTTCGGGTGGACGGCGTCGCCGGAGAGATAGAAACTCACCTTCTCCTTCCGCCGCTCGCGGAGGTGCCGGTTCATCGCGTCGTGGACGGGCGCCACGAGGAACCCCTCCGGCCGCAGGCCCACGAGGAAGTCGCTGTACACCTCCAGCGTCACGTCGTAATCGACGGCGGGGTACCGGTAGCCGTAGTGGACGGCGCCCGGGTCGCCGGCGCGTCGGCGGTAGGGGTCGAACGGCGGCGGCGTCAGGAAGACGGTACGGGCGCCGATGCGCTTGCACCGGTCGATGAGCCGCCGGACGCCCGCCCGGTACTTCCGGAACTTCAGGTGGTCGAACGGGTGATAGTTGCCGTCGTTCATGCCGAAGCACGCGACGACGATGTCGGGCCGGGCGGCGGCGACGTCGCGGTCGAACCGCTGGTGGGCCCACGGCCGGCGGGGATCGTGGTCCGGTTCGCTCGTGCCGGAGATCGTCTCGCTCGAGATGCCGGCGTTGACGATGCGGAACCGTTTGTCCGGGAAACGGGTGAGGAGGAAGGCTTCGACGTCCTCGACGTACGCGCCGCCCTGGGTGATGGAGTCGCCGAAGAAGAGGATCGTCTCGCCGCCTTTGAGGACGCACGCCTCTTCGGCGGCGGCCGCGGCGAGGGTCGGCACGGCGGCGAGAAGCAGGACGGCGAGGGCGGTGCGGATGCAGCGCATGGACGCTCCTTTCGTTGGGCTGCCGGCCGGCCGTCAAGTATAGACGGTGCCCCGCGCAAGATAAAGCGGAAGGTCGGCAGGGTTGACACGGCGGCGTGTCGGGTCTAGGCTCTCAGGGAGAGGCGAAACAACAATAGCGAACAAGGAACGCCCACTAACCAATCATCAAGGGACGGGCCTGTGGCCCGTGTGGGGCGCGGCCCGCAAGCGGACCGGCGAACACGGGCGTTTCCGCATGGGTCAGACGGCCCGGGAACCTTCTTATTCGGGTGGCATGCTTTCGCGCCGCCCGGGAAGCATGCGCTTCCCCGCGCCGGAGGCGCACGCTTTCGCAGAAGCGCGAAAGCGTGGCACCCGGCGGTAGCGCGGCGGGTGCGGAGACCCGCCGCGCACGTCGGTTGAAAGGAGTGGACACCGTGGCCGGCTGGATGCGAAAACTCGGGCACATGGCCGGGCCGGGCGTCCGGAAGGGCAAGTGGGTCTGGACCTCGCTGACGGGCACCACGAAGGAGGCCCTGCGGGCCGAGTACGACGTCGGCCGCGACATGGCCCAGGAGGTCCGCCGGCAACTCGGGACGGACGACGATGCCGAGACCGCCCGGCTGGTGCAGGACATCGGCCGGCGGCTGGCGGCGTGCGTGACGCAGGAAGACCGGACGTTCGAGGTCTCGGTCGTGCGGGGCGAGACGCCGAACGCGTTCGCCCTGCCGGGCGGGTTCGTGTTCGTCACGCGTCCGCTGGTGGAGTTGTGCGAGCGGCGGGAGGAGGAACTCGCGTTCGTCATCGCGCACGAGATGGCCCACGTCATCCGCGGGCACGCCCTGGACCGCGTGCTGTCGGACTCGGCCACCGCGGCGGCGTCGCGGGCGATTGCGGCCCGGAGCGGCCTCGGGGCGTGGGTCCGGCACGTGGGCGTCAAGTACCTGACGGGGGCGTATTCGCGGGACCGCGAGGTCGGGGCGGACGAACTCGGGGCCCGCCTCGCCGACGCGGCCGGCTACGGACGCGAGGGGGCCGTGCGGCTTCTGGAGCGCCTGGACCGCCTGCGGAGCGAGGGAATGGCCGACGCGCTCGGCCTGGGGCCGTACTTCGCCTCCCATCCGCCGACGGCGGAGCGCGTGAAGGCCGTGAAGAATGCGCCGCCGGTGTGACGGCAAAACAACAATGATGAACGGGGAATGATGAACGTGGAATGATGAATGGACCCGGGGCGACGGCACGGACCGTGGAACGCCTCCGTTTGTCATCCGGAGGCGGCCGTACGGCCGAGGAAGGATCTCGCCGTGGTCGTGGCCGTCCGGTCGTTCGCACGGCGAGATGCTTCGGTCCCGCAAGCGGGGCCTCAGAATGGCAGCCTGCCACCCCGCGCCTCATCATTCATTATTCATCATTCCTCGTTCATCATTGTTGTCTTGCCGTTGCCTCGCCCTTACGCCTTCAGTCCCGACAGGTCCGGCTCCATCGTCTCGTTCGACTTGACGGTCTCGTCCCACGTCACGACGCGTCCCTCGTAGGCGGCGGTGCGGCCCATGACGGTTACCAGGTTCGAGCGGACGGACGGCTCGACGGTGGGGTTGTCGACCTTGCCGGCCAGGATGTGCTCGGCGAAGGTGCGGATGTTCGTGACGGCCCCCTCCTTGTAGATGCCGGGGCACTTGCCGCCGCGCCAGAAGTGTTTGCCGCGGATGAGCACCTCGCCGCCGTACTGCGTCTCCAGGACGCCCTCGGCGCCGAACATGCGGTTGCGGATGCCGTCCGGCTTCGTGCCGTGCCCGTTGAACTGGCGGCTGGAGAAGGCGATGCCGACGTTCTCCGGGTACTGGTAGGTGAGGGCGAAGTGGTCCCAGCAGTCGCCGGCGTCGGTGCGGACCTTGCGTCCGCCGGTGCCCCAGCACGTCACGGGCGGGGTGTTCATGATCCAACTCATCACGTCCAGCGTATGGATATTCTGTTCCGTGATGATGTCGCCGGAGAGGGCCTTGAAGAAGACCCAGTTGCGGAGGCGCCCCTCGGCCGTCTGGTCCTCGCCCTTCTTGCCGATGCGGTTGGCGTGGTAGGTCGATTCGCCGAAGGCGAACGTGCCGAGGGCGCCCGCGTGCACCCGCTTCAGGGCCTCGATGTAGAACGTGTCGGCCCGGGTCTGGAAGTCCACCAGGAAGACCTGCTTCTTGCGGGTGGCCTTCTTGCCGCTCGCGAGGATGGACCGGCAGCCGGGGGCGTCGACGGCGATCGGCTTGGCCAGGTACACGTGCTTGCCGGCCTCCATGGCGTCGGCGGCCTGCCGGGGGTGGAAGTACGGCGGGCTGATGATGGCGACGGCGTCCACGCCGCTCGCGATGAGGCCCTTGTACCCCTCCAGGCCGGCGAAGCGGTGCTTCTCCGGCACGTCGTGCTCCTTGCCGGCGGCCCCGCTGCGGCTGGCGAAATAGTCGTGCGTGGCGGTGACCTTGTACCCGCCGTCGTCGCGGAAGAGTTTGGCGATCCATCGTCCCCGGCCGCCGGCGCCGACGAGGCCGAGGTTCAGGATCGAGAGCGCCTCGCTCCCCCGGACGCTCTTGGCCTGGACGATGGCGAAACCGGCGGCCCCGGCGGCGGCGGCGGTCGTCAGGAATCGGCGGCGGTTCATGCCGTCGGGCGTGGGCGGGGTCATGGCGGGTCCTTTCGTTGGGTTAAGAACGTTTTCGCGTGCCATCCGGAGCCGGCCACCCCACCGTTGAGCCGGCGACGGTACGTCGCCGGTCACGTGGCGCGCCGAGCCCCTTTCGACGTTCGCGGCGACCTCCGGTCGCCGGCTCAACGACGGCGGTGCGACCGCGTGCACACCCGTCTGGCGCGGTGCATGCGGAGATACACCGCGCAGGATGCGGCAAAAGCATGCCACCCGCCGGCTCGAACGGCGTCTACTCCGCCTCACCCTCGAGCGGGCGGAGCCAGATGTTCCGGAACCGGACCGGGCTGCCGTGGTCCTGGATCACGATGCTCCCCTCCGGCGGGTGCGGGCGATACGCCGCCGGCCGCTTGTGGAACGTCTCGCCGAGCACCTCCCACCGGTCCTGGACGAGCACGCCGTTGTGGAAGACCGTGATAGTCGCCGGCCGCTCGAGTTTGCCCTCCTTGAACCGCGGGGCGTGCCAGATGATGTCGTACGTCTGCCACTGGCCGGGCGGGCGGCAGGCGTTCACCAGCGGCGGATGCTGGCCGTAGACGGCGGCCGCCTGCCCGTCCGCGTACGTCTTGTTCCGGTAGGAATCGAGGACCTGGACCTCGTATTTGCCGTCGCAGAAGAAGACGCCGCTGTTGCCGCGGTGCTGGGCGTGGCCCTTGGGCGGCGCGGGGGCCATCCACTCCACGTGCAACTGGCAGTCGCCGAACGTCTCCTTCGTGTAGATCGTGCCGCCGCGCACTTCCGCGTACCCGTGCTCGACCTTCCAGGGGGCCGGCAGGACCTTGCCCTTCTTGCGGGTGAACCACTTGTCCAGGTTCTTGCCGCCGAACAGGACGACCGCGTCGGACGGGGGCGAGGCGGGTTCCTCCCGCGGCGGCATGGGCGGCGTGATGACCGGCGGATGCGGGCGGTTCCGGTCGTGCACGTGCCACGTCTGCCCCGGCACGAGGCCCGTGCTCGTGTAGCCGAGGCCGTCGGCGTTCTCGTCCTTCTTCTCCGCCGCCTGAAGCGGACCGGCCGCCAGGGCCGACAGGAGCAGGCCGCCGGCCGCCAGGGCCACGGCCGCCGTCCGAACGGTTCGCAACGGGGTGAGATGCGTCATGCGTCGGGTCCTTTCGCTCTCGTGAAACGGTGGCCTATCGTCTGACGGTTCGTGCGGGCGCCGATTCACCGCAAGGGTGCCATGCTTCCGCGCGTCTGCGCGGCGGGCAGTCTTGCCCGCCGCGCTCGTTACGTTCTGGTGGGCCTGCGCGGTGGCCAGGACTGGCCACCGCGCACGCCACGCGCACGGCACGCGCACGGCACGAGCAATCCGTGGCACCTGCGTTCGCGGCGCTCCAGCCTACCACGCCGTGCGCAGGATGCAAGCGCCTGGCGGTCGAGAGATACTTGGCGACCGCGGCCGCCGACGGTATCCTGAGGGGAAATCGAGCCGGTGCCTTCCAGTCAGGAGCCGATCATGGCCAGCGCCGCCGTCCGTGTGATGGGAATCGCCCCCGTTTTCGCGGCCTGTCTCGCCGCCGCCGCCGCGGAGTCGCCCGACGCCATCGAACCGATCCCCCGGGTCGTCGAACTCGACGTCGGCGAGGAGACGACCGTCGCGCTCGCCGACGGCTCCCGCGCCGCGGTCAGACTCCTCGCCATCGACGCCGAGACGGACACCGTCCGCGGCGCCGTCCGCCGGGCCACCGCCCGCGTCACGGTCAACGATGAAACGGTGACCCTTGAGTGTGCCGCCTACGGCCTGCCGGTGCGGGCGGGGGGCGTGCGAATCGACTGCCCCATCACGCGCTCGTTCTACGCCACGTCGAACAAGGACCGGTGGGGCCTCGGAAAGGACGCCCGGCTGCGCCTCTGGCCGGCCGACGGGCCGCTCATCCGCCCGGAGACCTTCTCCTGCCCCGTCCGCATCCGCTTCTTCGCCTCCGATACGCAGATGGCCAACGTGCCCGTCTACGTGGACGGGGCCGAGCGGCCCAGCAGCAAGTGCTATTATCATTCCGGGCTCGATTTCGGCGGCGCCGAGGGCATGGTGCCCATCTACGCCGCCACCGACGGCCTGGTCGTCTCGGCCGCCGACAAGACCCTGGAGGGGCACAAGGAGGATTCGCCCGTCTCGCCGCGGTACGACGTGGTCTACCTGCTGGACCCGCGCGGCTGGTACTACCGGTACAGCCACATGGAGCGGATCGCCGACGGCATCCGGCCGGGCGTCCGCGTGAAACGGGGCCGGCAGATCGGCGTCCTCGGCAAGGAGGGCGGCAGCGGCGGATGGACCCATCTGCACTTCGAGGCCAAGAGCCGTCAGCCCTCCGGCCGGTGGGGCACCGAGGAGGCCTACGCCTACGTATGGGAGGCCTACCGCCGGGGCCATCCGGAGGCCCTGGTGGCCGTCGCCCGGCCGCACCGCCTGGCCGCCGCCGGCGAGACGGTGACCCTCGACGGCTCCCGCTCCGCCGCGTTCGGTTCCAGGGTGACGGCGTACAACTGGACGTTCAGCGACGGAACGACCGCCGAGGGGCCGACCGCCCGCCGCACGTACGCGAACCCCGGCACGTACAGCGAAATCCTCAAGGTGACCGACGCCCGCGGCCGGACGGCGGTCGACTTCGGCGTCGTCGTCGTGGTGGACCCGCCGAAGGGGTTCCCGCCGGGCATCCACGCGTGCTGCTCGCCCACCTGGCCCGTCAAGCCGGGCGAGGAGGTGACCTTCAAGGTCCGCACCTTCCGCACGAAGCCGACCGGCGAAACGTGGGACTTCGGCGACGGGTCGCCGCCGGTCACCGTCCGCTCCGATGCCAACGCCGACATGCACGCCCCGGACGGCTATGCCGTCACGACCCACGCGTACGCGAAGCCGGGCGACTACATCGCGACCGTCACGCACACCTCGGCGGACGGCGCGGGCGCGACGGGAAGGGTGTGGGTGCGGGTGGAAAAGGCTGAACAACAATGATGAACAGGGAATGATGAACGCTCAATCAAGAAGGGAACGGCTGACACCATACGCCGCGTGTGGTACCCCGAAGGTTCCGGGGCCGTCTGACCTGTGCGGGAACGCCCGTGTTCGCCGGCCCGCTTGCGGGCCGCGCTCGTGTGGCCCGGCCGGTCTTGTCCGGCCGGGAGAGGGCTCCGGGTCCACCCGACCATCGCAACGCCGCCCGTGAGTGCCGGTTGCGTTGGCGGCGGCGTCATTTGGGTGTTGGTTACTTGAGTGTTCCTTGTTCGATATTGTTTTTTGGCTTTGAGGGCGCCATGCTCGCCGCCGAAACCGCCGATCCGGAACGCTTCGCCACGTGCTTCGTGGGCGTCCTGGGCCTTGTGGGCGCGGGCCTCGGTATCCTGGCGGCGGTGTTCTGGATCGGCATGACGATCAACGTCCTGTTCCGCGAGGAAGGCCCCCCGCGCGAACGTATCCCGTGGGCCCTCGTGGTCATCGCCGTTCCGCTCCTCGGCGCGGCAGTGTATTACTTCGCCCGCTTCCGCCCCCGGACGAAGCGCCGGCGGGCGGAGCCTCCGCCTCCAGGCGCCGGCGCATGACCTCCGTCAGACGGGCCGCCGCCACCCATTGCGGGTCCCCGGTGTGGTGACCGGCGGCGCGGAGGGCGTCGCGGAGACGGCCGAGGGCGTCGCGGGCGCGCCGGACGGCGGCGTCGGACGAGGGGGGCGGCGTTCCGCCCGGATCGAGGGGGGCGATGCGACCGTCTTTCGGGCCCGCTTCCATGTGGCGCCTCCTTGTCGGATGAATCCGCGCGTGATGTGGCCACGACGGACAAGGCATCGAGCGCCGCCACCGCGAGTGAAGCCACTCCCCCGACGTCGACGGTGCGGACGACTTATGGCCTATGTGCTGTCACCTGCCTCTCTCCCGTCTGCTTCGGACCTCTCATAGGGAATGCGAGGACTTTACACTTTTTTCTTATTGACCGCCGGCCCTCGGATCCTATAATGCATGCAATATCTGGAGTGCCGGCACGGCCGGCATGCAACATGTGGGGAGAAGGCGCACGGGCGACCCTCTCAACGGGCCGCCGCATACCGCGCGTTCGCTCGGCGCCGGGCCGACGGGTGTCGCCTTGAGGCCAACTTTGAGTCAAGGTCTTGTCCGCTATTACCGATAACGTACCCGTCGCGCACTCGAACGCGACGTCGATCCGGAGACGGCGAAGCCGGCTGAGGACCGGCCCAGGCGGGCGAAATCGGACACCAGAAGCCACCGGAAGGGTGTGAGGCTTCCGAAGCGACCGGAGCGGGCTTCGCCCCGTCCCCACCGTGCCCTGGGCCGCCTGACGGACGGGCCAGGCGGCCGGAATGATTATATTCAAGCGATCGCGATTCTGTCAAGGCCAATTCGGGGCCTTGACCCCATCGTAGCGGACGCTTATGGCATGCAAGGAGGGCATCCGTGACCACGCCTGAACTGGACCTGAAGGCCCGCCTCCGCATGGCGGTCGCCGTCGTCGGCACGCAAAGCGCAGCCGCCGAACAGATCGGCATCAGCCAGGCCAGGCTGTCGAACTACGTGCGCGGCGAGAACGCGCCCAGCGTGGACGTCCTGGCGCGCCTGGCGCGCCTCACCGGCGTCCGCCTCGCCTGGCTCCGGACCGGCGCGGGCCCCGTGTTCGAGGGTGAACCGGGCGCGGTCGGCGCCGACGGCGAGCCCCTGCGCCCGAGCGAGATCATCGACCTCGTCGGCGGCCGGGCCCAGGAGGACGAGGCGTTCCGCCGGCGCCTGCTCGCCTACCTCGGCGCCCTGGCCGTAGACGGGAGCGCCGCGGCGCCCCAGGTGTCCAGTGACGCGGCGCGCCCCGGCGCCGAGCCGTCCGCCCCGCCCGCGCCGTCCGCCGGCGCCGGGCCCGGCGACACGGAGGCGGCTGCGCCCCGGACGGCACCGCCGCCGGCCGCCCCGCCGGCCCGTCCCACCTCGGACGCTCGCGCCACGGCGTGGCCGGAGGCCGAAATCCTCGACGCCCCCGACGTGGCGCGCCTGCGCCGGGAGCGGCAGGGCGAGTTCGTGCCCGTGGTGGGCGAGGCGTCGGCCGGGCTGGCCTTCGGCTGGGACGAGGAGGCGTTTCCGCCGCGGGAGGCCGCCACCTACGTCCGGGCGGCCGGCTATCCCCGCACCGCCTTCGCCATGCGGGTGCGGGGGGCCAGCATGGAACCCGCCGTCGCGGAGGGGTGCATCGTCCTCTTCGGCGAGCCGGCCGAGCCGAGCGGCCGCGAGGGACGGCCCGCCCTGGCCATCTACGAGGACGAGAACGGGGGCCTCCAGTACGCCCTGAAGTACGTTTCCGCCCGGAAAGACGAAATCCGGCTGCGGCCGGCGAACGAGGAACTGTTCCCGACGGACGTGATTCCCCCCGACCGCCTCCGCCGCCTGTACCCCGTCATCGGCGTTCTGTGCCCGGTGCGGGGGTGATTCGCCCTCACCTGCTACTCTGCGAAGCAGCGCTTCGCTGCGAAGCACGAGCCATCCCGCTCCCGTGAAGGGAGAGGGGGCGGCCCGCAAGCGGGCCGGCG